>JBJEPK010000024.1:0-13691 GCA_051881195.1 Eubacterium sp. | reverse complement strand
TTTCGGAAAGAATGCAGTCGATTTTTTATTCGGGCTGTTTTTTTACAGCTCCTTTTAAATTTATTTCTTTTTGAACTTGTCAAAAAAGCCTTCCTTACCGTTGTTCTTCGGTGTATATGATTCGTCAAATTGCTTTAGCAAAGCTTTTTGCTCAGAAGTTAGATTAACAGGAATATCAACAATAACACGCACATACAGGTCGCCTTTTCCCACGCTGTTGAGCTTTTGGATGCCTTTGTTCTTAAGCTTGAACACCTCGTGAGATTGTGTGCCGGCCGGGATATTGTATTTTACATCACCATCAAGTGTTGGTACTCTAACTTCGACGCCAAGTGCAGCCTGAGCGAAGGTTATGTGTTTCTCATACCATAGGTCGTATCCGTCACGTTCAAAGTCTGTTCTGTTGCTGACATTTACTACAACTCTCAAATCGCCGGCAGGACCCCCGTTGAGACCCACATCACCATAGCCGCGAACATTGACTACTTGGCGATGGTCAATACCGGCGGGTATATTAATGTCAACTTTAGTTTTCTTTCGTACCTTGCCTTTGCCCGCGCACTTTGTACATGGTTTGTCGATGATTGTACCCTTGCCTCCACAGTGGCTGCATGTACGTTGGGTTTGCATTACGCCAAAGGCTGTGCGCTGCTGAATGTTGACAACACCGCGACCCTGACATTCGGGACAGGTTTTCGGTGAACTGCCTGGTGCAGCACCGGTGCCGTTACATTGTGAGCAGTCCTCAACTCTGGATACCTCTACTGTTTTTTTGCATCCTTTTGCAGCTTCCTCAAGGGTTACGGATACCGCGCTTTGGATGTCGTTGCCCTTGCGTGGTGCGTTAGGATTTCTGCCACCGCCAAATCCGCCTCCTCCACCAAAGAAGGAGGAGAATATGTCGCCTAGATCAATGTCTCCGTCAAAGCCAAATCCACCGCCAAAACCACCTGCACCTCCGGCTCCGGCGCCATAATTAGGGTCAACTCCGGCAAATCCAAACTGGTCGTATCTCTGCTTTTTTTGTGGGTCGGACAGCACTTCGTATGCCTCATTGCACTCCTTAAATTTTGCTTCTGCCTCGGCATTGTTCGGGTTAAGGTCCGGATGGTACTTTTTTGCGGTCTTTCTGTATGCTTTTTTGATTTCATCCTCGGTTGCGTTTTTGCTTACACCCAGGACTTCGTAGTAATCTCTTTTTTCTTCAGGCATTTTTGCCTCCAAATATGTGTATTAGTATTATAATCGCCAATATCCTACTGCATCAGCAGTAGGAATCGGCAGCTGTGTTTGGCTATTAGTTGTCATCAACCTCAGTGTAGTCAGCATCGGTGTAGCCGGCATCCTGTTGTGGCTCCTCGGCTTGTGCCTGTGCTTGTGCACCCTGAGCAGCCTGAGCAGCCTCGTAGAGTTTTTGGGATACCTCATAGAACTTGTTTGTCAAATCCTCCTGAGCTGACTTGATAGCCTCGTTGTCTGTGCCCTTTAGCGCCTCTTTCAATGTGTTAACCTTTGTTTCCAGTGCGCTCTTGTCGTCAGCAGAGAACTTGTCTCCATCTTCGGATAGCATCTTTTCGGTCTGATATACCATCTGGTCAGCGTTGTTACGAAGGTCAACCTCTTCTCTCTTTTTCTTATCCTCTTCAGCAAACTGCTCAGCTTCTTTAACAGCCTTGTCAATATCTTCCTTGCTCATATTTGATGATGCTGTAATGCTGATTTGCTGTTCCTTGCCGGTGCCAAGGTCCTTAGCTGATACATGAACAATGCCGTTAGCGTCAATATCAAAGGTAACCTCAATCTGTGGCACGCCACGACGAGCAGGGAGGATGCCGTCAAGATGGAACATACCCAGTGTTTTGTTATCCTTTGCAAACTCTCTCTCACCCTGGAGTACGTGTACCTCAACAGAGGTCTGATTGTCAGCAGCGGTTGAGAAAATCTGTGATTTCTTTGTTGGAATTGTGGTATTTCTCTCGATGATAACAGTGTTTACGCCACCCATTGTCTCAATACCCAGTGACAGTGGAGTAACATCCAGCAACAGCAGACCCTTAACGTCGCCGCCCAGGACACCGCCCTGTAGTGCAGCACCCATAGCTACGCACTCATCCGGGTTGATACCTTTGAATGGCTCTTTGCCGGAGAACTTCTTGATAGCTTCCTGTACAGCCGGGATACGTGTTGAACCGCCAACAAGAAGTATCTTGTCAATATCGTTCATTGTAAGACCGGAATCCTTCATTGCTTGACGAACAGGGCCCATAGTAGCTTCTACAAGGTCGGCTGTCATCTCGTTGAACTTAGCTCTTGTGAGAGTTGTTTCCATGTGCTTTGGACCGGTTGCATCTGCAGTGATGAATGGCAGGCTAATCTGTGCTGTGGTCATGCCTGACAAGTCAATTTTTGCCTTTTCTGCAGCTTCCTTGATTCTCTGCATAGCCATCTTATCGCCGGATAGGTCAATGCCGTTCTGTGCTTTGAACTCTGCAACAATCCAGTCCATAATCTTTTTGTCAAAGTCGTCACCACCCAGGCAGTTATTACCTGCGGTAGCAAGAACCTCTTGTACGCCGTCGCCCATCTCGATGATGGATACATCAAAGGTGCCTCCACCAAGGTCGTAAACCATTACCTTTTGGTCGTCTTCCTTGTCGATACCGAATGCAAGTGCAGCAGCGGTTGGCTCGTTGATGATTCTCTTAACCTCAAGACCTGCAATCTTGCCGGCATCCTTTGTTGCCTGACGCTGTGCGTCGGTAAAGTATGCAGGAACTGTGATAACAGCTTCTGTTACTTTTTCGCCAAGGTAAGCTTCTGCATCACCCTTTAGCTTTTGCAGGATGATGGAGCTAATCTCCTGTGGAGTGAAGCTTTTGTCGTCGATTGTTACCTTATAGTCAGATCCCATGTGTCTTTTGATTGATGAGATTGTTCTGTCAGGGTTTGTGATAGCCTGACGCTTTGCAACGGCGCCTACCATTCTCTCGCCGTCTTTGCTAAAAGCAACAACTGATGGGGTAGTTCTTGTGCCCTCTGCGTTTGCAATTACTACAGCCTCTCCGCCCTCGATAACGGATACACAGCTGTTTGTTGTACCTAAGTCAATACCAATAATTTTTGCCATAATGTTTATCTCCTTTTGTGTTATAATTTAGTTGGCAGTCTTGACCATTGCCGGTCTTATGACTCTGTCGTTTATTTTGTAGCCCTTTTGGAATACGTCAGTGATTACATTTTCTTCCAAGCTATCGTCCTCAATATGCATTACCGCATTGTGATAGTTGGGGTCAAATTTGTCACCGGCTTCGCCAAAGGCGGTTACTCCCATTTTTTCAAGCGCAGCCATAAGTGAGTCCATTGTCATTTGGACGCCCTTCTTTAGTGATTCGTAATCAGCACTTTCTTGGCTTAGCGCACGCTCCAGGTTATCTATGCTTGGCAGAATGTCTGCAACGATATTGCCCTTTGCGTTGGAGTAGGTCTGCTCCTTCTCCTTGGCACTGCGCGCACGGAAGTTGGCATACTCTGCGGCTGTACGGAGTAGCTGGTCTTTTGTATCTTGCAGCTGTTCCTCCAGAGTAGGTTCCTTTTTTTCTTCCTCAACTGTAGCTTCGGCCTCAGTGTTTTCTTCCTGCGTTGGTGCAGTGTTCTTTTCTTTTTTACTCATATTTTATTCCACCCTCCTTTAGGTAGGTCGATACCGTATTTATTATATAATCTACTCTTGGGAGAATAGAACTATAATCAATTCTTAGCGAGCCGATTATGCCCAGAGTTGCCACTTGGTTGTTGTTGTATATGAATTTCGCTATTGCCATTGAGGTGTTGCGTAATTCGTATACCGGGTTTTCTTCTCCAAGCAGTAATTTCGTTTCTATATTAGTTTTTGCAAATTCCGTTAGCAGTAATTCTAACTTTTTCTTTTCTGCTAATAGGGTCAGCAAATTGTAAACGCTGGTACCCAATTCTTCTTGTGACAGTAAATTAGTTTCGCCTGTGATAGCCAATGTTCCGGCTGCCGCTTCCTTGCATAAAGAACAAAGAGAGGACAGTATTGGCAACATATCGAATATTTTGGCTCCAAGTGCAGGGGCTGTGGATTGTATTAATGACAAGTCGATGTCAACCAGCGGTACACCCACAAAATACTCTTGGCTGATTTTGTAAAACAATGCCTTAAAATTATTGTCCACAGGACAATTGAGCTTGCATAGGGAGGAACGAATTTTTCCACCTACGCTAAGTACTACCAGCATTGCCTTGTTATCGCCGACAGGTATCAGCTCCACACCTTGTACACAATCGTATGGGTCGCGTACAGTACTGTAAAATGCTGTGCAGCCTGTTGTGTCTGCCAGCAGATTAGCTGCATCTGCCAATAATCGTTCCGGGTCGGAGGCGTTTACACTTAACACCTCATCAATCCGTTGTTGTTCATATATGCTCAGCTTCCGGGCAGGCATAAGGTTATCCACATAGTATCTGTAGGAAGCCTTTGTTGGTACTCTGCCGCCACTGGTGTGGCGTTGCTCCAGAAATCCAATATTGGACAGATAAGCCATCTCGTTCCTAATAGTCGCTGAGCTAACAGGGTAGGGCAACAGCTGGCACATTGTCTTTGAGCCAATTGGCTCGCCGGTTTTGATATAGTGGTCTATTATCAATCCCAGAATGGCAGAACGTCTTTCGCCAATCATTGTTGCTCCTCCTTGTTGTTTTCTGTGGTCTAGCACTCTCGCTATGTGAGTGCTAACTCTATAACTAATATTATATCCAAAGTGCAAATTTGTCAACACTTTTATTAAATATTTTTTCAGTTTTACAGAATGTTAACATATAATTCACACTCTGCGACATTGAGTGCTAATATATTATATACATTATATATTGTTGACATTTCTGTTGGCATATTTTATACTGAATTTATCGAGGTGATAGTATGAAAATCGGTTTATCATCAGCCAAAGAGTGTCAAACCCTTAAGGGATGGGGCACATCCTCCTGTTGGTGGAGTCAGTACTGTCAAGGCGAGACTGCACCGGATATTGCCCGTCTGCTTTATTCCAAGGAGGGGTTGGGCCTAAATATATATCGCTACAATATCGGCGGCGGTACAGACCTTGACAACTGCCGTGTTGATAATCCCTGGCGTCGCACCGATAGCATGCTCCGTTTTGATAAGGAAACGGAGGAATACTCCTGGGATTTTTCCAGGGACAAAAATGCTGTTGATATGATGAAGCGTTGTATTGATTACGGCACTGTTGACACTTTGATTTTGTTTTGTAATTCACCTCATTACAGTCAGTGTTCATCAGGTCAAGCATCCGGCTCGCTATTGTACCATCAATGCAATATACCGTTGTCCAAGTACGGCGCTTTTGTGGATTATGTGTTGGACGTCGCTCAGCATTTTATTGATGATGGGCTGCCGGTAAAATACATCAGCCCCATCAATGAGCCCCAATGGAAATGGGGCGGCACCCATGTATGGCAGGAGGGATGTCATTATGAACCGGAGGAGGTTAGGCATATATTCAACCTATTCGCCAGGGCTATTACTGAGCGTGGTATGGATGTCAAACTTTATGGTCCGGAGAGCGGGGAATACCTTGGGGACACTATGGCTTATCTACAACCCTTACTTGAAGACGAGACCGTAATGAGTGTGCTGGATGTGGTGGCTGTTCATTCCTATCATTGCGACAGCAAGCCGGAGACTAGGTATGAATTTGCTAACACTATTTTGCCCCGATGTCCGGTTAGGGTGGATATGAGCGAATGGTGTGAGTTGCCTAACAAGAGCCACACAGAGGACTTTAAGGGTGCGTTAATCACTGCTCGTATTATCGGCCAGGATTTGGCATACGCCGGATGCGAAAGTTGGACATCCTGGGTGGCCGTCAATCAATTCGCTGTTAAGGATGACGGCAAGGATTACAGCGACGGCTTGATTACAGCCAACGACGATTTTTCTGACTGGTATATTGCCAAAAGATATTATGCACTGGCACATTATACAAAATACATACCCGTAGGCTCAAAGGTGCTTGACCTAGGTCTGCACCCAACCCGGGACAATAATAGCTTTAATGTTTTTGGGTTTGTTACTCCGGATAACAGCAGAGTTTTGGTTGTAGTTAACGAGGAAGGTCCAACCACCATTGATATTGACGGTAGTTACCACACAATGACTGTTATTCGTTCCTGCCAAGATGATGAGTTGGTGGAGAGCACCGGTCCGTTTCTATCAAAAATAGATATTGACCAAAACAGTATATATACTATAGTAATAAAGTAAAGGAGAATATATTATGGACAATCAGTATTATCAACCGCCACAGCAGGGCAACCAACCGTCCCAACAACAGAATCAGTATCAGTATCAATCGCCTCAGTATATGCCGCCACAGTATCCAATGTATGATTCTACTCGCGAGGTGCTGTCGGTTGGTCAATACCTAGGAATGTTCATTCTGTCGGCAATTCCCGTGGTTAATGTGATTTGTTGGGTGGTATGGCTGTTATCGCCGGACACAAATAAAAACAAAAAGAATTTTCTGAAAGCCTGCATTATTATGTGGTTAATAGTTGTAGTGTTGGTGGGTGTATTAGGATTTTCGGCTTACACCGGTGCATCATACCTGTCAGGACTGTAAACAGCGCAACAAAAAAGATGGTACAGAATCAACTGTACCATCTTTATTTTTAGTTTGTTATATTCTTGCTACTCCGTCTTTTACAGCAGCGTCGGCAACTGCTTTTGCTACAGTGTCCTTGATGCGCTCGTCAAATGCGTATGGCAGAATATAGTCGGGCTCCAGCCTGTCATCATCAACAAGGGAAGCGATTGCATAAGCAGCGGCAATCTTCATATTTTCGGTGATGGCTGATGCTCTCACATCCAATGCACCACGGAAAATACCGGGGAATGCAACAACATTATTGATTTGGTTAGGAAAGTCGGAGCGACCTGTGCCTACAATCTTTGCACCGGCAGCCTTTGCCTCATCCGGCATAATCTCAGGTGTTGGGTTAGCCATAGCCAAAACAATAGGGTCAGGATTCATGGTTTTAATCATTTCCTGTGTCAGTACGCCCGGTGCAGATACACCGATAAAGATGTCTGTGCCTACCACAGCGTCCTTTAGGGAGCCCTTGGTCATTTCGCGATTGGTAAGCTTTGCAATTTCTGCTTTGGATGTATTAAGGTTTTCTCTGCCTTCGTAGATAGCGCCGGTTCTGTCACATAGGATGACATCCCTAAGTCCAAGAGTCATAAGCAGTTTTGCAATAGCAATGCCGGCAGCACCTGAGCCGTTGATGACGGCTTTGCATTCACTCAGCGGCTTGCCAATAAGCTTTGTGCCGTTGATAAGAGCTGCTGATACAACTACTGCAGTGCCGTGCTGGTCATCGTGGAAGATAGGAATATCGCACTTTGCCTTGAGCTTTTCTTCTATCTCAAAGCATCTTGGCGCAGCAATATCCTCCAGGTTGATACCGCCAAAGGAGCCGCTGATGTTGTAAACAGTTTCTACAAACTCGTCAACATCCTTTGTTCTCACACAAAGAGGAAATGCGTCAACATCGCCAAACTCCTTGAATAGTACGCACTTGCCCTCCATAACAGGCATACCTGCCTCGGGACCGATATCACCTAAGCCCAGTACAGCAGTACCGTCAGTTATAACTGCCACCATATTCCATCTGCGTGTAAGCTCCCAACTTTTGTTGTAGTCCTTTTGAATTTCCAGACAAGGCTCTGCAACACCCGGTGTGTACGCCAGCGACAGACTATCCTTGTCATTAACCTTGGCGCGAGCAGTTACCTCCAACTTGCCCTGCCAGTCATAATGCTTTTGCAGTGATACTTTTCTGTAATCCATAGTTTTTCTTTGCCTTTCCGGCTACAAGTAGTAATTAATAATCACGTTTTAACCCTTGTTGTAGCCGAACAAGGCGTGATGTGAATTTAGCTGTCTTAAATTATGCCCAGGCAAATTTAGACGGCAATTATTTATGTAGTCGCAAAATATGAGCAGGATACCTTGGGCATCCTGCCCCTGTTTTTTTACTTATTCTCAATGTGGGAGATAATTTTCTCGTCCTTTTCGTAAGGAACGTAGTTGTCCTCCCAAGGGAAGGTGTAGCTGAGGCCCAGCTTGTCTCTAACCTGGTTAATCTCGGCCTGTACAGCCTCGTTGATAGGAACACCGTGTGGCTCTCTTTCCTTCCAAATTTCGTATTCCTTTTCGCCGGCTGTGTAGATTCTGTCAGCGTCCGGAGCTTTTTTGCTGGCTCTCATTGAACGAAGGATGTCGCCTGCCTTTTTGCGAAGTACATCCTCACCCAGGAAGTGGTCTGCATCAATAGCGATAAAGAAGTGACCCAACTGATACGGCTTCAGGTTGCCGTCAGCATCCTTGCCGTTAAGGTCCTTGCCGTATAGACCGTCTTGAAGTGCTGCGGACAAAAGCTCAACTGTCAGCGCAAAGCCGTAACCCTTGTAGCCACCCAAAGCCTCACCGATACCACCTAAAGTGGTAAGTGCGGCACTGCCCTCGCGAATACGCTTGAGTGCAACGCCTGCGTCACCCTCAACAGCCTCACCGTCAATGCCGATGATTGTGCCCGGGTGTACATCCTCTTTGATTCTCTCATAGTATTCTATTTTGCCGTTTTGTGTGATGGATGTAGCACAGTCGAAGATAAAGTCAAACTTTTCGTCCGTAGGGATACCGATGGTAAATGGGTTTGTACCGAACATACCCTCAACGCCCCATGTGGGAGCGACGGAAGGTCTTGCGTTGGTACCGGTCATACCGATACATCCCTGCTGTGTTGCCTGTGTTGCATAGTATCCTGCTATACCATAGTGACAGGAGTTGCGTACTGCTACCATACCAAGACCGTATTTTTTTGCTTTGTCGATAGCCATTTGCATAGCCTTCTTGCCAATTACCTGTCCCATACCGTCGTGACCGTCAACAACGGCTGTTGTTTCGGTCTCCTTGATAATCTCAAAATTAGTTGTGGGCTGCTGAATACCGGCCACGATTCTGTCAATATATATTGGCTTGAATCTGTTACAGCCGTGGCTCTCGATACCTCTCTTGTCTGATTCCAGCAGAACATCGGTACAGATTTCTGCATCCTCTCTTGGCACACCGTAGCCAACAAAAGCATCAGTAACAAAATCAGTGATTAAGTTCCATGGACACACTACTTTTCCCATTTTTATATCTCCTTATATTTTATTCTATATTATTATATCACAATATTTTGTAATATCAATATTTTATCTTTCCCAATTTCGGGAGCGTTCTACTGCTCGCTTCCAATCGGAGTACTTCTTATTCCTCAAATCCTCTGCCATGGACGGCACAAATATTTTGTCCACTTGGCGGTTGGCCTCAATTTCTGCAGTATCCTTCCATACTCCTGTAGCCAGACCTGCCAGGTATGCGGCGCCTAGGGCTGTGGCCTCTCTGTTAACCGGTCTGTTCACATTGCAGCCTGTCATATCTGCTTGCATCTGCATCATAATGTCGGACACGCTGGCACCACCGTCAACGCGCAAGTCCTTCAGCTTGATTTCGCTGTCGTTCATCATAGCTTCCAGCAGGTCGGTCATTTGGTAGGTTATGCTCTCCAGTACGGCACGGCATATATGCTTGCGATTTATAGAACGGGTGATACCTACCATAATTCCTCTGGCATACATATCCCAGTATGGAGCGCCCAGTCCTGTAAATGCCGGTACAAGGTACAGTCCGTTGGTATCGGGTACTTGCTCTGCCAGTTCGTCACACTCCTGAGCAGTGGATATTAGCTCCAGTTCGTCACGCAGCCACTTGATTACTGAGCCTGCGTTGAATGCAGAGCCTTCAAGGTCGTATGTAACCTTTCCGTCCAGACCCCAAGCAATACCTGACAGTAGATTACTGCGACTGTCTATTCTTTCTTCGCCGGTGTTCATCAGCAGAAAACAGCCGGTACCGTATGTGTTCTTAGCCTGGCCTTTGTCGAAGCAACCTTGACCGAACAGTGCACCCGGCTGGTCACCGATTGCACCTGCGATTGGTATGCCGGCCAGTTCCTCAATACCGGTAATTTTTGATACATTGCCATATACACAGCTGGATGGCTTAACCTCCGGTAGGATGCACATAGGAATATCCAGCTCTTTGCACAGCTTTTCGTCCCAGCATAGTCTGTCAATATCAAACAGCATTGTACGGCAGGCGTTGGAGTAGTCGGTAACATGCGCCTTGCCATGGGACAGATTCCATATCAGCCAGGTGTCGATGGTACCGAACAGTAATTCGCCATTCTCAGCACGCTCTCTTGCGCCCTCCACATTGTCCAGAATCCACTTGATTTTGGTGGCGCTAAAGTAGGCGTCAATCAGCAGTCCTGTAGTCTGCTTGATATAGTTAGACAGACCTTTTGCTTTTAGTTCCTCACAGTATTCTGCTGTTCTACGGCATTGCCATACAATAGCGTTGTATATTGGCTTGCCGGTTTCCTTGTCCCATATTACTGTTGTTTCTCTCTGGTTGGTAATACCGATACCGGCAATATCCTGTGGGTCAATATCCGAATTCCTGATACAACCCATCATTGCGCTAACCATGGAGAACAATATCTCATTTGCGTCATGCTCAACCCACCCGTTTTGAGGGTAGTACTGAGTGAACTCATTTTGGCTTTTTGCTACGATTTCGCCCTTTTTGTTGAATATGATAGCACGGGAGCTGGTAGTACCCTGGTCCAGTGCCATTACATACTTTTTTGACATAGCATCCTCTCTCCTTTGCGGGATAAAAAAATAAGGCTGTAGACAAACTATCTACACCCTTAATTCTACTATTATTATACACTACTGTCAACATTCATAACCTACGAAAAATGACCTGTTTTTTTGGTCATAATTACATATTACTCTTCTTACTCTTCGGTAGTGTGTGCCTCGATAAATGATACTATGTCCTCCACGGTTTCCATGTTCTCGATTACCTCGTCGGGAACTTCAATAGAATACTGGTCCTCAATGGTCATAACAATATCAATTGCATCCAGTGAATCAGCACCTAAATCGTCAGCAAGGCTGGAGGTAATATCAATTTTATCTATGTCCACATTCAGTTGGTCCGCCAAAATCTCTTTAACATCATCAATAATCATAAATAACAAGCTCCTTAAAAAAATGTTGTTATAATTCTTTTTATGTGTTATTATCATATTATAAATTTTTCTGCTGTTTGTCAACAGGAAAATTACAAATGTTTATTGAGGTGTGTTTTTATGCAAAATTTGAAGTATGGCCTTATTGGTTATCCATTGGGTCATTCAATGAGTGGTGTAATACACAGAGAACTGTTTAGGCTCAGCGGCGTTGATGCTACCTATGATATGATAGAGATTGCTCCTGATGATATGGACAATGTCTTTGAAAAAATGGCGGGATACCGTGGCTTTAATGTCACCATTCCTCATAAAATCAATATTATTCCTCATTTGGACAGGCTGTCTGACAGAGCAGAATTGTTTGGCGCAGTCAATACAGTTGACGTTGCTCAGGATTGTATTACAGGCCATAACACTGACTGTGTAGGCTTTCTTCGTGCATTGGAGATGGCTGACATCAAGCTGGAGGGTAGAGTGCTGCTGTGTGGCAGTGGCGGCGTTGCCCGTATGATTGCATTTGAGAGTGTATTGGCAGGGGCGGATTTGACTATAGCTGTTCGTCCTGATGATATTTCGGCAGCCAATGTTCTCAATTCAGAGATAGAAGAAAAGACAGGTAACACCTGCAATGTGATTTTGCTTAGCGAGGCTGAGGGCGGATATGACCTTGTTGTCAACGGTACCCCTGTGGGTATGTATCCTAATACGGACGCCTGCCCGGTGGACAGGGCTGTTATCCAATCCTCAAGGGCTGCCTTTGATGTAATATATAATCCACTGGAGACTCAGTTTATCACCTATGCTAAGGAAGCCGGACTTAAGTATTCGGGTGGCTTATCCATGTTGGTGTGGCAGGCTGCCGTGGCAGAGGAAATATGGAATGGCGTCAAGTTTAGCTATGACGATATACAAAAGGTGATTGACATCACCGGCGAGGAGTTGACCAAGTGATGACCAATATAGTGCTTTGCGGTTTTATGGGTAGTGGCAAGACCATTGTTGGCAAGGAGCTTGCCAAAATTATGGGATGTAGATTTGTTGACACCGATGAACTTATAGAAAGGGAGCAGGGAGTAGCCATCAAGGCTATTTTTGCCACCCATGGCGAGGATTATTTTAGAGATTTGGAGCATGATATGTGCAAAAAGGTGGCTGCTATGAAAAATTGTGTTGTATCCACCGGCGGAGGAGCAATGACATATCAGCGAAATGTGGATGCAATCAAAGAGGGCTCCAAAGTAGTATTCCTTGACGCCTCCTTTGATGTGATTTGTGACCGTATTGGGGACAGTACCACTCGTCCTTTGTTCCAGGATAAGCAAAAGGCAAGGGAACTTTATGACCGGCGCAAGGACAAGTATTTGGCGGCTGCTGACTATGTTATTGACGGCGATATGTCCGCCCGAAAAACAGCACTGGAAATTGCAAGTATATTCAAATAATTTTTGTGCCATAATAGTTACAAAAATTTACTAATTTTATTTTTGGTTGAAATATGTATTTTCTTGTGCTATAATGTCACAGAATTTGACTCGTGTGTTAATGAGGTGAATAAATGAGTACTAGCACTTCAACAAAAAATGCTAACCACAGCGTTGAGATGTTTAAGAAGTATAAAAATCTTCTTTTGGAACTTACACGCAAAAATATTAATTTAAAATACCGTAATTCCTGGCTGGGCATATTTTGGTCATTCTTGCAACCATTGCTAAATATGATTGTTATGTCCGTTGTGTTCTCAGGACTCTTTGGCAGAGGCAACAAGAACATTATTTGTTATCCGGTATTTCTTTTTACAGGTCGATTGATTTTTGAGTTCTTTTCTACCTCCACCAGACAGGCAATGGTGTCGTTTAGGCACAACGCCGCTATTATAAAAAAGGTATATGTACCTAAGTATATGTACCCACTTTCATCAATTTTTTCAACTTTTGTAAATTTGGCAATGTCGTTGATATGTCTTGTGGGCGTATGGATTTTTTTCAAGCTCACCGGTATCAGCAATGGCCACGACTTAGAGATTTCATGGCATGCACTGTTGTTTTTTGTGCCTATGATTTTGGTGCTGATGTTTTCAACCGGAGTTGGACTTATATTGTCAGTGCTGGAAGTTTACTTTAGGGATATTGAGTACATTTGGCAGGTAGTTACACGATTGTTGCTGTATATGGTACCTATTTTGTATCCTGTTGAGAGCATCACTACGGATTGGATTGTATATATTATCAAGATTAATCCGCTTTATTCCTACATTGAGATGTTCCGAGACGCCGTGTTCTATGGCCAGATGTTTAACATGAATATGCTGGTATATGGCGTTGTATGTGCAGTTGCATCATTGTTGATTGGCGTAATAGTATTTGACAGGAAGAGCGACGATATAGTATATCATCTATAAAATGTTATTAGGAGCGGACAGTGTTCGCTCTGTTTTTTTAAAAATAAGGCGCTGTAAAAAAACAGCGAAAATAAAAGCCGGGATTCACGAAAAAGTG
>JBJEPK010000023.1:0-2521 GCA_051881195.1 Eubacterium sp. | reverse complement strand
TGAGGTTGATGTAAAAATCAAAATACCGAGTTATACTTTTTTATAAAAATAAGGCTACATATTGACCTTTTTATGGGGTGATTTTTCCGCTTAAAGAGGTATAATAAAACAGGAACACTTGTTCGCTTTTTATACAAAAGGTGTATAGTATAAGGGGGTTACGTAATGGGGGCAGTAGATTGGAAGGGAGTAATGGAAAAAGCTCAGTTGGAGTCGGGTTCGGATACCTTTGTTGAAGATTGGGCGGAAGATTTGGTAGACCAAGCCATTGACATTGAAGAGGATGAAGAGGTAGGTCTAGTCATTTCTACGGATGGTTATATGTCTATAAGTGTATGGGAGCAAGGGGAGCATAGCGACTCTGATACAATGACGGAGGTCATTCGCATTAAAGCGTTTGGGGACTTATCAACTTCTGGTGAGCAGCAAATGTTACAACTTCCTGTAGGGTCTGTAGTGGATCCGGATACGTGGTCTGATTTTGTGCAGTCTTATGTGGCGGCAAAGTTGGGACTAGCGGGGCAACAGGTTAATGAATCGATTAAGTGGGTGAATGAGCAAGGAATTACGTGGGCGGATTTCCGTGCATGGGACGTTATTGAGTATAATCTAGCGATTGATAACGTGGTTGAAAAGTACTTAGAGCGTGTACGTGAGGTCGTTGCGGATCAGATTAACCAATTTGGGTTGGTCGCTTTTGATTTTTCCGATGAAGATTGATTTCACACCACATGTGGGTGTGGGGGTTACATAGGTTATTGGTAGTATGTCGCATCTCGTAACTGCGAGGTGTGTGGATTGAAATTGCAAGAAAACAAGATCAAACCCACTTTATGTTTGGTTTAGGGGATGGGTATGGCGGCACCGAGTAGCTGTACATAGTAATTTCATAGTAGTAGCTATCTGATAAGAGAGTCCAAATTTTTGGCTCTCTTTTTTGTTATATTGGTAGTAGGAGTAAAGCAAAGGAAGGTGGTTATAGTGGGGGATGGACTAATCTTAACAAGTAGGTATAGAGGTGAATTTTCGGCTTTTGGAGTGCTTTATGACGTGGTTCAGTCTCCAGCGTTTCAAAAGGCTGTAGGGGGAAGTCGTTTTCAGTTAGATAATCGTATATATGTGTATGGTTGGTCAGCTTTGGGGGCAACGATTCATAAGGGTAACTGTAGTGTCTTGTTAATGGTGGATGCGTTTAGTTCTATTCGCGGGTATCGGGTAGCTGTAACGGTGGAGTTGCAGAGGCAGGTACCTATGAATTGGACTTCAGGGAATGTGATAGAGCACTTCCAGACTTTTTCGAGTACGTTATATCAAGGCTCTTTAGAGATTTTGGTAGATGGTTATCGAGTGCTATTTGGGGCTGGCAATGACGTAAGGGTTATTGATTATTCAGTTAAGGAGCTTATGGTTAATCGGCTGTTGGATGATGAGGAGAGATTCGAACTAATTGAGGATCGCATTCTATATGAGTACGCAGCACTTCAGCAATATTTGAAGAAGGCGTGGGATACCGAGACGGTAGGGGGTTATCAGGTCTATCGCTTTAAGTTATCAACGGGTAAGTATTTGGGGGTAACGGCGGGAATTGCTTGGATTGGTACGTCAGGAAAGCCTTTTAAAAATATGAACGTTATTTATGATTTATCGAAAATGACGATGGCTGAGGCACGTAAAAAGGTTGAGCAGAGCTACCAACATAAATATATACAAGAAATGTTGCTATGGTTTATACACTTTGCGGATATGCGTAAGAAGATGCCTACAAAGTGTAACGGGTATAGCTTATTAACAGCACAGATGTAAGGGGTTGAATTTTTGTATGGCAGTTTACATTCGGGATGAGGATTATGCTACGGCAGCGGAGAAGGGAATTTCAAAATCTACGGTATATAATCGGGTATATGTCTTAGGCTGGGACGTAAAAAAAGCCATTACAAAGCCTGTGCCTAAGCGGGATGAAAAGAGGTTAAAGTATCGTGCAGTGGCGGATGCGCATGGGATTAGTCGTTGGTTATACTATGACCGTTTACGGGAGGGGTGGGGTTATGAAGAAGCGGCGACTACACCAAAATGCACGACAATAGAGGAGAAGATTCGAGCGTTTAGACAGAAAAGTAAGAGGGCGGTATTAACCGAGGAGCAGGTAGAAATCTATAAGAAAAATGGTATACCGTATGGGACGGTTATACGCCGTATTCGTTTTTACGGTTGGGATGCGGATAGGGCGGTCACGGAGCCTGTACATACACAGTATCGCAGGCATGATTTAAGGGATAAAAAAGAAGAGGTTAGTGGTGTAAGTTCTACAAGGTCGGAAGTAATGGAGCGTGTAGCTTCTGTAACGCCTTTAGTAAAGGGGGCTACTTCTACTGTATATAGTAAAAGTAAGGATGAGAAGCCAAATAGTACGGCTACTAGGGATGCGGTGCTTACTGGCTTAGCTGTAGAAAGTGTTACAAATTCTGTTTTGGATATGTAATAGGTTCTATGTAAGGTACTGACAAAGGTTAGTGCCTTTTTT
>JBJEPK010000022.1:0-13975 GCA_051881195.1 Eubacterium sp. | reverse complement strand
TCGCTTTTTCTATTCCTTTTTACTTTTTGGTGTCACATCTATTGTAACGCTACATATCTGTTAGGTACGGCTTATTTATTTATTTGCAATGACCGGCTAAATTTAGTATAATATTTTTGGTGGTGATATTATGCCTGATTATATTAAGCAAAATGTACAATGGTTTCCCGGTCACATGGCCAAAACCAGGCGACAAATCAAAGAGTCATTAAGTCTGGTGGATGGTGTTGTGGAGATTGTGGATGCCCGTGTTCCCATGAGCTCTCGCAACCCTGAGCTAGATGATATAGTTAGCAAAAAGCCCAGAGTAATACTACTCAACAAATGCGATGTTGCTGATGCTAACGCTACTGCTCTCTGGCTAAAATATTTTGAGAGTAAGGGACATTATGCTATTGCTGTTGATTGCAGGACCGGTAAGGGACTAAACAAATTTGATGCAGTAGTAAAAAATGCTTTGGCAGAAGTTATTACTCGCAACGAGAGTAAGGGTATGTCCGGTAAGCCGTTACGCCTTATGGTTGTGGGTATTCCTAATACAGGTAAGTCCTCGTTTATCAATCGAATGGGCAAAAATTCCAAGGCTAAGGTGGCTGACAAAGCCGGAGTAACAAGACAGAATCAGTGGTTCAATGTTGGCAACGGTATTGAATTGCTGGATACTCCGGGTGTATTGTGGCCTAAATTTGACGATCCGGAGGTTGGAGATAAGCTGGCTTTTATCGGTTCTATTAAGGATGAGGTAACAGACCAGGAAACCTTGGTGTGTCGTTTGCTGGAAACATTGGCAAAAACCAGACCTAATTCTATAGAAGAACGATACAAGATTTCCGGTGTAAAAGATTTGCAAGGATGGGAAATCCTAGAGATGATTGGTAAAAAAAGAGGCTTTCTCATCAAAGGTGGAGAGATAGACTACGAGCGAGCTGCTGTTATAGTAGCCGACGAGTTTAGAGGAGGAAAGTTGGGTAGAATTACCCTGGAATTACCGTAATGAAAGAGATAGAAACAATTAATTGGCTTGAGTTTGAGAACAATGCAACAGCAAAGGGATACACTGCTGTTTGCGGTGTTGATGAGGCAGGTAGGGGACCGTTGGCCGGCCCGGTATATGCGGCTGCCGTTATTCTCCCGGAGGGTAAGATAATTAAGGGCGTTAACGACTCAAAAAAGCTTTCAGAAAAAAAGCGCGAGGCTTTGTTTGATGTAATCAAGACAGAGGCTCTGGATTACTGCATTGCCACTGCCACACCTGAAGAAATTGATGAATATAACATTCTCAATGCCACATATCTTGCAATGAGGCGTGCAGTGGAGGGACTCAGTTACAGTGCGGATTATGCGTTGATTGACGGCAACAGAATGCCAAAGCTTTCCATTCCGGGCGAAACAATTGTCAAAGGAGACGCCAGGTCTGCCAGCATTGCTGCCGCATCAATTCTTGCAAAGGTTGCCAGGGACAGGTTTATGCTCAAAATGGCAGAGATGTATCCCCAATATCAGTTTGAAAAGCATAAGGGCTACGGCACAAAACTGCATTACGAAATGCTGGACCAATACGGCCCAAGCCCAATACACAGACAATCATTCCTGAAAACATGGTATGCAAAAAATGATTAATTACGGACGACTTGCAGAAAAGAGAGCTGCCAATTATTTGCGTAGCAAAGGATATGTAATTCTTGACGGTAATTACCAAACTCGATTTGGAGAGGTGGATATTATCGCTGAGAAAGATAATATTATTGCTTTTGTTGAAGTAAAGATGCGAAGTGAAAACTCCATTGCACAACCAAAGGAGTTTGTAGATAACGCTAAGCAAAAGCGTATTACCGCAGCAGCAGCTCAGTATATTACCGGTTACAAGGTGGATTTGCAGCCAAGGTTCGATGTAATTGAGGTGTTTTGTGTTAATAATGAAATAAAATCCTTTAAACATCTTGAAAATGCCTTTGAATTGTTATAGAATAGGTATAATTTTAATATAGGAGAAAAGATATGTTTTATACTTCTACAAGAGATAAGAGTATTAGAGTAACTGCTTCTCAAGCGATTGCTCAGGGAATTAGTGAGGAAGGCGGTCTTTTTGTACCATGCGATATGCCGCAGTTTGATTTGGACAAAATCGGCAAGATGGTATCCATGCCATATACCGAGAGGGCTAAAACCGTACTTAAGGAATTCCTTACCGACTTTAGTGAAGAAGAACTGGATTATTGTGTTAACGGAGCCTATGATGAAGAAAAGTTTTCTTCATATAAGATTGCACCAACAGTAAATGTAAACGGTAACGAGAATATTCTTGAGTTATGGCATGGTCCAACCTGCGCATTCAAGGATATGGCTCTTCAGCTTTTGCCGTATCTTATGACCGTATCGGCAAAGAAAACTGCACAGGGCAAGACCATTGTTATTCTTGTTGCTACCTCCGGGGATACAGGCAAGGCTGCACTTGAGGGCTTTAAAAATGTTGACAATACAAAAATCCTTGTATTCTATCCTGTCAACGGTGTATCACCAATGCAAAAACTACAGATGACAACCCAGGAGGGTGACAATGTCGCTGTATGTGCTATCAATGGCAATTTTGATGACGCTCAAAGTGCGGTTAAGGCTATTTTTACAAACGACGAAATTAAGTCTGAGCTGGCAAATAAAAATATGATGTTTTCGTCTGCTAACTCAATCAACTGGGGTCGACTTGTTCCACAGATTGTTTACTATTTTTCTACCTATTGTGACCTACTCGACCAGGGCAGAATTGCTCTTGGTGATGAAATTAATGTTGTTGTACCTACCGGTAATTTTGGCAACATTCTGGCTGCATATTATGCAAAGCAGATGGGACTTCCAATCAAAAAACTTGTTTGCGCTTCCAACTCAAATAATGTTCTTACAGATTTCCTAAAGACAGGCGAGTACAATCGCAACAGAGATTTTTATACCACAACATCTCCATCAATGGATATACTCATTTCTTCCAATCTTGAGAGATTGCTCTACCATATCAGTGGCGAGGATGACACTCTGGTAGCATCACTTATGGCTTCGCTCTCTACCAATGGCAGATATACTGTATCCAATCAATTGATTACCGATATTAAGGCTATATTTGATGCAGGATTTTGTGACGAAAAATCGGTTGATGATACCATCAAGGCTCATTTTGATAAGTATAATTATTTGTGCGATACTCATACAGCGGTTGCAATTAAGGTGTACGAAAACTATGTATCTGCAACCGGCGATGATATTGTGACCGTCATAGATTCTACAGCATCGCCGTACAAGTTCTCTAAGAGCGTGCTTTCCGCAGTTCTTGGAGGCGAGGAGTCTATGCTTGATGAATTCCAAATGGTTGATGAGCTTAACAGAAAAACCGGCGTAGATATTCCAACTCCTCTCAAAGCACTCAAGGATAAGCAAATTCGCTTTACTGATGTGTGCGATAAGGAGAATATGAGCCAAATGGTGTTCAAGCTTCTTAATTTGTAAAAAAATAGCGGCTCGATTTGAGCCGCATTTTTGATATTAATCACAACAATTTTCGTTACACTTAAAGGTTTCGCAGTTTGTCTCGTAAGACTTTGTTGCTGTCTGACTACCTACCTTAATTTCACCTGCTGTGCAGCCGTTGGACATATCGTGATAAACACAGTTTTTTACTTCGCAGCAGATTCCTTTGATTTCGTTGTTCATTGTTTTCACTCCCTTCGGTACTATCTTTTGTCGATTGATATTAAAATATACAAGGAGAATTTATGTCTTTATTTGCAATTGCCGATACTCACTTATCTTTCGGCACTAACAAGCCCATGGATTCATTCCCCGGATGGAATGATTATGTGGAGCGTCTTGAGAATAACTGGAATAAGATAGTAACTGCCGATGATACCGTTGTTATGGCCGGTGATATCAGTTGGGCTATGAATTTTGAGCAGTTATATGCTGATTTTGATTTTATCAACCGACTTAACGGCAAAAAGATTATCCTAAAAGGGAATCATGATTACTGGTGGACGACAATTAACAAAATGAATAATTTTATTGCAGATAATAATTTTGATACCATTAGTATTTTGCACAATAATTCATACAATGTAGATGGAATATCTGTTTGCGGCAGCAGGGGATGGATGTTCGACAGTGACGAGCCACATGATGAAAAGGTTTTGGCTCGTGAGGTGGGTAGAATCAAAATGTCCCTGGATTCTGCCTGGTGTGACAAAAAGATAGTATTTCTTCATTATCCACCAATTACTACCAATACCTGTTGTAGGCAAATTGTGGATTTGTTATGCCAATATGGTATAAAAAAATGCTATTATGGGCATCTTCACGGTATAGCTGCAAAGTTGGCTGTAGAGGATAACATTGACGGAATTGATTTTAGATTAATTTCCTGCGATAAACTGGGATTTGTACCTAAGTTAATATATTAAATAGTACTTGTAATTTTTACCGTATTATGTTATAATACACGCTCGACGACTAAAATATAGTATATTTTTATGAGGAGGTCATTACTATGGCACTTAAATCATCAAATAAAATTGACACAAATACATACGAGATTGAGGTTACAGTTGATGCTGCTACCTTTACTGAGGCTTGCAAGTCTGCATATATGAAGCAGAGAAAGTCAATTCAGCTTCCCGGTTTTCGTAAGGGCAAGGCTACACAGGGTATGGTAGAAAAGGTATATGGCGAGGGCGTTTTCTTTGAGGATGCACTTGAGATTGTATATCCACAGGCTGTACAAGAGGCTTTTGACGAGGCCGGCCTTAATGTTGTTGACCAGCCATACGACCTTGATGTACCTGTTATGAGCAAGGCTGAGGGTGTAGAAATGAAGATGAAGGTTACTACTTACCCGGAGGTGAAGCTTGGAAAATACAAGGGCCTTAAGGCAACTATGATGGATACCGAGGCAACTGATGAGGATGTTGCTGAGGAGCTTAAGAACATGCAGGAGCGCAATAGCAGACTTATCACCGTTGAGGACAGAGCAGCAGAGATGGGTGACACAGCAGAGATTGACTTTGAGGGCTTTGTTGATGATGTTGCATTTGACGGGGGCAAGGGCGAGAATTATCCTCTCGAGCTTGGTTCAAACAGCTTTATTCCGGGTTTTGAAGAGCAGGTTGCAGGTCACAAGGTTGATGATGAGTTTGATGTTAATGTTACATTCCCGGAGGAGTACGAGCCATCACTTGCCGGTAAGGACGCTGTATTTAAGTGCAAAATTCACGAGATTAAGGCTAAGGAGCTTCCTGTTCTTGATGACGAGTTTGCAAAGGATGTTTCCGAGTTTGATACACTGGACGAGCTAAAGGAAGATATAAAAAAGCAAATTGCAGAGAAGAAGCAGAAGGATGCTGACATTGACTTTGAAAACCAGCTTATCGACCAGGTTGTTGATGGGATGGAGGTTGAAGTGCCTGAGTGCATGAATACACAGAAGTGCGATGAGATGATTCAGGATTATAGCTACAGACTTCAGATGCAGGGCATTGACCTCAATATGTATCTCCAGTATCTTGGCCAGACAATGGAACAGTTTAGAGAGCAGTTCCTTGAGGGCGCAAAGAAGCAGGTGCTTGTATCAATCGCTCTTGATGCTATCGTTGAGGCAGAAAAGATTGAGGCATCTGAGGAAGAAATTGATGCCGAGGTTGCTAAACTGGCAGAGCAGTACAATATGGAGGCTGATCAGATTAAGGCAGCTGTACCGGCTGCTCAGCTTTCCAAGGATATTGTAACAAAGAAGGCAATCGACTTTGTAGTAGATAACGCAAAGAAAGCGTAAGATTATAATTAATATATAAATAAAAAGGATAGTGATTTATATGGCTTCAATGCCTTATGTAATTGAACAATCAAGCTCGGGTGAGCGCAGTGTTGACATTTTTTCCAGACTTTTATCCGACAGAATTATTGTCCTTTCTGACGAAGTAAATGACCAGACTGCATCACTTGTTGTTGCACAGCTGTTATTTCTGGAGAGCCAGGACAGCGAAAAGGATATTTCGCTTTACATCAACTCTCCCGGAGGTTCTGTTACTGCCGGTCTTGCAATCTACGACACTATGAATTACATCAAGTGCGATGTTTCTACAATATGTGTTGGTATGGCTGCAAGTATGGGTGCATTCCTGCTATCCAGTGGTGCAAAGGGCAAGAGAATTGCACTGCCCAACAGTGAGATTCTTATTCACCAGCCTTTGGTTGGCGGTAATGGTATTACAGGTCAGGCAACCGACGTAGAAATTGCTGCAAAAAACCTGCTTAAAACAAAGGAAAAGCTGAATCGTATTCTTGCGGAGAATTGCGGCAAGGACTACGAAACACTGGTTAAGGACACTGACCGTGATAACTGGATGTCAGCCCAGGAGGCTATGGAATATGGCCTTGTTGACAAAGTAATCGACAAGAGATAGGAGTTTGCTTAATGGCAAGGGATGACAGCACATCAACTGTTGCAAGATGTTCATTTTGCGGTAAGAGTGAGTCCATGGTTCACAAGCTTATTGAGGGACCGGGCGTGTTCATTTGTGACGAATGTATTGCACTGTGTAATGAGCTAATCAACGAAGCAACGCCACGTTCTTCAGGTTCTGATATATCCGATATGGTTATACCTAAACCGATGGAAATTAAAGCGAAGCTGGACGAATATGTTATTGGTCAGGATATGGCAAAGAAGGCGCTTTCCGTAGCAGTGTATAATCACTATAAGCGTATTCTTTACGGTAATGACGGCGATGTCGAACTGCAAAAAAGTAATATTTTGCTGCTGGGTCCTACCGGTGTGGGCAAGACCATGCTTGCACAGACATTGGCCAAGATTCTTGATGTACCGTTTGCTATTGCAGACGCTACCACTCTCACAGAGGCAGGATATGTTGGTGAGGATGTTGAGAATATACTTCTTAGGCTAATTCAAGCAGCTGACTTTGATATAGAAAAGGCTCAGCGTGGTATAATCTATGTTGACGAAATTGACAAAATTAGTCGTAAGAGCGAAAATCGTTCCATCACTCGAGATGTAAGTGGTGAGGGAGTACAACAGGCATTGCTGAAAATTCTGGAGGGTACTGTATCCAACGTACCACCCGGAGGAGGACGCAAGCACCCGCAACAGGATTTTATCCAGATTGATACCACCAACATACTGTTTATTTGTGGCGGTGCTTTTGACGGAATTGAGAAGATTGTTGAGAAAAGATTGGGCAAGAATTCTCTTGGCTTCGGCTCTGACCTTGACAAAAATAAGGTGGAAAAGTCCGATATTATGAAGCATGTTGTTCAGCACGACTTAGTTAAGTACGGACTTATACCTGAGCTGATTGGCAGAATACCGGTTGTTACCGTTCTTGACGAGCTTGACAAGAACGCATTGGTACGAATTATGACCGAGCCGAAAAACTCTATCGTCAAGCAATATACAAAGCTGTTTGAGATGGATAATGTTCAACTGGAGTTCCGGGATGAGGCATTGGCTGCAATGGCTGATGTAACACTTGAGCGTAAGACCGGTGCCAGAGGCTTGCGTAGTGTATTTGAGAGTGTACTCAATGACCTGATGTTTGAGGTGCCGTCCGATTACACAATCGAAAAAATTGTTGTTACTGAAGATTGCGTTAAGAATGACGAAAAACCTTTGATTAGGACCAATAAAAAAAGAAAGCCTACCACCCTTAATGCAAAGGATATTATGGAGGCATAATAAATGATACTACACCTTGCTATTGCAGGGTGTTTTATTTTAAAAAAATGCAACCTTTTATCACCTTGTATCGCTATATAGATGAAAGGACCTTTCTTAAGGAGGTGATAGTACGACAAATGACGAATACATAAGCGCAGTAAAGCGAAATAGTAATAGGCTTTACCTAATTGCATTGTCTTATTTACAAAATCATTATGACGCCGAGGATGTTATGCAGGATACTCTGCTAAAATTATGGAAAACAAACAAGGTGTTCAATGATAATGAGCATGTTGACAAATGGCTGACCATCACTTGTATTCACAAGTGTAAGGACCATTTTAGGTTGCCTTTTGTAAAACATAGTGTATCCTTAGATGAAGAAAAGGACTTATATACATTTGATACTGATGTTGACTATGATGTATTTAGTGCAGTTGCCACATTACCACCAAAGGAGCGATTAGCAGTACACCTGTTTTACTACGAGGATATGAAAATTGACGATATAGCAAAGGCTACTAATTCAAAGCCCTCCACAGTAAAATCCAGACTGCATCGTGCCAGATTACAACTAAAATCTATACTGGGAGATGAATGGATAAATGAGTAATAGAAACAAATATAAGGCCGCTATGTCAGGTGTCCATCACTCGGATGAAGCGATAGAAAGGATTTTTGATATGACGGTTGATAAAAGTAACAATAAAAATATTTTATTAAAGCGAATTGCATCAGTAACTCTTGCAATGGCTGTGCTAATTGGTTCCGGTTATGGACTTAATCAAGCTATTCACAAACAGGATGCAGTGGTGCCGTCCGACTCATCACAGGTTGCCGTAGCAAAGCCCTTGTCTGTAATGGTTGCATACGCCGGTGAATATAAAGAAGCCGGTAAATTTGAGTTGAATGTGGGCACACAGAATAAGCAAAAGGTGTTTTATGCCATTCATTTTGCAGATATAAACGATAAGGAAGCAATTGAAAAGCTAAAAAAATTGTGCGAAAATGATTATGTTAAAATCCAAGTTGAGGCAGACAGAATCAGTAATGACGGATATGGCACATCAATTGGCAAACGCAGTGAGGTCCTATATGACATTAACGGAAGAGAAACTGCCGTCCTTTATGAAATCCGTGGCGGTGAGTTAGCGTTGAACCTAAACGATTACACTAATGTCAAAAGAATGACTATAAACAACTATTGCGAGTATGGTGAAATATATATGGCTTATTATAACCCTGCTGCTGAAAACGATACATTTGACATTAAGCATGTACATGGTAATGAAATTACCATCAGTGGTGACGAACTACGCAAAAGCCAAGACAGCAAGATGTTTGAAAGTGGTGATAAGCACAAGGTTAATTACGGATACGACCTAAAATGGAAGTCAAGTTATCAACTTAGTGAAGCTATCGGTAATGATTTAAATTTCGATTTGTCCGAAATAAAGGATACAATCACTTTTACTATGGAATATAATGACGGTACAACACAAACAGGATGTGTAAATTTATATTTTGATAGAGATGGATATATGCATTTTGCTGATTAATTGAGGTGGCAGAGAAATCTGCCATCTTTTTGCATATAACAACTCCTTAGTGCATAAGTTTAATTGTAACAGAAAGGAGCAAAGCTATGGATTTTGATAAAAAATATTCATGCCTAGAAAAAAATAGTCTTGTATGCAAAAAGAATATGGACATCGAAAACGATTTTCAGGAAACATTGCAGCAATTCTCCAGCGATATATATAGGGTGGTGAAGTGCAGTTGCCATGGATATATCACCGGTATTGATGTGGCAGAAAATTGTGTTGTAGTCAATGGCAAAATACAGTTGAATTTGACTTATTATAACGAGGAATCCGTGTTATCATACGCTGATTTTGAGGAAAATTTCAGTAAGACAGTAGATGTAGATGGAGTATCACAATCTGCTTTTGCTACTGCCAGAATATACGACAAATACACCAGCTTTCGTGTTATCAATCAGCGCAGGATAGATATTCATTGCGCACATTGTATGACTGTTTTGGTATATGACAAGACCAGCACACCCTGTCTCTCTGCCTGCAATGGTTCCAGACTTAAATATGAGAGTATTGATTGCGTAAATATTGTCAACACCAGCCACAACAAGATTGAGTTTGATGAGGAAATGCAAATCAATACCTCCGTCAATCGAATCATCAATCAATGTGCTTACGCAACTGTTGTAGACACTAAGATGATAAAAGATAAAGCATTAATCAAGATACACATTCGCAGTGTTATAAATTATACAACCGGTGATGACGATTGTGTAGATACTACAGAAAAATCATTTGAGCTTTCTAAAATAGTAGAAATTCCCGGTATTGACGAGGACGACATAATGATTCCTTGTGCTGCGATAGGTTCGTTGTATGCAAAGACTAAAAGTACAGGTGATAACTCAAGTTCAGTTATCCAATTATATGGCGATGCTGTGATTACAACAACAATTGTTCGCAAATCCCAGATGGATGTTGTAACAGACGGATATATTCTTAATCATCGTTGTGATTGCAGATATGACAAATGCTGTATGTCCGTTGATGGCAGATTACAAAAGGATAGCGAAACATACAATTTATCTTTTAGCTTTAACAATGATATTTGTGAGGTAAAGAGTTGTCAACTGTGCCTTCTGGATTATTGTGTTCGTGACTGTACAATTGTTATGACCTTCAGCCTTAATGTATTATGTATCAATTTGGAGGGCAGTGTTGTCTGTTATAGTTCAACAGCGCAGACCCAGGTTGGCATTGGCAACTATAGTGATGCAATAGCCGGTATAAGTATAAATAGTTTTGATTACACCTTATCAAGCGCTAATTGTATTGATGTAAGAGCTATACTTGATATTGACGCATTTGTTTACAATAATTGTGAGGTTAATTTGTTGTCGGAGTTTGATACAACTGATGAGGTTGTGGACTATCCTGCACTCACAGTATATTTTGCTAAACAGAACGAATCAGTTTGGAATATTGCAAAATGTTTTTCGTCAGATATAGCTTTGATACAAAAAGAAAACAACCTAACCTCTGATGTGTTAGACTGTAATAAAATTTTATTGATTCCGGGAGTATAGGAGGGAAACTATGAAAAATAATATTTATTCTGATATTTCCCAGCGTACTCAGGGAGATATTTACATTGGTGTTGTAGGTCCTGTCAGAACAGGTAAATCCACTTTTATAAAGCGATTTATGGATACTCTGGTTATCCCTAATATTGACAGTGAATTCCTAAAGGAGAGAGCAAGGGATGAACTGCCTCAGTCATCTGCCGGAAGGACAATAATGACTACCGAACCAAAGTTCATACCTGAGGACTCTATTGAAATTGAGATGCAGGATAACCTCAAACTAAAGGTACGAATGATAGATTGTGTCGGTTATATCGTACCCAGTAGTGAGGGATACATAGAGGACGACCAGCCAAGAATGGTTATGACTCCATGGAGCGATGAAGAAATTCCATTTAATATGGCTGCCGAAATCGGCACAAAAAAGGTAATACAGGAACATTCTACAATTGGCCTTGTAATTACGACGGATGGCTCAATCAGTGCCATACCTCGAGACGAATATGAGGAGGCAGAGGAGAGAGTTATTTACGAACTCAAGGAACTAAACAAGCCCTTTGTAGTTCTTATGAATACTATTGAGCCGGAGAGCAAATCAGCTGTTGAGTTGTCCGCTGCTATGAGAGAAAAATATAATGTACCCGTTCTTCCTGTTAATTGTCTGGAATTGACAGTAGATGAAATTAATCAGATACTTACGGATATTTTGTATGAATTTCCGGTTTGCTCAATAGGTATCGACCTGCCTTGCTGGTTCAAGGCCTTGGACGACAATGATAGGCTGAAAACATCCATTACCAACACCATAAAGTCCGCAACATCGTATGTTTCTAACATTAGGTCTGTGTATCAATTTGTTGATATGCTGACTGATAATGATGATATAACTGAATCAAAGCTTACG
This sequence comes from Eubacterium sp., assembly GCA_051881195.1. Lineage (GTDB taxonomy): Bacteria > Bacillota > Clostridia > Oscillospirales > Acutalibacteraceae > Eubacterium_R. The sequence goes on along the minus strand of JBJEPK010000022.1, from coordinate 2,239 downwards.
AATGTTGATTTATCAACAGGTAATATAAGCCTAAAATTGGATGTTAGTAACGATTATTTTTACGAACTGTTGTCTGACAAATGCGGTATTGAGATTAAGAATGAACAAGACCTACTCAATAACATAACACAGCTGTCCGTAATAAGAGATAAATATCTGCGTATATCTAAGGCACTACAGGATGTGGACGAAAAAGGCTACGGAATAGTAATGCCGACTATGGATGAACTGTCTCTTAACGAGCCGGAAATTATGAAACAGGGCAGTAAATACGGCATTAGACTAAAGGCTCATGCACCGTCCATCCACATGATAAAGTGTGACACATATACCGAGGTTGCCCCAATTGTTGGCAGTGAATCACAGAGCGAAGAATTGGTAATGTATCTGCTAAAGGAATTTGAGAACAATCCATCAGAGATTTGGAACACCAACATCTTTGGCAAATCCTTGCATTCCTTGGTAAATGAGGGACTAAACAATAAACTTAACAGAATGCCTGAGGATGCACGCATCAAATTTAGAGAGACAATTGAGCGTGTAATTAACGAGGGCTGTAGTGGATTGATTTGTATTATTTTATAACAAAAGGGTGGAATTAATTCCACCCTAAAAATCTGTATGCAAATATTGATGTTATTACTTGAACTATAATGACTAATGGTATTCCTATCATAAATTTTTTATGCTTTGTTTTGTGCCTAATGGTTTTCATAGTTATGTATGTGCCTACAGAACCGCCAAGCATTGCTATTAGCCATAGGTCAAGCTCCGGTATGCGATATTTGCCTTTTACTGCTTTTCTTTTGTCTGCAATAGTTACGATTATGCCCAGCAGATTTATGGCTGCCAGGTAAATAATCACTGCCTTATACATTGAATCCATTAAGTTCTTTCAGGTCGTAATTGCCTATGGACAATTTTTCTCCCTTAACAAAATTATCGGCCTTACTCTCATCAACTCCGTATATTGCCGAACAATGAGGACAAACAAGAAAGAAAACATTACCCGTCCTAAATAATGGAAAATCGGCTTGCAATCTAAACTCACCGTTAGAAAAAAGGCTCATATTAACTTTGTTATTACATTTTGGACAGGTGACTTCTTCTGTTTCACCTATTGATTTTACTTTTTTATAGTTTCCTAATCTGTATTCCATAATAACACCTCGTTACGGTTATTTTACTATATTTAAGGATTGTGTTCAAGTATGAAAAGGATATTTATATTTTTATTAGTTATTCTACTGTGCGGTTGCAGCAGAGTTCCAATCGCAGAAAATACCGAAAATACAAGTCAACAGCATATTGACAATGCAACTTATGTAAAGTCAGTATGGATAGCTTATTATGAGCTTCAGGATATGATAAAGGATACCGAATCCTCATTTTCCAAGTCGATAAATAAAAAATTCAAACAGTTAAAGGATATGGGATTTAACACAATTACCGTGCAGGTTAGACCGTGTTCCGATGCTTTTTACATTTCCGGTTATTATCCATCCAGTAAATACTGTTTTGGTAAACAAGGGATTTATATGCCCTACGACCCATTAAGTGTAATGTGTGAATCTGCTCATAATTTAGGACTGAAAATTGAAGCATGGATAAATCCTTACCGTGTAGCACAGGACAACAAGATTGAAGAGCTGTGTGATACCAATATTGCAAAAAAATGGTATAGCTCAAAATCAAAAAAGTCATATGTATATATTGCGAAAAATGGAATATTTTTTAATCCGGCTTGTGATGATGTTACACAACTTATTGTTAACGGGGTAAAGGAGATTGTCAGTAATTATGATATTGATGCCATTCACTTTGACGATTATTTTTATCCTACTACGGACAAATCCATTGATATAAACGAATATAATCTCTATAAGTCCAATGGTGGTACTCTATCCTTGTCAGCATGGCGTAGGGACAATGTGAGCAATATGGTACACTCTGTTTATAGCGTAATCAAAGAGACTAATAATAATGTACAGTTTGGTATCAGCCCCGCTGCAAATATTGACAATAATTACAATTCTCTCTATGCCGATGTGAAAAAATGGTGCATAGAGGATGGATACTTGGATTATATCTGTCCGCAGGTGTACTATGGATTTTACAGTGATACAATGCCGTTTATGAATACAGTAAAAAAATGGGTAAGGCTATCAAAAAAGCCAATATATATTGGACTCCCGTTATATAAGGCTAATACAATTGACATGTATGCCTCTGCTTACAA
>JBJEPK010000021.1:0-13992 GCA_051881195.1 Eubacterium sp. | reverse complement strand
GACTCACTTTTTCGTGAATCCCGGCTTTTATTTTCGCTGTTTTTTTACAGCGCCTAAATTTATATTTTGTATTCATTTACTTCTTGCTTTATCTCCTTGCTGACTTGCAGGGAGTCCTTTATTTTTTGGATAGCTTTGTTTTGAATATCCGGCGGAAGTGTCTTGGATTTGATAACCGGCATGACCTTGTCCATATACTTAACAAACGCCACGGATAATGCCCAGGCAACGCCCATATTGACATAGTATCTGTCGCTCTCTATGGAATACAGTATGTCCAACACTCTGTCAATATACTCATCCACCAAATAATAATTCATCAGCATAATTACTGCAAATCTGGTTTCGTACTCCCCTTTGCCGATATACGACAAGAAAAGGTCATAATACCGATTCAAATCTTTCTTTACAAACTTAAAGGATGAGCCACAGCAATCACAAATTGCCCAGTTATTTATCATGGGCACAAATGACTTTATATCATCAATATGCTCCTGCACGCTGCACTTTTTCAACCCCAGAGTAAAGCCGTAAATCATACGCTCCTCATAGTAATAGCACTCATTGTAGGCGTTTTCTGTAAAAGCTTGCTTAGCCAATGCTCGCAGTACAGGTACACGCACACCGATAATTATATCCTTGCTGATTGTAGGCAACAATCCGGCATGAAAATCTCTATATTTCAAATCTTGATTCTTAAATAATTCTTCTCTCAAATTCAAAATCATCACCGAGAAAAGTATAACACATCAAAAATAATCCTGCAACAAATCTATGTCATTTTTAATTAGAGTTATCTCATTCCCGTGTATTTCGCAATCTATTGACAAAATATCAATCAAATTAGGATTATCAACATAGAGTCTGCCATGATTAATACACTGTATATTTTCATCACCGCCCAAGGCTTTTATCAATCTTTTTACCTCTCGTGGATAACGACGCTGACTGTCAAAATCAAATCGGGACAAAACAAGCTGGGATAAATAATAAGATAATATACTAATCACAACCCCTATTACTGCAAAATAAATCCACTTGTTGCCATACATAAACAGCTCCACAATACTTCCGCTATTGATATAGCCGATGCCCAGTCTTACCAATATCGGTGTAAAATATGATACAAGCACCAAACCAAGATAACCTACATACAAATACGGATTATATATAAAAACAAAGATGGATAAAGCGCTGTTATCACCAATAAGTACGGACACTACTGCTGCAAAGATAAGACAATATCTCTTTGCTCCACTTAATTTTGGATACAAGGCTAGGGATAAACCCATTGTTACAAATATATTGACTATATACTTGCCTGTCAAGTAACTTAATACGGGGGTGTAGTTATTATTTGCACTAAATATATCAATAGCTCCGGTTACAGCACTACCGTCAACAAACACAGCTCCGGAAAAATCTGTATGATAGTACATATCTCCAAACATATCACCAAATAACACTGATGTTATATTACTAACAACGGCTGCAAGGGACGGCCTGTCTGATAATACACCACACAATTCCTTGGTAACAAACTCGATAGGACTATTAAGCACAGATAACAATAATGCCACTACAATGGATATTATTGCGGATGCCACAGCCAACGGCGTAATATCAGTATTAATGGCAATATAAGCCAACACAATGGCAAGCAAAGCTGCAACCAACACACCATAGCAATATCCGGTAATTGCATAATAAACCATACAGGATATACCTGCGCTAACAGATACAATAAGTGCTTTAAGCCCGCTATCTGTGTAAGTATAACACAAAAAGCCGCAAAAACCGGCAGTGAGCAAAAAGCCACGGGCTCTGTTCATAATAGTTATGCTGTCCACTGCTTCAATATCAAAAAAGCTCAGGACACCAAGTACAAACAACACCACTGACAATAACATCAATGGGTAACAAAAAACAGATATTAATTTTAATTCCTTACCAAAAATTCTCATAAAAATAATATCTGTAAAAAATAGAAAATTATACAAAAAAGAATGGGCGAATAGCCCATTCTATCTATGGATTATTTTGTTGTTGAGCCGAATCCCCCATCACGAACTCCATCGGCATCGTCTGAGAAAGTAATACCAAACTGCGTAAAAATGCCCTGTGCAAATCCATCACCTGCCGGCACGGTAACGCTATGTCCGTCATCATGAGCATCACAAGATAGCTTAATCATAATATGACCCTCGTTAGAGGAATTATAGTAGTCTGCATCAATAATGCCTACAGTATTGTCCAGCTGGATTCTGTGCTTGAATCCAAGTCCGGACCTGGGATATATGGACAGCACCCAGCCGTCATTAATCTTGCTCCTGATTCCGGTGGGAATCAGAGTGGATTCACCCACCCTGACAGTAACATCGGCGGGAGCATAAAAATCATAACCGGCAGAACCGACAGTGGCTCTCATTGGTAGTTTGATGCTATCGTACACTGCTCTAACATCCCGAGTATCGGGAAAGTTTTTTAACCAATCCTTTTCAAACTGTTGGTAACTAACTTTTTCAAATTCTGCAATTCTTTCCATAGGGTTGTCGCCTTTCTAATTTACTGATATTATGATACCACAAAAAGCGACAAAATGCAATATTTACAGTCCAAAACTGACTTCGATAGCGTGATTAACCTTTGTCATGTCAGGAGTATCCAGGGTGCCCATCTTTTCCCGCAGGCGCCGCTTGTCAATAGTGCGTACCTGTTCAAGCAGAACTACAGAATTTTTTGCCAGTCCGCAGTCCCTAGCGTCCACCGGAATATGGGTTGGGAGATTCGTTTTGTCCGTCTGGGAGGTAATAGCAGCTGCAATTACTGTTGGCGAAAACTTGTTGCCAATATCGTTTTGGACAATTAATACAGGTCTTACACCACCCTGCTCAGAGCCTACAACAGGACTCAGATCAGCATAATATATATCTCCACGCTTAACTACCATATTTATCACCTGTTTCTAATTTGTAATTATATAATTACCAAAAAGGTGGTATTTTAAACCTACATTAACATTATATTCCTATTGCATAATTTTGGCTTTTGTCAAAAAATCGCATAATACATAGAATGGTGGTGAAAGGAGTGATTATATGGAGGAATTATTTGCGCCAAGCTTTCTTGCAAACACAGAAAGAAGACACGCTATACCAAAAGACGCGTCCGTAACAATGGCATACGTACCACTTCAACTTACTGTCGATGCCTACAAATCCGAGGAGGGGTTGGCAAAGGGCACCTTATTCCCACAGCTGGATAAACCATTCAAAGGAAGGATGGTAAAGCAATGAGGAACAAACTATTACTGCGGCTGTCAGCCGCCAACTTTGGTATGATAGAAACTCGTCTATTCTTAGACACCCATCCAAACGACCAAGAAGCGATGGCAATGTACAATAAATATACTGACAAGTATAGTGCACTAAAAAAGGAATATGAGTCCAAATACGGCCCACTAACTCTAAACGGTATCAACAGTGACGATTGGCTGCAAGACCCATGGCCTTGGGACAACACAAGTCAGGACTAAAAAAATCTCCTATGATATATCATAGGAGAAAATTTATTGTATATAAAAGGATAAAGTGAGACTCCTTACACATAAAAAATACGGAACACCCAAATGGGTATTCCGTATTTTTGGTGCGAGAGACGGGACTTGAACCCGTACGAGTCGCCCCACACGCCCCTCAAACGTGCGCGTCTGCCGATTCCGCCACTCTCGCTCAACGAATAAAATTATAGCAAATCATTTTAAAAAAGTCAACATATTTTCCAACTTTTTTTAAAATAATTTGGATATATATTTTGGGTCGTCAATTATCACTGACGGATTCTCTTTGAACAGAGTTTCAAATGGCCTAAATCCCCAGGAACAAGCAACTACCTCCAAATTTGAATTATGACCTGTGCGAATATCTACCTCGCTATCGCCAAAGTAAATTGCTTCTGCCGGCTTGCACTGAAGATGCTCCAATGCCGTGTTTACCATAGCGGGGTCCGGCTTAACCGGTACGCCATCTACTGCGCCGATTATACAATCAAAATAGCCTGTACCAAATATATGCTCCACCATACCGACTGCAGCAACATTTGGCTTGTTAGTGACAACAGCAAGCTTTATTCCTTTAGCCTTAAGGATATCAAGTTGCTCCTTAATGCCATCGTATGCATGGGCGTGTTTTAGCTTTATGCTATCATAAAGAGGCTTAAATTCCTCATATCTGGAGCATAATGTATCCTCATCCAGTGTGTGGTCAAAGGCTCTGGCCACCAGTTTTTTTGCCCCATTGCCAACAAAATTCTTATAGTCATTCAATGTCCAGCTTGACGCAACACCGTATTTCTTAAGCAAAATTTCGCAGGCTTCGGCAAGGTCGTCAATCGTATCAATCAATGTTCCGTCCAAATCAAATAACGCACACTTAATTCTGCTCATACAAATCACTCAAATCCTGCTCTTTACTTTTCTTTTTTCTTCTAATAAAAGAAGCAATTACAATCACAACTGTGATTGCTGCAATCACTGCTGATTCCAAGTATATCCTCTGCTCAGCTCTTTTGCTGTCCACGCTAAGTCTGCCGCTTTTTACCTGGGACCAAAGATTATTCTGCAGTTCAAGAATGTTTTGTGGCAAATTCTCAAAACACTGCTTTGTCAATTTTTGGGTAGGATAGACAGCCTCGTTACCATACAATGATGATTCTTCATTTTGGACAACAGTTTTGTTGGCAGATGCGTAGTATATATACTCGGCATTAGCAAATGCAACCTGTGGCTCATTCATAAAGTTGATAAAGGCTTCTGCGCCCTTTTTGTTCTGTGCACATTTTGGAACACAAAAAGCGTCGTAAAAGTCGTTTACTCCCTCTTTTGGGAAACAATATCCAAGGTCTTTATTGTTTTCGTACATTAAAACATAATCGCCCGCATAATAGGTGGCAAAGGCGTACTCACCTGACTCCATAAGGTTAAACACCTCGTCCATTACATATACCGGACTAACCTTGTCCTTTTGCTGTGCAAGCAACTGTGATGCCTCCACCCATTGGGATTCGGAATCGGAGTTCAGACTCTGTCCCAGCATAAACTGCGCTATAGCAAAGGCATCTCTGGAGTTATTGAACATCAATACCTTGCCCTTGTATTGCTCGTCCCATAGCACGCTCCAGGAATCAGGAGTCTCTTTTACCAACTTTTTATTGTAAATTAAAATTGTTGTACCTGTATTGAAGCAAACAGAATATTTTTGTTCCGGGTCAAAGTACAAATTCTTGCAATCATCACGAATCAAATCAAAATTCGGGATATTGTCGTAATCCAAGGGCAACAGCATATTTTCGTCAATTAGGCGCTGCACCATATAATCAGAAGGCACAATAACATCGTATGATACGCCGCCGCCGGACAACTTGGAGTACATATTCTCATTGCTCTCAAAATTGGAATAATTAACCTTAGCACCGGTTAGGCGCTCAAATTCCTTAACAACATTCAGAGAATCGTCCTCTCCGTTGGAAATATACTCGCCCCAATTATACACATTGACTGTGGTTCCTTGTAACCCAAGATTCTTATAGTACTCAATCTGTTCCTGTGAGAACACATCATCTTGTGCAAATACAGTAAAGGAGGAAAAAGCAGTAGATAGTATGAGGAGTGACAAAATCAATGATAAAGCTCTTTTCATCTCTTTGCCTCCTTTTTATCGGACTTGCTCTGTGCAATGTTCATAAGCACAAGGAGTACGAGAATAACAACAAACATAATTGTTGATAACGCAAACATATCCGGCTTTACTCTCTTTTTTGTGAGAGAAAAGATATATATTGGCAATGTCTGGAAGGATGGTCCGTTGGTAAAATATGAAATAATAAAATCATCCAAGGACAAAGTAAAGCTCATTACACAACCGGTAATAATGCCACTCATTATCTCAGGTAACACAACCTTGATAAATGCTTTTAATGGCTTACATCCAAGGTCAACTGCCGCCTCATAAATGTTCATATCGAACTGACGAAGCTTTGGCATTACATTGAGAATCACATAGGGCAGACAAAATGTAACGTGGGCAATCAGTAATGTACCAAATCCCATAACCTGATTCCTATGCACCAATGAACCGGCAAACACAAACAAAAGCATCATAGATATACCGGTCACTATTTCCGGATTCATCATAGGAATATTGGTAACATTCATCATAGTGCGCTTATAAAAAACGCTCTTGCTCATAAAAAGTCCTACGGACGCCATAAGTCCCAATACTGTAGAGATAACTGCCGAGCATACTGCAAGAATGACAGTATTCTTTAATGCCAGCATTGCGGCAGAATCTGCGAACATCTCCTTCCACCAATATAAAGAAAAACCACTCATTTGATAAGTGCTGCTGCTGGAATTAAATGAAAACACCATCATAACAATGATTGGGGCATACAAAAACAGAAAAATAAGACCCATATACAGTCTTGAAACGACAGAAGTCTTTTTCATATTACAACACCTCCATCATCGTTACCTGTATCATAATGATTCATCACGCCAAGACAGATGAAAATAAGTATCATCAATACAAAGCTGAGTGATGCACCGAGATTGTAATTATTGGCAGACTGGAACTGTGACTCAATGATATCACCAATAAGAACAATTTGGCCCCCGCCAAGCTTTTGGGTAATATAGAATGTTGATACACAAGGCACAAACACCATGGTTATGCCGGACAAAAGTCCGGGCACAGACATAGGTAACACCACTCGTCTAAAGGTAGTAATTCTATTGGAGCCCAAATCCCAAGCAGCCTCAATCAGTGAATTATCCATCTTGGATAGCACAGAATAGATTGGCAGAATCATGTATGGTAAAAAATTATACACCATACCTAAAATTACCGCACCCGGGGTGTTAATTAGATGAACGCTCCTTAATCCTATTGCATCAAGAAAAGTGTTTATTACTCCGGATTCACCCAAAATTGTCATAAGACTGTATGTTCGAATCAAAAAATTCATCCACATAGGCAACATAACAAGGAGTACCATAGTACGCTGCGTGTGTTCTGTATGCTTTGACAAAAAGTATGCAAAGGGATAGCCCAAAATAAGGCATATTATTGTGGCAATCAATCCATATATTACTGACAACAAAATAGTAGAAAAGTAATCACTAATCGACATAATATTGTCCAGCGAAAACGCACCACTCCTATCGGTAAATGCAAAGTACAGCACCATAACAAGCGGCGCAACAATGAACAGTAATGACCATACGAGATAAGGCTTGTCCAAAAGTCCTTTAGTTATTCTACTCCTCATTCTCGTCCTCCCAATTATAGTTGGCGTCTGAGATGTGATCCATCTCGTCAGAGAAGCTGGAATAGTCACCAAACTCACCGGAATACTCACTGCGCTTCATAATATGGATTGCATCGGGCTCAATATACATACCGATTGTCTGGTCAACCTTAAGACCCTCTTGTGTGGTTTGAATCATCCAAATAAAGCCGTCAACATCAACCAAAATCTCGAAGTGGACACCCTTAAAAGTAATGCCGGTAATCTTGCCTGTAAGGGCAGCTGCACTTCCCGGCTCTACAATCCTGATATCCTCCGGTCTGACAACAGCCTCAACAAATTCATTCTTATCAAAGCCTTTGTCCAGACACTCAAATTTTGCACCGCCAAAGGTAACCAAGTAGTCGGCCAGCATAATAGCATCAACAATATTGGACTCACCGATAAAGTCAGCCACAAATGCGTTAACCGGCTCGTTATAAATATCCTCCGGAGTGCCGATTTGTTGAATCTTTCCCTTATCCATAACTACCACAATATCCGACATAGAAAGAGCCTCTTCCTGGTCATGAGTAACATAAATAAAAGTAATACCGAGCTCCTGCTGTATATTCTTTAGTTCCCGTTGCATATCCTTACGCAGTTTCAAATCCAATGCGCCCAACGGCTCGTCAAGTAATAGTACATGGGGATGATTAGCCAATGCACGGGCTATAGCAACTCTCTGCTGTTGGCCACCGGATAAAGAATCAATGGACCTCTTTTCAAAGCCTTTAAGGTTAACCAATCTGAGCATATCAGCAACAATTTGGCGGACCTCGTCCTTTGACTTATGCTGAAGCTCCGGACCGAATGCAATATTTTCATATACATTAAGATGAGAAAAAAGAGCATAACGCTGAAAAATGGTGTTCACCTTGCGCTTATGTGGCGGAACATCATTAATTACCTTACCCTCAAATATTATCTCTCCCGAATCGGGCTTAACAAAGCCGGCGATAGCACGAAGAGTTGTGGTCTTGCCACAGCCTGAAGGTCCCAACAGTGTTATAAACTCTTTTTCGTTAATGTATAAATTCAAATTTTCTAATACTGTGTTGTCACCGTATTTTACAGTGATATTCTTAAGGTCAATAATCTTGTTCAACTATGCACTTCCTCTTTGTAACCCGATTTGCTTATATTATAAGCATAAGATAAATATATATTTTTTGTACCCCAATGTCAATAAAAAAAATACAAAAAAACACAAAATCAGCAGTAGCCATTCGACTACTGCTGAATTGGAAATGTTACTTAACTTTTACTTTCTTAATTGTGGACCAAGAGCCGTATATTCTCTTACCGTCCACTGTTTTGTATGAGCGCACTCGTACATAATAGGTCTTATGTCTATATAGCTTTGTTACAGTCTTGCTGACAGTGGTATTTGGTGTTACTGACACAGCCTTTGAGCTGGACATTTTGGATGACCGGCTGTACTGAATCTGGTAACCGGTAGCAGATGTATTCTTGGTGTACTTAACAGTGAACTTGCCCTTGCCTCCTGATAGAGAGGTTATCTTTTGCTGACCGGGACGATACACTGTCTTGGTACCCGAATAGCTATAATACTTCTTGCCATTGTATGTTCTGTAAGCTCTGATACGGTACTTGTTATTACCGGTCTTTAGGGTGACAGCATACGACAAAGTATCCTTTGATACCGACTTGACGCTAACCCACTCACCGTCAACATACTTTTGGATTGTATAACCCTCTGCATTAGTTGCCTTGCTCCAAGTAAGAGTGCATTTTGTACCACTAACACCGGTTACCTTTAGTGAAGAAATATCACTAGGTGCTACTCTTCTAACCTTTGCAGAAACTGTGTAGCATGAACCTTTTACAACAAATGAAGCATATCCGTTAACAAGTGAAATACTGCTGGTCACGCCTGTATCTTCGTTGGTAACCAAAAGCTTTTCTGCAATGTACTGACCGGGAGTAGTTACCTTATAGGTCAATCTATCGCCAATCTCGGCATAGCCGTCATTATTACCCTTAAGGGTGAAGTTACCGTAATCCTCATAAATAGTCGAAATAGTATGAGTTGCAGGCACCTTGTAAGCTTTGTAGGTTTCGCTATCGTCCAAACCGATGCCATAAATATCATCGTATCCACAGCACTCTACGGCAATAACATTATTGCCTGCAGGCAAAACAACAAATGATGAATCGCCCTTATAACTGTAGCCAAATCTCTTTGCTGTGTCGGTATTTGGATAGTAAACAAATGATTCACCAAGCCCGTCAAAGAACGTACCTGTACATAGGATTCCGGTTTTACAAGCAACCACATTCGTGCCATATACATTGCAAGCTTCACCGTTAAAATATACATACGGAACAAAATTATCGCATTTTAGTTCAAGTGCGGATTTGGTCCAGTTTGTGCCGTTGTATACTTGGATAGCAGGTACATTACCTGTTGCACAAGAGCCGCCGATTAATACCAGCTTATCACCCAACTGTACAGCTTTAGCGTATGCTACACCGGATTTCAGTGATGAGAGCTTGCTGAAAGATTTTTCGTCCGTACTTAAGCGATATACACTCCTGGAATACTCATTCTTGTCAATATCATAACCGCCGATGTAGTAAATTCTGCCATTATATACTGCCAATGTATTACCCTCTATTGTATCGGTTGGTAAATTACATAATCTCTTGAATGAACAATCTGTAATATTATATTTGTATAAATAAGTGTTGTAGCCATAAATACAATCATTGGAAGAATATACAGGACAACTGAACACAATATAGATGTTGTTGTTCATATACACTGCGCTATCAATGAATATATCGTCCTCATCCAGGTCAATATCATCCAAATCAAAATCATAATCCGTATCTCCGTAATAGAATTCGGAGTACTCATCATATTCCAAAACAGAAAGCATACCGTCATAGGATAATACATAGGTCTTGTTACCGGCAGGCATGGATATACCGTCCAATGACGACATAATTATTGCATCGCTAATTTGTGTAAATCCCTTTGTGCTTGTGAGTGTTACGGTCTTACTGTTTTCACCATAATCATTGGCAACTGTAACAGTAGTCTTATGATTCAAATACTGTGAACCTGCAACTGTGATTTTGTCCTTAGTTGCGCTGACAGTATAGCTTACCTTTTCGTTATTAATCTTAACTTCGGTGACATTGCTGAATTTACCATCAATTACAACTTTACCACTTGAATAGCTTACATTATATACACTAGGCGGAATCCTGCTTATGTCACTAAGATCCAGGGTTTTGGAATTCTTAGTTTTGTCGGTCAAGTCTGACTGAATTCTACCGCAATTGGATACAACATTGATTACATCTTTAATATTTGCGTCCTTGCCCATTGACTGACGAACAAGTGATACAGCACCGGATACATACGGAGTAGCCATTGATGTACCGCTGTAAAAATCGTACTTACCAAAGTCATCAGGGTTAACATCCTGTTTAGATACTGCCAGATCATCAATCTTAAACCAAGAATTATCACTATAGGAAATAAACTCAAACAAGAGTATTCTGTCCGAAGATTTTTTGTAAACTCCGTAATCGCTCAACAGGTCTACATCATAATCAAAGAAAACATGTACCCAATCGTCACCCTTGTCGCTCATCAAATCTATGATACTATAATTTTCTTCAATTAATTCGGCTACTGTAGAGCTGTCTAACTTGGTGTCTGCAGGCAAATCGTACACAGAATAATCGGTGTCAAAATTATTTGACATAAAGCTTATAGAATAGTTCTTGCTATCATCCGCTATTGAGTACGGAATAGCCATATAATACTTTTTACCGGACTTATTTCCTTCCGGAAATACAAATGAATACGAATTGCCCGACAAGCCAAAATACTGATTGTCAGCGTCAGGACCGGCAACGATTCCCGACTCAGCGGGAATTGAAGTACTAATTGAGCCAAATTCGTCCTCTGCAAGCGTATCATCATAATCCTGATATGACGCACATAGCTGTTCTCTCTGCTCAGCGGTATAGACGGTTGGATTGAATGAGTTGTAGCTGACAGTGGACAGAATATCCGTACCCGGAGCTGCAACATCAACCAATTCTTTGCTATAGTTGGAATAGGATGCAATATTGCCGTCACTATTTGTTGCAGCAACATTAATTTGGTATGCACTACCGGCTTCTACGGGCACAGAATATACTTCTTCACCAAAGAAATCAGTAAAAGTTTTATTTACATCCTTAATATCCATGCCGTCGTTACCTGCGGCAACTACAGAAACAGCACCTTTTTCGCCTAGTGTATCAAATATTTCTTTGAACAGTTCCAACTCGGACTGATCGCCCATTCCGCCCCAGGAATTATTAACGGCAACTACATTTGTTCCCAAATCAATAGCGCGCTCAATATAGTCGTAGCAAGCAAGAACATCATCAGTGTATCCACTGCCTTCTTCGTCGAGCCACTTCAACGCCATAATCTTTGTATTACTCTTGCATAGACCACTGATACCAATATTGTTATTGGACTCAGCAGCAACAATACCGGCACAGTGAGAACCGTGTCCGTTATCATCAATTGGATTAGAGTCGTAATTACAAAAATCGTAACCGTACCTACCCGCAAGCTTTGTACCGTATGGATTACGCCACATAACATTCTTTAAATCCGGATGAGTATAGTCAACACCGGTATCAACGATGGCAACAACATTTTCTGTTGTTGAACTGCCGGTCTGCTCCCAAATAGATTCAGGATTAATATCCAAATCAGCTATACCATCGTTTTGGCCGTTATTGTCCAATGCCCACTGATAGTCAGAATAAGTATCTTGAGTTATAGAGCTTGCTTTCTTTTTGTAATTTGGAAAAGCATATTCGATACTATCATCCTTCTGTAATGATTTAATTAATGCAGGTGTGGACAAGGTAGTAGAAGTTACTACAATTACATTAAGCTTTTTACCAAACTTAAAAGAATTCTTGTACTTAACGGTGGTACCATACTGTTCCTTCAAAGAAGTAGCGGTATAAGCATTACTGCCACTTTTCATAACAGCAATAGCCTCGCCCTTGGCATAACTGCCGTTACTATTGGTTGCGCCTATTGCAGAAAGTGGACTGATACATCCAATTACCAATACTACCGACAAGAATAAACTTATCAATTTTTTGCTGTGTTTTAACATAAACAACGCTCCCTTGTATTTTATAATTCAATAATAACATACAAAAGCAAATTGTCAACAATAACCAAAATTATTTATGATTTGTTAATATATAACTTAAGAATAAAAAATACCAAGCATTTCTGCTTGGTATCTGGTGGGCCATCAGGGACTCTCCTCTCATCTATCGAAAGGTCCACCGGACCTTTCTCCCAAATATACCCAGCTAAAGCTCGGTATATTTGGAGTTCGTTTCTCGTCCCTGATACAAAAAAATACCAAGCATTTCTGTTTAGTATCTGGTGGGCCATCAGGGACTCTCCTCTCATCTATCGAAAGGTCCACTGGACCTTTCTCCCAAATATACCCAGCTAAAGCTCGGTATGTTTGGAGTTCGTTTCTCGTCCCTGATGCAAAAAAAATACCAAGCATTTCTGCTTGGTATCTGGTGGGCCATCAGGGACTCGAACCCCGGACCGACCGGTTATGAGCCGGTGGCTCTAACCAACTGAGCTAATGGCCCATGACTTGCTCCGTTGTTGCCTAGATATAATACCACTGAAAAAGTGTTTAGTCAAGAGTTTTTTGCCTAATTTATTACATAAACATAATTGAAGCAGCAATAAGATACTGACCGGCATAATAAAAGAAATGATTAATAAACAAATATCCCTTGCCATCCTTGTTTCTGCCAAAGAAAGTACCCGAAAGAATCGCATCGGACAATGTAAACATAATTGTACCAATAGCCAAAATAATATATCTCTTTTCAAATCGAGAAAGAATTACGGCAGCTATACTCAAAAGCATAGTAAACGCTAAAAATACAACATACAGGAACACAATCCTTCTATAAGCGCCAAAATGCACTTTCATTATTTTTGCAGAAGCATTATTAAGTACAGCAAAAATTACTGCAACGCCAAAACAAACAAGCGCCTGCCACCACTGAATTTGTGTGTTATATATTATTGCACCGGAGTAGAACAGATGACCAATCAAAAAGAAGACGAAACCGGTGCGTAAATATATACTCTCGTGTTCCTTATACAATCCCTTCAAGTCAAGGGCGACATCTCCACACAATCCTAGTGCTCCGCCAAAGATAATAAGAGAACCGTATATATACGCATCACTATTCTCTATCAGTGCAAATACAGCAGTCAGTAGATAGCACAGGCTGGATACAGATTTAAAAATCAGATTACTGACACTGAACCCTCTGGCACGCCTAAGACAAAAAACAAAAGATACAATTAGTCCCAGTGATAAAACAATATAATATGACATAATTTACCTCCCTGGAGATTATGGAACAATTATACCATATTTATACATTATTGTAAATATAGTCTAATCAATAAAAAACAAAGCCACTATCGAAAGATAGTGGCTCAGACTGCTGACAAAGTTCAATCCGAGAGGATTGGGCTTTGTTTTTTCTGTACAAAAGGCAAGAAAAATGGTATAATAGAAGCAGAAAAAGGGTGATGAAAAT
>JBJEPK010000020.1:0-14018 GCA_051881195.1 Eubacterium sp. | reverse complement strand
GATGTTACAGAAAAGGAAGCTAACGAAATCAACAACCACCAAAAGAGATATGGCAATGTCAAGATAGAGTCCGGTAAACAAGTTCTCACAGGTAAGCAGGCACTTGCCTATTGCAGAATCAGGAAAATCGACACCGATTTTATGCGTGCTAAAAGGCAGCGCACCGTTATGCAATCCATACTCAAGGGAATCAAGAACAGCGGACCTATCACCCTGATGAAGATGGCCGGTGGAGCGTGCCCATATATTGAGACCAATATGTCAAAGAGTCAAATAAAGAGATACGCCCTGCGTGCCGGCCTATGTCTGGGCAACGACATGGTGGAGGAGCGAGTACCCTTTGACGGCACATGGGAATATGCTACCATCCGTGGTAACAGCGTAATATCCATCAACAAGGACAAAAACACAGAACAGCTACAAAGCTTTATATATGACAAAACCGTAGAAGAAATAAAAGCGGAGCAAGAAAGCAAGGAATAGCATCATTCGGAGGATTACTAATGTACAGGAAATTCAACTGCTATCGCGCCGGACTGAAAATCAGCGGCCACATTCATAAAAAAAGGGATGGCAGATTGCCTGCAGTGATACTGTGCCACGGATTTATGGCAAACGAGCTTACCTGCTACGCATACGCAAAGGTTCTTGCAGGTCTGGGCTACACTGCATTTACCTTTGATTTTTGCGGCGGCGGTATCACAAGCAGAAGCGACGGCAAAACCGAAAATATGTCCGTCACAACAGAGGTTTGTGATTTGGAGGCAGTGTACAGTTATGTAAAAAGCAGCAAGTATGTTGACCCAACCAATATATCTGTACTGGGATGCAGTCAAGGAGGACTGGTGAGTGCAATTTTTGCCGCCAAGCATAGAGAAATCAAAAATCTAATTTTGTTCTACCCTGCTCTGTGCATCCCCGATGACGCCAGAAAAGGCGATATGCTGGGATTCAAATTTGATACAAGCAATATACCCGACCCGGTGTCAAAATTCCCTATGCGTATAGGCAAATGCTATGTTGAGTCGGTAATAGATATGGACTACGAATCCGCCATATCCGGATATGATGGCAACACAATCCTAATCCACGGCACAGCTGATGACATCGTTAATATACAATACGCCAGGAGTGCCAAGAAATTGTACCCTATCTGCCATTATCACGAAATTGAGGGAGGCGGACACATGTTTTTTGGCAAACACCAGGTAGAAGCTATCAGGATACTGAAAGAAGAAATGACGATATAAAAGACGACCTTTCGGTCGTCTTTTATATCTATGCTGAATTATTCAAAATAATATACTCTGGTTTCGTATGGGCGCATTTTGAAGCCATTGCCCTGAACAGTGGGGTTAGGATAATTGCACAACATTGGCGTACCCTTATCCAAATCAAAGCCACGGGGAGCCTCAAAGGGCACACTGTCCTCGCTAAAGGAGTTGATTACCAACAGACGCTTGCCGTTATAATTGCGCTCATACACATAAAGCTTTGATGACTCCTTGTAATGCTCCTTGTAATCGCCGTAAATAGCAACCTCATTTTCTCTCTTGAACTTAATCAACTTTTTGTAATGATTGAGGATGGAGTTAGGATTGCTTGACTCTCGCTGAGCATTAATCTCGGTATAATTTTTGTTTACCGGAAACCATGGCTTACCGGTGGTAAATCCCGCATTGGCACTTGTGTTCCACTGCATCGGGGTACGAGAGTTATCCCTAGTGGACTTTACTGCCCACTCCCAGCATTTTTCTTCCCTAATATGAGCTTTGCGAGCCACCGCATAATTATTTTTTACAAAGCAATCCTCATACTGGTCCAGGGAATCCAGCTTGGTATTGAGCATACCTATCTCCTGACCTTGATATACAAAGGCGGTTCCCTGCTGGAGCATATACATATTGGCAAGCATTTTGCCCGACTCAACTCTGTATTTCTCACTGCCGTAGCGAGAAATGATGCGTGGATGGTCGTGATTCTCCAAATAAAGAGTGTTCCAAGCTTTGCCGTTGACCTTTTCCTGCCAGGAGGAAAAGGCTTTTTTCATTTTCTTTAGGTTAAACTTGGTTTGAATATAATCTACCAGAACGCAATCGGCCTCCATGTGCTGAAAGTGAAACATCAAATCAAGTTCCTTATGGCCGTCCTTAATGTACTTTAGTGCCTTGCTTGGGGTCATCATAGGTGCCTCGCCAACTGTAAAGCAATCGTACTCGTCAATTACCTCTCTGTACTCCTGCAAGTACTGATGGATATTAGGTCCATCCATATAATGCTCAATGCCACAAGCGGACGGAATAGGCAGACCGTTAGGCAAGCCCTCACGCTTGGATATAAATGTGATAACATCCTCTCTAAAACCGTCAACACCCATATCCAGCCAAAAGCGCATAATATCCTTTACCTCCTCACGAACCTTTGGGTTGTCGTGATTCAGGTCGGGCTGTTTTTTTGCGAACACATGGAGGTAATACTTGCCGGACTTTTCGTCCTTTTCCCAAGCGCCGCCTTCAAAGCAGGACAGCCAGTTGTTGGGTGGATTCTTGCCACCGTTCTTGCCGTCACGCCAAATATAATAGTCATGATACGGTGATGCCGGGTCACGGGACTCTACAAACCATTGGTGCTCATCAGAGGTGTGATTTACTACCAAATCCATAATCACCTTTATGCCACGCTTATGGGCCTCATCCAAAACTTCCTTAAATAACTCAAGGTCGCCATACTCCGGATTGATACTCTTATAGTCGGCAATATCATATCCGTAATCGGCATTGGGCGATGGATACAGCGGCGAAAACCAGATGCAGTTGCATCCAAGCTCTTTTATATAATCCAGCTTTGACAATACGCCAACCAGGTCCCCTATACCGTCGCCGTTACCGTCACAAAACGAACGGGGCCAAATCTGGTAAACAACTAATTCCTTATACCAATCTTTCATATTCTAATATCCTTTCATCCATTCATTTGATACAATTATACCATAAAGTCGCTACAAATAAAAGGCATTTTTGGTCATATAGACACTATACATATATATGTTTATAATTTGACATAATATATTTAATTTGGTATAATTATTTTGATTATGAATTACGGGGGTGACATTGTGTCAATGATACCAATGCCAAAAAATGTGAGTATGCTGGAGGGCCACTACACACTGCCAAGTGAGGTTAAGGTTAACTCCGATTTTGACTTACCTCTAATCCAAGATTATGTCACTATATGCAACGACGCGCCTATAACAATAAAGCAGGATAACAGCCTAAGCGCCGAGGGATACACCCTAAGGGTAACCGGTGACAGTATCGCTATCACTGCTTCGACCAAGACCGGCGCATACTATGCACTCCAAACAATACGCAAGCTGGGCAAGTTGGATTTGGGTGGCAAGGACATTCCCTGCTGCGACATAGCTGACGAGCCTAGATTCGGCTGGAGAGGTATCAACCTGGATGAGAGCCGTCACTTTTTTGGAAAAGACGAGGTCAAGAGATTACTGGACCTAATGTTTTTACAAAAGCTAAATGTTTTTCACTGGCATCTTACAGACGACAACGGCTGGAGAATAGAGATAAAAAAATATCCTTTGCTGACAGAAATCGGCTCAAAGCGTAAGTACACTCATGTCGGTGGTTGGAAGTCAAAAAAAATTGATCACACACCGTACCGGGGATACTACACTCAAGAGGATATTAAAGAAATCATTGAGTACGCTCGTGAGCGTGGTATTATGGTGGTGCCGGAAATTGACTTCCCGGCCCATATTGCATCTGCTATTGCAGCCTACAATCATCTAGCCTGCCGTGACATCAAGTGCGAAGTGTTCGGTTTCTTCGGCGGCATGATTCCCGAAACGGTGGAGATGAACAGACACTGGAACAGGACTCTATGCTGTGGAAAAGAAAGTACATTTGAGTTTGTGTACGGCGTACTGGACGAGGTGTGCCAGCTATTTGATGCGCCATACATCCATGTAGGCGGTGACGAGGCGCCAACAGGAGAATGGAAGGACTGTCCACATTGCCAAAAGGTAATTAAAGACAATAATCTAAAGAACGAGCGTCAGCTCCAAGGCTGGTTCACAAACAAACTGAACACATATCTAAAGCTAAAGGGCAAAAAGCTCATCGGTTGGAACGAAATCCTAAAGGCAGAAAACCTGGATACAGAGGACAAAAACATAGTGGTGCAGTACTGGACTCCACAAAGAGACAAAAACGCAGAGCGTTATGTCAACAGTGGCGGAAGCATGATAATGAGCAATCACAAGTCCTTCTACTTTGATATGCCTTATGCTATGCACCCACTAAAAAATACATACACCTACCGTCCGGAGGATTTTGGCGTTAACAGCGACAATGTTGCCAATGTGCTGGGTATTGAAGGCGAGCTATGGACAGAATGGATTCCAGACCGAGAGCGTCTGGATATGCTGACATTCCCCAGAATTGAGGCAATGGCAGAGGTTGCATGGTCACCGGAAAATACACGTGACTACAATGACTTTCTATCCAGACTGGAGGATGAAAAGAAGTTACTGGATAAGCTTGGCGTAAACTATGCTGTTGATAAAATTAGCAGTCCAAAAGGATTTTTTTACAAGAAAAAGATTGTTGCAAAATTCTTTAGTGGTAACCCAAGCTTAGAAACAGAATTGAATAGAGAGTATAAATCTAAAGGAGCGAAATAACAATGAACATCAAAGAATTTCCACAAGCGGTCATAAACGAAAATGTTGACTACACCGTAAAAGAAATTACCAATGTAATCAAGCGATACGGACCGCGCGAGTCAGCTAACGCAAATTGCTTGGCTACCCAAAAACACATCAAAAAGGAGATGGACACCTTCTGCGACGAGACAGGATTTGAGACCTACAAGGTTGCACCAAAGGCTTTTCTCCATTTTACAAAAACAGTATCTATTGCTGTTATCATCGCATTTGTTGCATGCACAGCAATGGCATTTCTCAATGTATTCAGTGGCATTGGTCCATCCGACTTCTTTTTGCCCACATGCATTGTCGGTGGTGTGATTGTACTTGCGCTGGTTATCACAGCCCTGGAATTCCTGATGTATAAGCCGTTCTGCGATGTATTATACAAAAAGGTTGAGGGTCACAATTTTTACGCAAAGCGCAAGCCGACAGGAGAGGTAAAGCGCAGAATCATCATCAGTGGTCACTGCGACTCAGCATACGAATGGCGCCATCTCTATTACGGCAAAAAGATTCCCCTCATGACTATCTTTATGGGATGGGCAATCGGCGGTGCATTTATCTCCGTAGTAGTTGCCATCATCACCATCATTGCCAACTTTGTTGACATGGGTGGATTCGGCGAATTTATGGTTAATTACGGATATTTTTGGCACGGCATCACAGCGCTGGGCATGATACCGCTGTTGCTGTTTGTTGACTTCAAAACCATCTCTCCGGGTGCAAATGACAACCTCACCGGCACCTACGCTGCAGTATGTGCACTGCGTATGCTGGATATGGCGGGTGTTGAGTTTGAGAACACCGAGGTTGTGGCTATGATTACAGACGGCGAGGAGGCCGGTCTGCGTGGCTGCAAGCAATGGGCAAAGGACCACAAGGACGAATATATGAATCAGGGTGTAGAAACTGCTGTACTCTGCGTTGATACACTGACTGACCTTGAATATCTGAATGTATATAGCCGTGATATGACAGGTACGGTTAAGCACGACCAAGGCTTCTCTCAACTGGTTATGGACTCTGCCATTGAGGCAGGTCACAACGACCTAAAATTTGCCAATGTATTCTTTGGTTCATCCGACGCTGCCGCATTTACTCAAGCCGGCATCACCGCTACCTGCCTAGCTGCTATGGACCCAAAACCGGCAGACTACTATCACAACCGTCGTGACAGCTACGACAGACTTGTACCTAAGGCTATCAAGACAGGATATGAGGTAATTCTTTCTACAATCTTTAACTTTGACAAAAACGGAATCCAAAGATAATAAAGAGAACGCAAAAGGCGACCAAGCAGGTCGCCTTTTTTGTTACCCAAAACACCGTCAAAAACCAATATATATTATTCTGTCCGTTGCCTTGCCGGATTAACATGAACCATAATGTGCTTTACCTTTGGGAAAGTGCGCTCAATATCGTCATGAACTGCCTCGGCAATATCGTGAGCTTCACGGAGAGTCAAATTCTCGTCGGCACATATCTCCACATCCACATAAATCTTGTTGCCGAAGGTACGGGTTTGGAGTAGGTCAACACCTATCACATCATCATTACCCAGTACACATTCCACAATAGAATCCTCGGTTGCCTCGTCGCAGGAATGGTCCACCATTTTGTTGATGGCATCCTTGAATATATCATAAGCCGCCTTTATGATAAACAAAAAAATAACCAAGCTGGCAATGGAATCCATAATCGGGTAGCCCATTCTGGCGCCGGCAATACCTATCAATGCACCCACGGATGACAATGCGTCAGAGCGATGATGCCACGCATCTGCCATAAGAGCGCTGGAATCAATCCTCTTTGCATTAATTCTTGTGTACCAGTACATTGCCTCCTTGACAATAATGGATACAATGGCAGCAACAAGGGCCAAAACGCCGGGTATTCTCAAATTTTCATAATCTCCGCTAACTATGTTTTCTAAAGCATTTGTTCCAATTCCCAGCCCTGTAATAAACAACACAACAGCCAGCACAATAGCTGCCACACATTCCATTCTTTCGTGACCGTATGGATGGTCCTTGTCGGGCTTTTTTGCAGATAGCTTAACGCCTATTATAACCACAAAGGTGCTGAAAACATCGGAGGCTGAATGAACAGCATCGCTAATCATAGCACCGGAATTTGCAATAATGCCTGCCATCAGCTTTAATACAGACAGCAGCAGATTGCCTATAATAGTAGTTACTGATACTCTGTTGGCAACACGGGTGAACTCTGTGTCGCAATTTCTTTTTTCTTCCATAAAGAAAACCCCCAATAATCTAATGCTCTACAACACTAAATATATGTGGGAGTTGATAATATGTTAAAACAAAAACGCCCACGAATCCAGTAATAGCAGCTACTGTCCCGTGGGTTAATCCACTGTCACAATGTGACCCGACTCCATAACATAGGTTACGGTCTGTTCAGTTTGTACTGTAGTATATATGCAGTGCAAAGAGTAACATAATGATAACAACGAAACCTATTTTTGTCAAGTATGAATTATCAATATCTCAACAACTGCAATCGAATGTTCTCAATTTGGTGAATGGCATCGCTTACCTGACGCTGGGCATCCCTAATCTTGGACTGCACCAGCCAATCTGCCACAAAGCCGTCAAAAAAGATGTCTGCAAAGGATAGAAAATCACCCACGTTAATATCCAAATTACACACACGATTCACATCCATCAATTCTTTTTTTAAGGATTGAACAGCATACTTTGCGTTGTTCAATTCCCTTTGGGCATCTTCCATCTTGCTGTGCTTAACAACAGTACTGATAAAGCCTCCACCCAGCAAATCAACAATACCCCAATTGCCGGCAGAGGATAGGTAGTTGTCGGCATTATGTAAATAGTGCAAAGCGTTGTCACAAGCCGATACAGCCTCGTCAATCTCTCTGTCATAGTTAGTATATTCGTCCATAAATACTCCTTTTTGCAAAATTGGGGCCGTCATTGACAGCCCCCACCATAATTTTGTTACAAAATATTACTTGTTCAATTTGCGTTGAATCGCCTTGACAATCTCGGTTACAGGGATTACAAGCAGTGCAAGTCCCATGGAAATTGCATACTCCACACCGCTGATTGGGGCAAAATCAAATGCCTTTGCAAGGAATGGGATATACAGTACAACTGTAGATAATACCAGCGACAATGCCATAGCGCCAATCAAATACCAGTTGAGACTACCCATTTTGAAAATAGATTGTCTGCGTGAACGCATATTGAATGAATGGAAGGTCTCTGCCATGGATAGAGTCAAAAAAGCCATGGTCATACCGTTTTGGTGTACAAATTCCGCGTCGCCGTGGGCAAGAGTGACTCCAAGAGCATTGGTACCGGCGAAGTACGCCAACAAGGTCAAAATAGAAACCATGATACCCTGCCATGCAACGTCGATACCCATACCACCGGCAAAAACACCCTCTCTACTGTCACGAGGCTTGCGGGTCATAATGTCCGGGTCGCCCTTTTCCAAGCCCAGCGCCAGCGCCGGGAAGCAGTCTGTAATCAAGTTAATCCAAAGCAAATGAACCGGCTCAAATAAGGTGAAGCCCATAAGTGTGGCAACGAAAATTGACACAACCTCGCTGAGATTGGAGCTAAGCAAAAATTGAATGGAATTACGGATATTGTCGTAGATTCGTCTGCCTTCTTCTACAGCGGATACTATAGTAGCAAAGTTATCGTCTGCCAGCACCATATCGGCAACATTCTTGGTTACATCAGTACCGGTGATACCCATACCTACGCCGATGTCGGCGTTCTTGATTGATGGGGCGTCGTTTACTCCGTCGCCGGTCATAGCAGTAATCATGCCACGCTTTTTCCAAGCCTTGACGATACGCACCTTATGTTCGGGCTGAACACGAGCATATACGGAAAACTGAGTGATTTTTTCGTCCAGCTCCTCATCGCTGAGTTCGTTAAGCTCCATACCCGTGATAGCACCGTCTACATCCTCAATAATGCCCAACTGCTTTGCAATAGCAACGGCAGTATCCTTATGGTCGCCGGTAATCATAATCGGTCTGATGCCGGCTATACGACATTCCTTGATTGCATCCACAACCTCCGGGCGTACAGGGTCAATCATACCGGTAAGACCAATGTAGCACAGCTCCTGCTCAAGAGTGGCGGCATCATTATCGGGCTGGGAATTGTAGGTACGCATTGCTACACACAGTACACGCAGCGCCTGGTCAGCCATAGCCTTATTCTCGGCCATAATAGTCTGCTTTATTTCATCAGTCATGGGCACTCGCTTGCCGTCCAGGTAAGCACTGGTGCACAGTGACAGTACCACATCGGGAGCACCCTTTGTGTACTGAACAAAGCCATTTGGAGTCTTGTGAATAGTGGACATCATCTTGCGTGATGAGTCAAACGGAGCCTCGCCTACACGAGGAAATTCTGCCTCCAAATCATACTTCTTTAGTCCAAGAGTGTTTGCATAAGCAACCAAAGCAGCCTCTGTAGGCTCGCCCTTTACGGTATCGTCCGACTGTAATTCGGCATCACAGCACAGTGCCATAGCAGTGGCAAGCAATTTTTCGTCAGTACCTCTGTGCTCCACAACAGTCATCTTGTTTTGGGTGAGGGTACCTGTCTTGTCAGAGCAAATAATCTGCGTACAACCCAGTGTCTCCACGGCAGTCAGCTTACGGATAACGGCATTGCGCTTGCTCATCTTAGTAACACCGATGGATAATACGATGGTAACAACAGCAGCCAATCCCTCCGGAATTGCTGCAACAGCCAGCGACACAGCCACCATAAAGAAGGACAGTGCAGTATCAAATGTAATGGAATCGCCTACCACAAAAGAACGAACTATATCAAAAACAAATATGAATACGCAGATTCCAAGTACGATAAAGGAAAGAATCTTGGACAACTGATTGAGCTTGAGCTGTAATGGAGTTTCTTCATCCTTTGCTTCAGTCAAGGCGTCGGCAATCTTGCCCATCTCGGTATCCATACCGGTGGCTACTACAACAGCCTTGCCACGACCATATACCACATTTGAGCCCATATAACACATATTTTTGCGGTCGCCAAGTGGTACGTCGTCGCTGCCCAGCGGGTCAATCGCATCTACCTGCTTATCAACGGGCACGGACTCACCGGTAAGCGCAGCTTCCTCAATCTTCATGCTGGCGCACTCAATTATGCGGCAATCAGCCGGGACACTGTCACCTGCCTCCAGTACAACCACATCGCCAACAACCAAATCCTCGCTCCTAACCTCCACAAGTTTACCGTCACGGATAACCTTGCTGGTGGCGGCAGCAATCTCTTGCAGTGCCTCAATTGCCTTTTCGGCCTTGCTCTCCTGGTAAACGCCCAGCACGGCATTGATGATAACTACAATTAGGATGATGATTACATCAGCAAATCCCTCGCCGCTTTTGATGGCTGTAAGTGCAGACACACCGGCCGCAACCAGCAAAATAATAATCATCGGGTCAGCAAGCTGGGCAAAGAATTTTTTGATAATACTATCCTTTTTTCCCTGGTCGAGCTTGTTCTTGCCGTTTTTCTCCAGTCGGGCATTTGCCTCGGTGGTGGTAATGCCCTGAGCACTACTGCCCACATCGCCAATAACTTGGTCAACTGACTTCAAATACTCCTTCATACTCATTTCTCCTTACATAATGATGTATATTATAGTAAAAAAGGACTTATACATAGCATTACCACTATGCATAAGTCTCATTCTAAACAAACTAAACCAGTTGTGTACCAACATGATGTTGATTTAGTTCACGCGATATGCGTGGAATTACTCCCCCATACAATGGGTGTATTATACCACAAAACGCCAAAAAAGTCAAGATAATCCACTTTCTTCCTTTAACGACTTAAGAAATGACAACAAAAACGGAACCGACACTACAGTGGCAATAAGATAGGATATTGGCTGAGACACCTCCAACCCGGTCAAGCCGAAAATCCTAGGCAAAATCAGAACTAACGGAATAAAAAATATACCGTTTTGACAACAAGCCAGGAAGAAGGCTCTGCCCTTTTTGCCTACACTCTGGAAAGTCATATTAGCAGTTAAGGCAGTTGGAAGGAACATAAGCGAAACACAGAGGTATCTGAGTGCAACTTTACCTACGGACACAACCTCTGTTTCCTTACGGAACAGGGATATAACCTGTGGTGCAAATACAATCATAACACCTGCCAGCACCACAACTACTATTGTGCCAAAGGCCCATAAAAATTTGATTCCCTGTCGTACCCGGTCATATTTTTTGCTGCCATAGTTGAAGCCACACACCGGCTGAAAGCCCTGGCCGATACCCACAGCAACGCTGAATATAAGCATGGCACATCTGCCGGACACACTCATTGCGGCGATACAAGCGTCGCCCCAATTTGCAGCCATTTGGTTTAGCACCATGGTAGAAATACTATTGAGTCCATTACGACAAAAAGCAGGCAAACCGGTGGCAACAATATCCCATACGAACTTGGGACTGAGGGATACATATTTTAACTTAATACAGCACTGACACTTCTTAGAAAAAAACATAAAAAGCAATATACCCATACTGACATAGTTAGATATTGCTGTTGCCAAACCGGCACCGGAAATACCCATATCCAGTGTAAATATGAACAGTGGGTCAAGACCGATATTCAATATACCGCCGGTGGTGAGACCAATCATAGCCAGGCGCGCCATACCCTCATACCGTAGGATATTATTCATAACGCAGGAACAAGTAAGTGCAGGACCGGCAATAAGAATAAATCTGCCGTATGCTCTTGAATAAGGCAGAATAGTAGGAGTACTGCCCAGAAAGACCATCAGCTTGTCCAAAGTAATCAGTCCTATTGTCAGTATTACTCCGCTAAGACACAGCGCCAAAACAAAGGCTGTGGAGCAATACTTCTTTGCCGTTTCTACATCCTTTGCACCCAATCGACGGGAAATACAACTACCGGCGCCTTGGCCAAACATAAAGCCAAAAGCCTGGAATATAGCCATCAGACCAAAAACAATGCCTGTTGCACCCGATGCAGATACACTGATTTTGGACACAAAATATGTGTCGGCCATATTATAAATCATTGTTATGAGCATACTGATTACAGTAGGCACGGCAAGACTTACTATCAACCTATTGACAGGAGTCTCCGTCATACGCCTATACTGGGCCTCTGCAGACTCATTTTTCATTTTTCATCATCTTCTTATACTGACGCCGTTTTGGGTCAGGTAATTTTTTAGCTGTGGAACAGGCAGTTCATTAAAATGGAACAGACTGGCAGCCAGCACTGCATCTGCCTTTCCATGGATAAACGCATCTAAAAAATGTTCTGCCTTGCCGGCACCACCGGAGGCAATTACAGGAATGCCCACAGCCTCACTGACTGTGCGTGTAAGTTCTATATCATAGCCCGATTTTTGTCCGTCGCAATCCATTGAGGTCAGCAGAATTTCCCCTGCTCCTCTCTCCTCTGCCTCTTTTGCCCAGGCAACCACATCAATTCCGGTAGGTACACGGCCACCGTTGAGATAAACCTCCCAGCTGTCGCCGTTACGCTTTGCATCAATAGCAACCACAACACACTGAGAGCCAAACTTATAGGCTGCGTCATTAATTAACTGTGGGTTGCGAACAGCGGCAGAATTGACAGAAATTTTGTCTGCGCCTGCACGCAAAAGCTCCTTAAAATCGTCCACACTCTTTATACCTCCACCAACGGTAAAAGGTATAAATACAGTATTTGCAACTCTCTTTACAATATCAATCATTGTGCTTCTGCCCTCGTGAGTGGCAGTAATATCCAACAGAACAAGCTCGTCCGCCCCCTGCTTGTCATAGGCGGCAGCACACTCCACCGGATCGCCTGCGTCTCGCAAATCGACAAAGGATACGCCCTTAACTACTCGTCCGTTCTTAACATCCAAACACGGGATAATTCTTTTTGCGTACATAGGGCACCTCCTACTCCATTGTTGCAAAATTGCTCAGCAGCTGCAGACCCACATTACTGCTTTTTTCGGGATGAAACTGGGTAGCACAGACCTTGCCACGCTGAACAGCACACTGAATATCTACCCCGTAGTGAGTAGTACCTGCCACAATATCCGGGTCAGCATTGCGCAGGTAATATGAGTGTACAAAATAGAAATAACTTTCGTCCTTGATACCGATAAAAATGCCGTTATTATGACTGATTTTGACATCATTCCATCCAATGTGAGGCACTTTGATTCCCTCAACATGAGGGATGGTGACTATCTCGCCATCAAATATTCCAAGACCCTCAACATCCGGAGTCTCGTCGCTGTGACGAAATAACAACTGTAATCCAAGACAAATACCCAAAAACGGCTTGTCCCCATTGGCAGCCTCTATGATGACATCCTCAAGACCACGCTCCCTGATGGAAACCATGGCGTCGCCAAAAGAACCCACACCCGGCAGAATAACCCTGTCGGCATCCAGTATCTCATTTTTGTCATCTGTGACAATACTTTTGTAGCCTAGATAATCCAAAGCTTTCTTAACACTTTGCAGGTTACCGGCACCGTAATCAATAATTGCAATCATAACGCTCTCCTATATCCGCAATAATTATATATAATAACACAAATATTTAAAATTGACAAATACATTTTTTAGTGGTAATATCTATACAGTATGCAGACGTATCGAAGTGGGGACGTTGTCGAGCGCTGCCGGTGGCAGATGAAACGAGGCATAAGGAGTGGCCGCGGTCGAAATTTTTGCGCGTCAGTGCTATAAAATTTCGGGCACCGCAACAGGACATAACGGGGCGCCCCGTTCGGTAAAATTTGAATAGTTGGTTATACTCCATTCGGAGTTTAACATATATGCAGACGTATCGAAGTGGTCATAACGGGGCTGACTCGAAATCAGTTAGGGAGAAATCCCCCGTGGGTTCGAATCCCACCGTCTGCGCCAAAGAATAGTTACCCTTTTTGGGTGACTATTTTTTATATCAGGGTTTTAAAACAATGGTCCAAAACCACCGTAAGGCAAAGATACGTTGTCTTAGCGGAGCATTATCCCAAAAAATAGTACAAAGTGAAAAAAATTTTTAATACTTTTTCTTAATTTATATTGACATAAGGGAGATAAAAGAATAGAATATAAACGACCATTTTTTTAATTTAGAAAAGAGGAATATAACATTGCGAACCATAAATGAAGAAGCCCGCAGGGCAAGGCAAATTGAGATGATGGAAACAACCTTTGACTGCTATGCGGAGAACGGATTTACCTCTGTTGGAACAA
>JBJEPK010000019.1:0-2631 GCA_051881195.1 Eubacterium sp. | reverse complement strand
CCTCCGGTTCGCCCTCATAGCGCCACAGCACCGTCACCAGCATGGCCCGGGTCATGGTGCCCTCCGGGTCAAACTGGTCGTTGCCGACACCTTTCATCAGGCCGTTCTGCACGGCATATTCCACCGCACCATAGTACCAGGCTTTTTCCGTTACGTCGGTAAATTTCACCGGCTCGGCGGGCTTGTAATCGGGATCCTTTGCACCGCAGACGGTGCAGACGCCGTACTTGTAATCATGGCCCAGTGCGTCCATGTAGGTATCCACATAGCTGTCGCCACATTCACAGGTGTGGGTGGTATAGCCCTGCTCGGTGCAGGTCGGCGCGGTCACGGTTTCCGTATAGGAATGCTCATGCGGTGCCCAAGTCGCCGTCGGATAACCATTCCAGGTTGGGCTTGTCCAGCCCTCTTTGCCCTCAATGTAGTAGAGTGTTAAGCCAGGGATATTGATATATGTTTGTGTTCCTTCATCCCACGTTTTAAACACATCATCCGGAAGCTCAGGTGCATCTCCCAAAAAGTAAACCGAACATAAACTGTTGCACCCCTCAAACGAAGAAGAGCCGAAAGATGTCACGCTGGCCGGAATTATCATATTTGTTAAGCAACTGCAACCGTAAAATGTATTAAGATCGATACTTGTCACACCCTCTGGAATCGTCAAATTTGTCAGGCTGCTGCAATTATAAAACGCTCCACATCCAATACTTGTCACACCGTCTGGAATGATCACGCTTACCAAGTTGCAGCATCCACTGAATGTTGAATCCATGATGCTTGTCACGCCGTCTGGAATGATCACACTTGTTAGGCTGCTGCAACCTCTAAACGCAGAAGAACTGATAAACATCACACTATCCGGAATCATTACACTCGGCAAGCTGCTGCAATTTTCGAATGCAGAGTTAGCGATGCTTGTCACACCCTCTGGAATTGTTACGCTTGTCAGACTGTTGCAGTCACGGAAAGTATCAGACTCGATTTTTGTTACGCCCTCTGGAATTGTAATACTCGTCAGACTGCTGCAACCTTTGAATGCACTCCAATCGATTCTTGTTACACTGTTTGGTATTGTCACACTTGCTAAACTACTGCAATCTTGTAATGCATAAGAGCCGATGCTTGTCACGCTACCCGGAATCATTACACTTATTAAGGAGCTACAACCGGTAAACATTTCAGGGCCAATACTTGTAACACCGTCTGGAATAATTACGCTTATCAAACTACTGCAACCATAGAACGCACTAGCACCAATACCCGACACGCTGTCTGGAATTGTTACATTTACTAAGCTATTGCAGCCATAGAATGCACCAGAACCAATACTTGTCACAGTGTTCGGAATCGTTACGCTCACTAGGCTAGTGCAGCAATGGAATGCACCGTCCGAAATAACTGTGACCCCATCTGGGATTGTCACGCTTTCCAAGCTACTGCAATCAAAAAAAGAAGAATTACTAATGCTCCTCACAGTGTTTGGAATTGTAATGCTCGTCAAATTACTGCACGACCAAAACGCTGCGTCAGCAATTCCTCTTGTTCCCTCAACAATTGTACAATCTCCAGAGATTGTTTTCTTAGCTTCTATTAGCCAATCGCTGATATATAGTATGTTATCAGTCCATTGATCTTCTGTATTATAGATTGCAGTATTATAAAAAGCACCACTACCGATACGCATCACACTATTCGGAATCATCACATCCGACAGGCTGCTGCAACTGTAGAATGCTTGATAGCCAATGCTTGTTACACCGCTGGGTATCGTCACACTTGTCAAACTACTGCAGCCGGAAAATGAAGCACCACCGATGCTCGTCACATTGGCAGAAATTTTTATGTTTGTTAAGCTGCTACATAACCAAAACGCTCCATCACCAATGCTGACAACGCTGTCTGGAATTGTTACACTCACCAAGTTGCTACATCCAGAAAACGCATAGATGTCTATACTACTCACTATTACGCCGTCAATCTCTGCGGGGATGTCAGCATTTGTCACGCTATCGTCACAATCTGTAATTGCGCCTGTTTCCTTGTCAAAATAGATATTGCCACCTTCGACGGGGTAGGCAATATCAGTGTCAGAATAAGCGCTTGCAATCAGTACGCCTTTCGGCAGCAAAGCAATAAGCAGTGCTGTCAGTATCAGCAATGAAATGATTCTTTGCTTCATAAGTCGATCCTCCTTTTACTTCTAATCGTAGTATAGATAGAATTTATCTAAAAGTCAATAGATAAATATTATCTGAATATAATAAATTGAATCAAACAGGAGGTGATCGCTTGCAGAATCGAATCCGCAACCTTCGCGAAGACCACGACTACACGCAGCAACAGGTCGCTAACGCACTCGGCATTACACAACGAAAATACAGCTACCTTGAAACAGGAACGCAACAATGGACGGATGAATTCTTAGTGAAACTCTCCTGCTTCTACGGGGTCAGTATTGATTATCTCCTAATGCAGACCGACTGCCCTGAGCGTTACCAATAATTGCTCTACACGTCACTTTCAATAGATGCAAAAAGCCCCGAGGTGCTTTCGCACTTCGGGGCTTTTATACATAGATCACACCAGCTCGATGATGGCCATTTCGGCTGCGTCGCCGCGGCGGGCGCCGAT
>JBJEPK010000018.1:0-14965 GCA_051881195.1 Eubacterium sp. | reverse complement strand
TTAGATGTCTAAGCCACTTTAACAATCTCTCCGAGTGCGATAAATCGCACCCACCGTCTCACCTGCCGGTTCGGTCAGTGCTTCTGCACACCCGTGCAGAGGTCTCCACCGGAGACCCGCACCTCTTTTCACAAGAGAGGCAAAATCGGTTACATATTATATTATTTGGCGTGGTTCAAACCACTTTATCGACAGTCTGTAGCTACAGCTTGTCTGTGGCTTTTTGTGTATAATATGCAGTTGACTAAACTCTCCATATAATGTAATATGATTATATATGCAGTTATGGATATTAATAACATAATACCCATAACGATGTAAGGAGAAATATTATGTTAAAAGAATCACTTATTGCAAAAACTCAGGGCAAAGCCAACAAGGAGCAAACAGTAATAATTGACAATATCAGAATTACCTACCTCACTCCATGCCTAATCAGAGTGGAGGCGGATGAATTTACCGACCTTGCCAGCCAGACAGTATGGTTTAGAGCCTTTGAGGCCGGCGAAATGAAGGTGAACAAATCCGGAAACCGCATAACAGTAGAGACAGAAAAAGCAATTTTTACCATAAAAAAGAACAAGCCCTATTCCGTACTAATTAAGGATACCGGCAACACAGAGATATTCTCAAAGCAAAAGAATCTAAAGGGTACTCGTCGTACTCTGGACCAAGTATCCGGCGGAGCAAGGCTTGATGATGGATTGATTACAGAAAACGGTGCATTCCTGCTTGACGACAGCAACACAATGCTGCTGGACAATGAGGGGCTCTTTGTACCTCGTAAAAGAGGCAAGGACTACTACGCCTTTGCCTACGGAAAGGATTATCGCGGCACCATACAGGCATTTTATTCTATCAGTTCACCTGTTCCTATTATTCCCAGATATGCACTGGGTGTATGGTGGAGCAGATACCACGCCTACACCCAAAAGGAATATCTGGACCTAATGGCTGAGTTCAAAAAGAGGGACATACCCCTCACAGTGGCAACAGTGGATATGGACTGGCACTGGGTACACAACATCAAGGACAAATTCGGCGTAAAATACAACGGATGGACCGGCTACAGCTGGAACAAGGACCTGTTCCCCGATTACAAAGAATTCCTAAGAAAACTAAAAGAACAAAACCTACACATCACCCTCAATTTACACCCTGCCGACGGTGTGCATTGCTACGAGGATATGTATGAGGATATGGCAAAGGCGGTGGGAATCGACCCTGCTACAAAAAAGAAAATTGATTTTAAATGCGGCAGCGACGATTTTTGGAACGCATATTTTGATATACTGCACAAGCCTTATGAGCGTGACGGCGTTGACTTTTGGTGGATTGATTGGCAGCAGGGCAAAACCAGTGAAGTTAAGGGACTGGACCCACTGCCTGCACTAAACCACTACCACACCCTGGACAATGCCGAGGATGGCAGAATGCCAATGATTCTGTCCCGATATGCCGGACTGGGTTCTCACAGATACCCACTGGGATTCTCAGGAGACACATACATCAATTGGAAAACACTTAATTTTCAGCCGTACTTTACGGCAACTGCAGCCAATGCCGCATACAGCTGGTGGAGTCACGATATTGGCGGTCATCATTGGGGCGAGCGTGATGACGACTTGTATATACGTTGGCTGCAATTCGGTGTATTCTCCCCAATTATGCGACTGCACAGTACTGCAACTCCCGTCCTAGGCAAGGAGCCATGGAAGTATCGCAGCGATGTGTACAAGGAGGCAAAGCGCTGGCTCAATCTCCGTCACAGAATGATACCTTACATATTCACCATGGACCACCGTACCCACAGCGAGGGCATTGCATTATGCGAGCCAATGTACTACTCATACCCCGATGATTTGGCGGCATATTGTGTAAAAAATCAATATATGTTCGGCAGCGAACTAATCTGCGCCCCAATCACCCATCCTCAGCACAAGGAGATAGAGATGGGCAGCACCCAAGTATATGTGCCAAAGGGCAGATGGGTTGACATCTTTACCGGTCAAGCGTACGAGAACAGTGGTATTGTGACTATGTTCCGTGACCTGGACTCCTTCCCTGTTTTGGCAAAAGAGGGCGCAATTATACCAATGTCTGCCGACAAAGGCAACAAGGTTGACAATCCGCAAAAGATGGAAATATGGGCATTCTCCGGTAACGGAGAATTTACGCTGGTTGAGGATAACAGCAAAACGGACTTTGCACAGCATTTATGCAAAACAAAAATGACAATTTCCTACGCAGATAACAAAGTTACCTTTACTGTCGGCAAGCCCGAGGGTGACACCGAAGTTATCCCGGCGCAGAGAGATTACAAAATTATCATAAAAGACTTGGAGCGCAACGGAGAACCGGTGGTAATGGAACTAAAGGGTTGTACCTGTGACAGAGAATACAGCGCCACTGTTGACGATGCAATAAGGGTAAAAAAGATGGAGTTAGCCGACGCTGTCATCCACTACCTGTCCCGTTGGCAACAAAAAACAGCTAAGAAGAGATCACCCTATCGCAAGCTGGAAAAGTGCACCACCCCACAAGAATTACTGTCTGCACTGCCCTCCTCCGGATTGCCAAAGGCAGTTGCCGGCGCACTGCGAGAATACCTTGCCCAAGCATAAACAATAAAGTAGGCACAAACCGTGCCTACTTTTTGTCATTATACTATTTACATTCTATTACTAACAAATATGTGCGCCAATTCTGTTTCAATTATTTTCTCTATAACAAATCCGGCTTTGAGTAAGCCTTATCCTTTATATGCTTTAATAATTTCTAAAATCGAAGTCTTGTATATATTTTCACCCAGCACATCGCCGTTTGAAGAAAAGCTTATGGTTTTCAAACCTTTTGGATTTTCACTATACGGATTATCGTATTCGACATCTTTGTCAAAATACTCTCCCAAGTATTTTAGTGCATTCCCACTGGGGAATATTACATTACCGCTTGATGGCTCAATACCCATTGCACGGAATTCGTTTAACAGTTCCCTTGTTTTTAGGTTATATGGGTTATTATCATCAACACCTACAAGCCAAGCAGGATGAGTATGTATCGAAATTCTTTCTTCAAGCACGGCATTCGCAAATTCTTTAACATACTCAATGGGAATTGTTTCTTGATGAAAGGCATCCACCGAAAGACAAATGCCGTTAACACCACTTTGTGCTAACTTATAGGCAACCTCTTTAATTTGGTTAACATCCTTGCTGAAATATCCGTTTGTTATCAATTCTCTTTGTGGTATATTCATTTTTTTTGCGGCAGAATGAATTGTGCAAACAGTTTCGGGATGCAGTAAAGGCTCACCGCCAAAGGTCATAAGTGACTCAATTTTATATTGACTGCAAATATCATTAATTGCCTGTTCGGCAATTTTGGCATCAATATGTTCATTGGATATATGACTGCCTTGTGAGCAATGCTTACACCTGCCGGTGCAAGACATTGTTACTACAAATTCAATTCTGTTAAGATTTTTCAAATATTTATTCATTATTTCTCCTTTGCCCAAGTAGCGTTAGGTAACTGTTCTTCGGGAATACCTCTATTTAGTCCGTATTCCTTTGCTTCCTCGTATTGTTCGGCGTAATCACGATTAATCTTGAAGATTTTATCGTTATAGATTATGTAATGGTAATCATCGCACTTTAAATCACAATACCATATAGGTGCATCAACCATCGCAGACTGTAATCCGGGCAAAACATCGTCAAGCCGACTCTCGTCTATCTCAACTATCCACATTATACCGTCATCGTTGATTTCTTCAATTATATTAAATTCATCAATAATAGATTTATCCTTTAAGCTTTCTTCAATTATGCAACCGTTATAATTCATATTTATCCAATTCCTTTAATAATTTCGTCTTCATTTTTTCAAGTTCTTTTTCATTAGGAATATTATCTTTATTCCACATTATCTCTTGAGGTAACCACCACACAGGACCTTTGCCGTCATTTCCATAATCACCAAGGTCGCCTTTGACTCTCGGAAACAAATGCCAATGCAAATGGGTATCACCGTTGCCGAGACACTCATAATTCATTTTGTCGCAATTGAATGCCGTTGAAACAGCCTTTGATACCGCAACCATTTCTTTCATAAACCTTGCACAAAAATCTTTATCAAGCTGATATAATTCCGTTGCATGCTGCTTGCACATAAAAATGGTATAGCCGTAAAAATGCTGATTCCAACCGAGAACAACAATTCCGGTTTCAAGTTCTTTTACAAAAAACGGATTTTCCCCTCGTATGGATTGTTCAATTATATTGCAAATGTCACACATAACTTTTCTCCAATACACATAAAAAATGACTTTATAAAACAATAATACCACAATTTTACATAATATCCAAGTGGGATATTTGGGTTAACAATATGACTGAAAAAATTGAGACACCCTATTCAAAGTGCCTCAAAATGAGTTTATTTTGCTACAATATGTTTTATCTCGAACTCCCGACCGGTGATGATTTTTAGGTTTGGGGAATCGCATTTGGGGCAGGTCATACCAAAGGAATGTACGCTATCCACATTGCCACAGCTTTGGCATTGGGCAGTAGCCCGCACCACCTCCACCGTGAGGGTTGCGTCGCTGTAGGCAGTGGTCTGCCTTACCGTCTGCCAAGCCTGCTCAAGGTACTGCGGCACGACATCGGTCATCTCTCCCACTCTGAGGGCAATCTCGCTTAGCCGGGACAAATCATTGTCAGCCATAAAACTATCCACTGTCTTTGTAACCTGGTATAATAATCCTAACTCATGCATAATCTATGCGTTCCATTCGTCAATTTTTGATGCCAACCAATGGGCAAGTGCAGGCACACCCTCTCCGGTTTTGGCACTGATAAAGAAAATCTCGGCATTGGGGTTAATAGCCTTAATTCTCTGTACAACAGCCTCATCATCAAACTGAAATACAGGCTTTGCATCAATCTTGTTAATGATAACACAGTCGCTGACAGAGAACATTAACGGATACTTTAATGGCTTGTCATCCCCCTCCGGCACAGAAAGAATCATAGCGTTCATACCGGCGCCGGTATCAAACTCGGCAGGACATACCAGATTGCCCACATTCTCCAGCACTACAAAATCCTTGCTCCAGCCGTCAAAGCTGTCCAGTCCCCGACGAGTCATACCTGCGTCCAGGTGGCACATACCACCGGTGTGTAACTGGATAGCGCTGATACCCACATCGGCAATTATCCTAGCGTCAACATCGGAGTCAATATCTGCCTCCATAACGCCAATACTGTATTCTGCCCTAAGTAAGTCAATAACAGCCAGCAGAGTTGTGGTCTTGCCGGAGCCGGGCGAGGACATAAGGTTGAGGAGAAATGTCTTTTTTTCTCTCAATTCGGCGCGCAGCTTGTCAGCCTCCAGGTCATTGTTTGCAAATACAGATTTTTTTATATCAATTATCTTGTAATCAGCCATAATAATTGCTCCTTATCCATTATATTTTAATAACCGTGGGTGATAAAGTCAAGGAATAAAAATGGCGCAGCCATCTTGCTACGCCATTAATCTTTATTCTACAGTAATCTGTCCACCGTGATTGCCGGAGCCATAGCCAATATAACTCTTGCCCGGATTGAGTACAATGTCTTCGCCGGTTGCGGCATCATGGAGCCACAGCTTGCCGTCGGTAACGCCCCACTTGATATTAACATAAGTACCCTGGGACAGTACCATGCCCTCACCACCGGACAGATGATAATCGCAGTAAGTCTCGCTGCCGCCCTGACCCTTGTAATTCTCCTTGACAACATATTCGGTTTGGTCGTTGAGGAAAATCAAATTCTGCCACTTAACATTGGCAAAACCAAAAGTGGAATCAAAGTCGGTAGTAGTATAAATACCTGCTGCCGAATCATAAGTAAAGGTTGCCTTTTTTGGGCAGTTGGAGGACCACTTGTATGAAACAGTGTTGGCAACATTGCCGCTCAATGGCTTTGCCTCCTGATTGAACTTAAGTGTAGTAAACTTGGATTCATTAAGGGTGGTGTCGATATTTTTGGACTCCAATAACTCCGGAACACGGGTACCGTTGAGATAACCGGTATGCTCCACAGTTGTGGTCCTTGTCTTGTCACGACCGAAGTAACCACCGTCCTCGCTGAGAGACAGCAGGTTGATATGGTCGATTCCCTTTGTCTTGAACACCTCGCTGGCGCCGACATAGTTACCGCGGCTGTGTGACATACCTGCATGAATGAACACAGCATCAAATAACTGGCTAAAATTGATGAATGGCGGTCTGGCAGAACGAGCCGGACCAACCTGCTCCGGCACCTTGTTGTAATCTGCCCAGAATAACAGAAGTCTGGTTGAGAACTCACTCTCACCCTCAAGTACAATATCTGCATCTGCAAGACCCCACTGTGGTCTGACTGACTCGGTGGAATACTCATTTTCTACAACGACGGCGATAGGTCTTTGGGTCAGTGCTGATTGGTCGTAACCGCTTTCGCCGGTCAATGGGTTAATTGCACCCACAACTGCCGGTGAACCGTCCTGCTGCTGAACTGCATTTGTGTTGTTGTCCTTAGGAGTCTCATCTTTTTTGCCTGCAAAAAAGCCAAAATATACACCAACACCGATTGCAACAGCAACAATTACTGCAACAATAACAATGATGACCTTTTTGCTTCCCGATTTATTATCATCATTCTTCTTTTTTGAGTCATGGGGTTGCTCTCGCTTGGTAACAAATGCATCCAGGTCAATAGCAACATCCTCCTGCTTTGGCGACCCTTCGGCAATAAATGAATCCCTTGTTACCTCGTTGAATACAAGGTTGCTGTCCCCGGCAGTAGTATTCTCTGCCGGTTTGTCATCAGCGCCGGAAAATTGTGACAACACTTGATTAATATCGGTGTCGTCCGTAGCGGTGTCCCTGCCTCTGCCATTGCGCTTAATCTCGTTTAAAATCTCGTCCAACTCTTTTTCACTCATAATATATGTGGGCAATGCCCTTCCTTTCAATAACTTAACGGAGTAATTATATCACAAAATCCCTACCAAATCATAAATATGACTAAATTGTAATACTATTGAAAAGATTTTGATTATAATGTATAATAGAGCGTAAGAGGTGTAAAAAATGCCAAAAACATTACCGATTATTATTACTGACAGCTGCATATTAGTTAAGGACAAGGATACTGACGAGTTCAAGACCTTTGTTATGCCTAACATAGAAATGGTTGACACAATACCGTTTTATCACCAATTCGCAAAAAAAATATCCGAGTGCCAATATTACTTCAAGGAATTTGTTAAATCAATATATGGCAAAAAGGTTACAAAATATGTAATTGCTATTATAGTACCTGATGATACCAGCCCACTGGAGCAAATATTTATAAAAGAATTCTTTTTGAACAGTGGCGCATGCAAGGGTGTGGCACAAATGACCATGGGACAAGCCATATCAAAAAGCCATACCAAATATATCACTATATCCAAATCAACTAGAAATGTAATATTAAAGTATATCAACAACCACGAGGTGCTGGCTCAAAAGCTGTATCCTATCAACAACTACGACGCCAAAGCTGTTATTGAGGACGCTAAGAGGCTGCATATTGATGTTGAGTACTCCGGTATGCCAATATTCATCAATAATATCAATGTTAATATGGATGACTTTGCAGAACTGGGCACAATGGTCAGCACAAAGGAATTTTTGGACAAAATCGCAATGATTGATGTAGAAAAAGCATAATATTATCACCTCTGCAAACAATAGTGCAGAGGTGATTTTTTTGGATAAAAAAGATAAGAAGAAAAAGGTAATCGACCTAAGCCAATTCATCACTGCAGAGGATGTTAAATACGACCCAAATGGTTCGTGGACCGGCACCACAGCCGACACATTCTATGGCAATGAACTGGAAGACCCGGTACAGGATGCCGACGACCTATAAGCAAAAAGCAAGGACAGAACTATCTGCTATCCTTGCTTTTTATTATATCATACTTGGTTATAACTCGCCGGATTTTGGACACAAAGGGCATACCGAACAGCAACAAAAACACTGCTGTAGTAATACCAAAAATCAGAGAAAACGGCACTCCGGCGCCATATACAGCCAGCACAGATGCCGGAGTTAGATTATTGCCACAGGTCATCAAAACTGTTGACATATCCACTATTGCACCATAGAGCAAAAATGCAGACGCAAAGCCAAAAATTCCCAGTGACCGGCGAGAGACTCTGACTGTTTTGAACAACGCACCTGCCAGCAGACCCACCAATCCCAACGCCACCATCTGAAAAGGAGTCCAGTATCCCTGTCCAAAGATAAAATTAGAAATGAAAGCCGAGAATGCACCCACTATATACCCTCTCTCTGCACCTAAGCATACACCTGCCACTATTACCACGGCAGCAATGGGCTTAACCTGTGGAATAAGATAAAACACTGCTCGACTGACAACTGCCAAGGCAATCATAGTAGCCACCACCGTTATCTCGCCTGCTGACCTTTTGCCACCCTCAAATGAAACAAGGAACGGTATCATTGACAGTACCAGCAATGCCACTGACACAATATAATAATTCGCTCCATCCGACCATATCAGTTGCCACATTATTACACCCACCAGTGATATGACAACGAAAAACGGCAACAGTAACTTTTTCATCATAGGCCACCTGCCTTGGATAGGTCGTTCACAGATACTATTCCGTGGGCAACGCCCTTTGTTATCCTAGCCACAGAGGTAGTATAATAATTAAGAGAAGAAAAGAAATCCTGCCTTGGCTGAGTGGACACTATCCTGCCCCGAGACAGAAAGGATACCACATCACCATACTCTCCCACAAACTCAATATCATGGGACACAAGCAAAACGGTCTTACCCTTGCTACACAGGTATCGCAGCAACTCTCCCAGCTCTCGCTTTAATCCTGCATCAAAGCCCTTTGTAGGTTCATCAAGCAGGAGAATATCTGCTCCGGTTGACAGTACTTTAGCAAAAGCCAATCTTTGGGCCTCGCCGCCGGACAAGTCGTATGGGTGTCTGTCCTCAATATAATCAATATGCAGCATATCCGTAATTTCGCCAAAGGTTACCTCGTCGCCGCATCTGTCCGTAGTGAACAAATCCAACACATTTTGGCACAGCATAGATACCTTGCCTGTACTCTTTATTTTGCCGTGATATGGTTTTTTCACGCCGGCCAGAGTGTACAACAAAGTAGACTTGCCACTGGAGTTGGGTCCCAGCACACAATTGATTTTGCCTTTGTACACATTCATAGACAGATTATCTATCACATTAACGCCCCTATCATAGGCATAGGCAATATTGCGTACCTTCATAATTACCGGGGCGTCAAATTTCTCTATCACAGGATTCAGCGTCTTTGCTTTAAGCATATCCCTGCAACGGCTAACGGTATCTACACCCCGGTATAATCGCATATATGCCGGCATCAAATCCAGCAAAGAGCTATCCAAATCACGGAGATGGGATACCATATCGCCGACCCCTAACTTTGTAATACCGTTATCAAGGAGAGCAATGCTGTCGCAGTTTTCTATCAACCCCTCCAAATTGTGCTCAACTATTACTACAGTAGTACCAAAATCACGATGAAGTCGCTCCACCATTTGGATAAATCTGGATGCGGACACCGGGTCCAGCTGTGAGGTAGGCTCATCCAGCAGCAATATATCAGGTCTCATTATCATAACCGATGCAAGGTTAAGCATCTGCACCTGACCGCCTGACAGAGTGGATATATCCATATCCAACTTGTCCTCCAAGTTAAAATAGGATGCAGTTTCTGCTACTAATAGTTCAATTGATTGACCATCCATACCCATATTTGTGAGAGCAAAGGATAACTCGCTTCGCACCCTGTCACTGACAATACTCTCGTAAACATTTTGGGACACATAGCCAACCGTACCCTCAACGGTTATGCTGCCACTGATGTCGCCGGCAGGAGCTATCTCTTTTTTCAGCAACTTCAGGAGTGTGGACTTTCCCACTGCACTGTCACCAATCATCAGCATCATCTCGCCTTGGTTAACAGAGAGATTAATGCCTCTAAGCACAGGATATTCAGTTTTTGGATAACAAAATGTCAATTCCTTGACGCTGATATTCTCCATTGCAAATCCTCCGTAATGTCAACAAAAAACGGCAATGCCTGTAACATAACAAACGCCGCTACGGCAATAGAACTAACACTCTCTGCATA
The DNA here is from genome assembly GCA_051881195.1 of Eubacterium sp. Taxonomy (GTDB): domain Bacteria; phylum Bacillota; class Clostridia; order Oscillospirales; family Acutalibacteraceae; genus Eubacterium_R. The sequence continues at coordinate 4,728 of JBJEPK010000018.1, read as the reverse complement.
TATCTCCGGCTCAAAAACAAACACCAAATTGCCCATTGCTTTTTCTATAAAAATAATTATTGATGTAACCAACATTAATAGTATTATCACTCCATCAACAAAGGTAAACAAATACCTGCCCGGTGGCTGGGCCGAAGGATTATATCCCCTGGCAGTCATTGAGCGTGCAGTGAGTACACTACTCTCAAGGCTATATGTAACCAAAGCCGAAAGAATGGTAACCCCCTCGTTCAGTCTGCCTTTTAGGGACGAATCTCTGCAACCTCCGTTGAGAGCTAAACGGGCATTGCGAATATCCTCTGCTTTTTTTCTAAATCTGGGAATGAATCCCAGTACCATAGAAAAAACTAAAGCAGTCCCGGGTGCCCAACGCAAAAAATACACAACTCTCTCGCTATCTGCAATCTGTGACAGAGCTCCAAACCAAAGCATAACACTGCACAGTACCATACCTTGATTGAAGCCGTAAAACAGCGCCTCCAGGGTAAACTCAGTATCCCCAACAGTAAAAAGCACATCCTCGCCATAGTGTGCAAAGAAAAAATTAAAAAGGCTAACTGTCAGCAGTAACACAACCGATAGCTTTATGCTTGACAATACTCTACTTCCCTCTCGCAAAAGAGAGTACAATAGCGCCCCCACCAGAGAAATGACAGAAAAAAAAGGATTATTCACGGACAGAACAAAAACAAATGTGAACAAAAAGAACACAAAATGCACTACCGGATGCAGCCTTGCAAATCTATCCATAAATAATCTCCGTAAACTAAAACTCTATTCCCCTTCTGGCATTGATACCTCTATCGTAAGGGTGCCTTTTCTTTTCAAAAAATGTAACATAATCGGCACATTCAAACAGTTTTTCTGTATTCTTATGACCGGTGATGATATATTCCTTGTCATCCGTAAGCAGTGACAACGCGTCATCAATTCCCACATAATCAGGAATTATATCCAAAAATTCATCTAGGATTATTACCTGACTGTCACAGTGGCTAATATGCTCCATCGCCCCGTCAACCCAAGGCTGATACTCTGCACCGGGATTAAATGAAAGACTGTGTGGTGACCGATATATTTCAAACGGCAATACTCCAAGCTCACCGGATGTATCATCCTTTAAAAACTGAACAAGGCTCACCGTCATCCCTGAACCAACAGCTCGCATACCGGCACCTATAGCTGCACAGGTCTTGCCCTTGCCATAGCCGTAGTAAATATGAATCATCTTATTCTAACATCTTCCTTTGTTTTAAAGCTATAGCCATAATTATCCAGAATGTGCATTTTGTTGAGAGCCACTACAGCACCCTTTGCTACACAAAGGTTGGGCTGTGGTGCAACCTCAACCTCCAAGTCCAAAGCCTCCTTGAACAATCTGTCCATACCATATAGCTCGGCAGAACCACCTGTCAGCAAAACACTGGAGGTAGTTATGTCAGCTACTAGTTGAGGCGAGGTGCGCTCAAACATAATCTGTGCGGCGGCAATTATCTCTGCCAGCAAAGGCTGTAAGCAATGATAAATCTCGTTGGAGGTGACATCAACCACCTTTGGCATACCGGTTGTGACACTTCTGCCTTTGACGGCCATAGTGATGTCCTCGTCCCTCTGTACTGCACAGCCAATAGTCTTTTTTACATCCTCGGCTGTACGCAGTCCAATCAGAACATCATACTTTTCTTTTACAAATCTGACAATCTCATCATCAAAGGTATTGCCGGCAATCTTTACATTTTCTATCTGACTCATTGAGCCCTGGGATACAACAGCCATATTTGTTGTACCGCCGCCAATATCAACAACAAACGCACCATTGGGTTGCTGTGGGTCAACTCCGGCACCAAAAGCAGCACACAACGGCTCTTCAATAAGGCACACTGACCTGGCACCTGCTGATACAATAACGGATATGAGTGTTCTCTTTTCTACATCAGTTGCAAGAGCCGGCACAGACGCCACAACTCTGGGCTTGAATATACTCTTTTTTATTACACGGTTGATAAAATACCTCACCATCTGTTGAGTTAGGTCATAATTACTGATTACACCATCCATCAGTGGCTGGGCAACAGTAACGCCCTTTGGCTCCCTGCCTTGCAAATAATAGGCGCGTCTGCCTGCATACAGCACACGCTCGCTCTCGGTGTCATAGGCGACGTATGACGGCTCGTTAAGTACCACACCCTTGTCAGGTACGGAGATAACAAGATTACTTGTTCCCAAATCTATTCCCAAATCATATCCAAACATAATGTCACCTAATCTATTATAAGTATAGAAGTATAATACTATAAATTATCATTATTTTCAATAAAGAATTTTAATGCGCTGTATCGTCGGGACTTTTTGTCATTATCCACCATTTGCTTTATACTCTCTTGGCTTCCCACCAAAACCAGCAATTTTTTTGCTCTGGTCAGTGCTGTATAAAACAAATTGCGATAAGCAAGCTTGGCAGGAGTTGCCAAAACCGGCATAACCACTGCACCGAATTCGCTGCCTTGGGATTTATGCACAGTCATGGCGTATGCCAGCTCAAGCTCCTTAACATTCTCAAAGGAGTACATTGCCTCCTTGTCGTCATACTTTACATTAATAATATTATTTGCCCTGTCTATATGGGACAGGATTCCAATATCTCCATTGAACACACCGGTGCCGTTCTCCTTTGGCCTAAACCAAGGTACGTCGTAATTGTTCTTAATTTGCATTACACGGTCGCCCTCACGCAAAACATAGCCCTTATATCTAATCTCCTGCTTATCCTTGGCAGGTGGATTAAGCTTTGCTTGCAGAACAGCATTTATGTTTTGGGTACCTACCTCACCCATTCTACTGGGGCACAGCACCTGAATATCGCTCATAGGGTCAAGTCCGTAGGACACCGGCAATCTGTCAGTTACCAGCTCCAATATCTTGCGTGGTGCGTTATACCTACTGTTTTCTTTAAGCAAAAAAAAGTCGGAGTCGGCAGAATTATCCAGTTGGGGCATTTCGCCGTTAACGACTCGATGTGCATTGGTTACTATCCTACTCTGCATCGCTTGTCGAAAAACCTTATCCAGCTTCACAACGCTGATCACATTGCTGTCTATCATATCACGCAATACATTGCCTGCCCCCACAGGTGGCAGTTGATCCTGGTCCCCTACCATAATCAATCTGCAATGCAACGGCAGGGCATCAAGCAATGCAGCAAACAGAGTAACATCCACCATTGACAATTCATCAACTATCACAGCATCACAATCCAGAGGATTGCGTAGGTCATGCACAAAGGTTGGCAGTTCGTTGCCTTCCTTATATTCTACCTCCAACAGACGATGAATTGTTTTTGCCTCACAGCCTGTCAGTTCTTCCATGCGCTGGGCGGCACGACCTGTTGGCGCAGCAAGCTCCACCTTTAATCCACGATTTTTCATTAAGCTGATGATACCCTTAACTGTGGTTGTCTTGCCTGTACCGGGGCCGCCGGTTAATATCAGCAAGCCTTTATTAACAGCAATCTCAATTGCCTGACGCTGCTTATCATCAAACTGAATACCGCTTCCTGACTCAAAGGCAAATATTTCCGAGCTGAATATTTCTTTTTCCTGTGGTGGATACTGGGTCATAATCCTAATTCTATCGGCAATACTTCTCTCTGCATTATATATTTCCGGCAAAAAAAGGAAATCCCTGCCCTCAATATCAACCTGAACAAGCGTCTTTTGTTGAATTGCATTGTCCAATGCAATATCCACATCATCATCGCCACATTCCAGTAACCCTTTTGCAGGGGCAAAAATTCTATCCCTGGGGATACAAGTGTGACCGTTACGCAAATTGTGGCGAACGATATGCACAACACCGGCTATGGCACGATACTCAAATGGAGGCTTGTCCTGAAGATTGTCAACTATGGCATCTGCTTTTTCAAATGTTATGCCGGTAGCTGAGCCGATTAGCATATAAGGATTTGCCTTAACCACATCCATAGTCTCGCCCTTAAATAAGCCATAAGCCTTGATTGCCTCTGTCTGTGTCAAGCCAAGTGCTGTAAGACCCACCATAGTTTCTCTAGAGGCAAACTGCATCTTGAAATCATGACTGATTTGCTTTGCTTTTGCATGACTGATACCCTTAATTTTAGCAAGACGAGCAGGCTCGTTTTCTATCACATCAAAGGTGGAAGCGCCGAATGCCTCCACTATCTTGGTGGCAGTTGCACCGCGGATACCACGTATTACGCCCGAAGACAAATAACGCAGAATACCACCAACATCAGCCGGAAGAGTCATAACAGCGCTTTGAGCAACAAACTGCCTGCCATACTTTGGGTTCATAACCCATTTCCCACGACATTCCACTGTTGCGCCCACAACCAACTCACCTACCTCGCCAACGACGGTTGCGCAATCGTCATCGGTGGATAGCTCGGCAATGCAATAACCGTTGTCGGGATTGTAGTAGGTAATATCCTCCACAGTGCCTATTAAATTTTCCAGCTCATCATTACTCATATTACTCTCCAACATTTGATAATAAATAAATTATATCACAAAACAAATGAATATTGAATAGAAAAAAACAAAAAAGGCGCTGTAAAAAAACAGCGAAAATAAAAGCCGGGATTCACGAAATGCTAACGCCACATAAGGAAGTAATTTGAAAAACACTTAAAAATAAATCTTTATGGGCATTGCAAAGGCAAGAAAGACAGAGTATAAGGCAAAAATGCTTTTT
>JBJEPK010000017.1:5284-15003 GCA_051881195.1 Eubacterium sp. | reverse complement strand
AGAAAAAGTATTAAAAATTTTTTTCACTTTGTACTATTTTTTGGGATAATGCTCCATCCCGATTCAACCCCCTTGTATGAAAAAAGACTACACACCCAACGGTGAGTAGTCCTTTTGGCGTTCCCGAGGTGATTCGAACACCCGACCTACCGCTTAGGAGGCGGTCGCTCTATCCAGCTGAGCTACGGAAACACAACACAAATATTATATATATTATCCACCTTATTGTCAAACAAATAATTTACTTTTTGGCAAAAATATGGTAGAATGTAAAAAAATGTGGGGTGATGCTATGATATTAGCAGTGGATGTGGGCAACACAAATATTGTACTGGGTGTTATTGACGGAGAGAAATTACTTACAACCGGTAGGCTACGCACGGATATATACCAAACCGAAGATGAATATGCCATGAAAATTCATAGTTTTTTGGCGCTGCGTAATGCTGACGGTATTGACGGGGCAATAATATCCAGTGTTGTACCGGCACTTATCGGCACGCTAAAAAAGGCAATCAAAACCGTATGCGGTATCGACAGTATCGTTGTTGGCCCCGGAGTAAAAACAGGGCTTAGCATAAAAATTGATGACCCGGCGCAGCTGGGTGCGGATATGGTGGTTAGTGCCGTGGCAGCCAAATCCAAATACCCATGTCCCATCATAATATTTGACCTGGGAACTGCCACCACAGGCTCTGTGCTGGACAAGGACGGCAACTTCCTTGGGGGTATCATCACTGCCGGCGTAAAGACATCTATCAACGCGCTCTCAACAGGCACTGCCCTACTGCCGCAAATTGACATCACAGCGCCAAAAAAGATTATCGGCACAAACTCCATCGAGAGTATGAAGAGTGGATGTGTAATAGGAACCGCTGCTATGCTGGATGGATTTGTTGACAAATTTCAGGAGGAGCTGGGTCAGGAGGCTACAGTAGTGGTAACCGGTGGCCTGGGCAAGAGTATTGCTAAGAATTGCCGACACAATATGATAATTGACGAAAATCTGATTATTGACGGACTTAGAGAAATTTACTATAAAAACAAATAGTACTGGAGAATCGATATGAATCTATCAATGGTGATACCATGCTATAACGAAGAGGGCAATGTACTCAAGTTTTTTGACGAGGCTGAGAGCCAGCTTAAGCATCTGGGTATCAGCTACGAATATATATTTGTTAACGACGGCAGCCGGGACAAAACCGGCCAAGTGCTGGAAAATCTATACAACACCAGAACTGACAAGAGCATAACCGTAGTCAACTTCAGCCGTAATTTCGGTAAGGAGGCAGCAATATTTGCCGGTCTTAACAATGCAGACGGCGACTATGTGTGCGTAATAGACGCAGACCTGCAGCAGCACCCCAGAGTGGCTGTTGAGATGCTGGATTGCATTATCCATAACCCGCAGTACGACTGCATTTGCGCATACCAAGACAATCGCAGCGAGAGCAAGGCAATGAGCGCTGCCAAGTCCGCCTTTTATCGCATAATGAACACTCTTACAGAAACTGAGTTCAAAAACGGCGCCAGCGACTTTAGATTGTTTACAAAAAGATTTAAGGAAGCCGTGCTTTCCATGGGAGAGTACCACAGATTCTCAAAGGGAATATTCAGCTGGGTCGGTTACAATGTGTACTATATGGAATATACTGCCGAGGAGCGTAATTCCGGCGAAACAAAGTGGAGTTTTTTATCACTGCTAAAATACGCATTCAACGGTATTCTTTCGTTCTCCACTGCTCCGCTGCGAATTGCTACGGTAATAGGCTCAATATCCACAATTTTTTCTATTGTGTACCTGATTGTTACCGTAATACGCAAGCTGGCATCGGACATCAATGTAGATGGATTTACCCAGATAGTAATACTGATTACATTCTTTAGCGGAGTGTTGCTGTTTACCGTGGGCATCATCGGCGAATACATTGCCAAGATTTATCAGCAGGTTAAGAACAGGCCGATTTATATCGAAAAGAACAAGCTGCAACGCAAATAATGACAAAAATATCGGGCATAATACTACCGGGAGGTTAGCATTATGCCCGAAAAATATCAAAAAAAATACAACCTTACGCCAAATTTGACAAACAGATATTGCCAAAGCGTGTACAACCCAACGGTCCAGCCCGACGGCAAGACGGAAATGGGTGTCCCAATCCCGTCAAAGGAGAACACCGAGTACTCCAAGGAATACCAAGAAGAAAATCAACGATAACCCCAATGGGGTTATTTTTTTGCATTTGGCGCCAGGAAAACAATGACATATTTTGTACAAAAGCAATGCAAACATCAAAAGGGCTGATGCAAAAACTGCACCAGTCCAATAATGAAATGTATCTCAAAACAATGTAAGAGGCAGGGCATTTACATGCTTATTATTTTTGGTAATCTCGTCTTGAAACAGTGTGACCAAGCAGGAATATATCCACTTTTAATAGCAACCTTTTGCGAATTTATGTTTGCACAATCAGTAGTATAATATGGAACAATGCCGCGATTAAGCGTTTCAATAGTAAGCATATTTACGAGCTTAACAGCAATACCGTTACCACGATACTCAGGCAAAACATCTACACCTATTTGCCACATAGTTTTGCTATCGGCACTTGCGCAAGCAATTCCGACCATTTTTTCTTCATCATAAGCAACAGAAGCAAGAATCTCGGGTCTTTTACTATCGGCATCATACTGTAAAGCATTGTGAAAATCTTTGTTGCTGTATAATAACTGAATATTATCATCAATCAATTCGAATCTAAATGAATTGTTTTCGATTGCTTTTAGATTTTCAACATCAGGTAGGTAATAAGGATTAACACCATATACAAATTTACTAGTTAAAATATCATAACTTGATTTGCCTTCAAATTTTCTTTTTACAAAGGACATCATGTTTTTTGATACATTTACAATAGCGCTTTTGCCCATTGTGATGATTTCAAGACGATGAGTAATAAAAGGCATTTCTCGTCTTCCATTTTGCTTTTCAGCTATTGTGAATATAACTCCATCTCTATTAAAATCTTCAGGCTTGCAGTTATAATCAATAGCAAGTTGACTGTAAACTATTGCCATCATTTCTTGTTTAGTCATTTTCACAAATCCTCATAATTATTTTTTGTGCAATATATGCCAAATATCATTTCCCTCAAATCCACAATTTCTGTAAAGTGATTCCGGATTTGTTGTATTATTAACTTGTCCGGATACAGTAACAAATGAAGCTTTGCCTTTCATTCTTTGCAATAGTTCATTAACGATAAATTTTCCTATGCCTTTACCACGGTATTTTTCAGATACTTGTATCCATTCTAAAATACCTTCGCCGATTTCCGTATCCAACTCAGCAATGCCTGTACCGATAATCTTATTGTTTTTACAATCCTTAACAGCAATCCATAGTTCTTGAGAATAAACCTTTCTTTTGCAATAACATTCAAACTCGTCAACAGTTAATTCACTACCTTTATAACATTTATTAATGTGTTTTGCAAAGTCGGACAATGTAGCATCACATAACTCAAAACTGTTTGGCAAAACAGGTTGATTTACCTCTATCAAATTATGTTTTAACCTAAAATAAGGCTCATCATTATAATCAGATAGATAGCTTTCGTGAAAATACTTATCGTGTAGAATAAGCATATTGTCAGGTACAACAATTTGCTTTTCTTTCCAAAAAGGCAACGGAGAAGTACCACAAGGATTCGCCATATATGTTTCTTTACTTATCATTTTTAATTTTTTCAATATCCTTTTTTCTCAATAGTAATAATTCTTTCAAATATTTCAGTTCATCACAATCAGGATTAATAAATCTGAAAGTTGTGCGACAAACATTTTTGTATTCCTTACCGAATATTTGCTTTTTTGTTCCGCCCTTGCAGGCTCCACAGTTTTCGCAAACATCTATATGCCGGGCAGCGATATTTTTAATGTTATCTTCTAAATCACATTCGCTATACCAAGTGGAGCCACTATCATCTGTCCAAATGGTTAACGGCGAAAATTTTTCTTCATCACCTGTACCATTAAACAGAATATAGCAAACGAATTCATTGTTGTATTTAACATACCAATAGGATTGATTTTTCCAATATCCACCTGACCGTTCAAAATTCATACCATTGTCAATTAGAAAATTTAATAATTCTATGGCTGTTTTGTCTAACTCGTTGTCATCAATAATTATGTTTTCAGCATTAGGCACTTGCTCTTTGATTCGCTTTAATTCACCAAACACTCTTTGTTTGCCATAATCTGTTTTATGCCAATTATCCTTTGAAATATCAAAGCCGTCAAATATAACAACCTTGAAATCTACATCGGGTAAATACATTTGATAAAACAACAGACAACGCCTTGCGTGAAAGGATTTGCAAACGATAATTGCCGACTTAATATTTAGATTGTTTTTCCCAACAACTTGCTTTGCAAATTCTGCATTTTGTTTTGTATATTCAGAGCAAGCCTCACCGTAAATATCTGCTTCATTAACACCATTGGTAATAAGAATATCCTTGTAAAAATCATATTCAGTTTCATATTCAGACAACGGAAAACTATCACGCTTGATACTGTATTTACCGCCAATAATTATGGTTTTAGAATATCCGTCCTTATATAATTTTGCTGCAAGTTGTGCCGCAATAGGTAATGAGCCTCCAACAACAAAAATTGCATCAACCTTACAAGGCTCGTCATAAACAAATATATAATTTGTGATTTTGTCTAAACTATTCATTATTCAATTCCTTTAATAGTTTTACTCCCAAATATTACTATATTAATGATATCACAAATTCATATTATTTCCAAGTGCAATAATGATAGATAGGGTGCATTTGATGTACCCACCGGGAGTATTAAACTGCACGCAAACGATAATAAAATCAAAAACAGTCCACCGGACTGTTTTCTTTACGGCTTTTCGACTCTCGCTTTTGTAAACATAAAAAAAGCACCACAAGGGTGCTTTTTTATGTTTGGTGGAGATGGCGAGGTCGCTCGGCTTTCGCCGACACGCACCCGCCTAAAAACAGTCCACCGGACTGTTTTCTTTACGGCTTTTCGACTCTCGCTTTTGTAAACATAAAAAAAGCACCACAAGGGTGCTTTTTTATGTTTGGTGGAGATGGCGAGAGTTGAACTCGCGTCCAAGATTATCTTGCCAAGGGCTCTACGAGTGTAGTTTGTCCTTTTTGATTCCCCTCACACAGCGGCGACAAACAGCCTATGTGCTACGGTAACCTCTGCTACCTGATGGGAGTCGAGGTGCTCCCCCATTCATGTTCGCCACTAAGTCGACGCTCTCATAAAGTCCGTGGCACTACAAAATGAGAACGGAAGGGTGCTTACGCAGCCTTCAGAGAAACTGTTTTGTTGTCAGTTAATTTTAAGTTGTTACTTTTTGAGTGGTGCAACTCCACTACTCGCTGACCAAGGTTCAACAACCCTGTCGAAATCCTTTCATCCCCACGTCTAAACAATATCCGTATTGAACAGAATTTGTAAATACAAATTCTGTAATAATACTCCTATTGCTTTTCCTTTTTTCCAAAATGTTTGCACATTTTGGAAGCCTTTATCCGTATTGAACAGAATTAATAACGCTCCTTGAACTCGCGTTCAATGGTACGACCGGCGGATTTTTTGGCCTCAACGGCGCGTTTGTCGTAAAGCTTTTTACCTTTACACAAGCCTATTTCCAATTTGGCTCTGCCGTTTTTTATATAAAGTTCCAGGGGAACAATGGACAGTCCCTGCTGCTGGCTGGTGCCAAAAAGCTTCATAATTTCTCTCTTATGCAGGAGCAATCTTTTCTTTCGCATTGGGTCACGATTAAAGCGATTGCCCATCTCGTATGGAGAAATGTGCATACCAATGGCAAACATTTCGCCATCATCTACGGAGCAGAACGAGTCCTTAAGGTTAACTCTGCCTGCTCTGACTGACTTGATTTCGGTGCCGAAAAGCTCGATACCCGCCTCATATTTTTCCAAAACAAAATAGTCGTGATAGGCCTTTTTGTTTCGGGCGATAGTGATAATGTCATCTGCCACACCTACCACTCCTTTCTGTATCTAAATAACGCTCCTGCCCTCAATAGCGCGGCTAAGAGTAACCTCGTCAGCGTATTCCAAATCGGCACCTACAGGCACGCCGTAGGCTAATCTGCTGACGGTGATGCCCATGGGCTTTAGCAAACGGGATATATACATAGCTGTGGCCTCGCCCTCAACAGTGGGATTAGTTGCCATAATAACCTCGTCAACTGTGCCGTCGCCTAAACGAGCCAGTAATTCCTTAATTCTGATTTGGTCCGGGCCGATATTGTCCATTGGCGAAATAGCGCCGTGAAGCACATGGTAAGTGCCCTTGTACTCGTGAGTACGCTCAATAGCTGCAACATCGCGTGGTTCCTCGACAACGCAAATTACGCTATGGTCTCTGTTACCTGATTTACATATAGGACAAAACTCGTCATCAGCCAAGTCACAGCACACCTTACACTGCTTAATCTTGGTGTGGGCGTCGGTGATAGCACGGGCAAACTGATTTGCCTCTGCGTCGGACAACCCAAGAACATAAAAAGCCATACGCTGTGCAGTTTTGTGACCAATGCCCTGCATACGCTCAAACTGGTCTATTAAGTTTTGCAGCGGTGCAAGATTGTATGCCATAGCTATCTCCTATAGTATTGATAAATATAATAATTTGTATTCACGCAATGAGATTATATAGAAAATTATCCTTGATATTTTACAGACCGGGTATATTCAGTCCACCGGTAACGCTGTTAAGCTCTCTTTCTGCCTCCTCATCGATTTGGCGAATTGTCTCGTTAATAGCGGCTACCAGCATATCCTCCAGCATTTCTACATCCTCAGGGTCCACAACCTCCGGATTGATACCGATGGTCTTGACCCGGTGAGCGCCGGTCATAGTAACCTCTACCATACCGCCGCCTGAGGATACAACATATTCTTTTTCCTTAAGCTCTGCTTTCTTAGTTTCAATGTCCTCTTGCATCTTTTGGGCTTGACGAAGCATTGCCTGCATATTCTGTGGGCCGCCGCCCATTCCCTTTGGTAATCTTGCTTTCATTAGTAATCTCCTTATTTTAAATCAATATTGATATTCCCTTGAGCTTGGAGGATAAAATCCTCAAGAGGGTCACGCTTTTGGGTAGGTTGGGTATCTCGCTTGAAAAGGCCCAGCTTGTACTGTATGCCGGTAATCTCGTACAAAGCGCGCTTAATAGCCTTTGAGTGGGTTGGGGTCTTGATAAAATCGCGAACACTCTGATTTGCACTATCAATCAAAAAGAACTCGCCACGGGTATATCCCTTTGAGCCGCTGAGGATACCGAACAGTGCAATATCCTCCCGATGAATAACATCCATAAAGTCGCCCCACTGCATAAACTCTACAGTCTCCGTGCTCTGTGCCGGCTGGGATACAGACATAGGCTCCGGCGCAGGCTGTGGGGTTTCCTGCTGCTCCGGTACAGCCTTAGCCGGTGCCGGTTCAGGCGCAGGCTCCTCAACTGTTGGTTCCGGTTGTGGTTCCGGCTCTTGAATCGGTTGGGGCACTTCTTGCTGAACAGTGGGTTTTTCCTCCGTTGTAGGGAGGGCGGGTTGTGAGTTGGCCGGTGGCTGTACGCCGCTCCTTAACGCTGACTCAACCTTGGATAATCTGGATAGTACAGAATCCATGGATTGCTCCAGCTTTGGCTCACAGAGTTTAACAAGTGCCAATTCTGTTTCAATCCTAGCTGTAGCGCCACCTTTGATTGTAACGAGTGTATCCTGGAACAAATCCAGAGCATATATGACTTCTTCTAATGTGTATTTTTTTGCAGAATCCTGAATACTGCGATACTCATCATCAGTACATACTATCAATTCTCTGCTCTTTTTTACCGTCTTAACTACAAGAAAGTTGCGAAAATGGTTAATCATCTCGACACAAAGACGCTCCATATCGTAGCTGTTTTGGTACAAATCGCTGATGATAGCCATTGCGCCTGCGCTGTCGGAATTAGCAATACAATCCGACAACTGATACAATGCCTCCCTGCCTGCAAGTCCCGCAACATCGCTGACAAGTTGGGTGGTAATATCCTTTCCCCTGCCGGCACACTGGTCGAGAATTGATAAGCCGTCACGCAAGGCGCCGTCTGCAATGCGCGCAATCAAAATTGCTGCGTCATCGTGAAGATTAAGGCCCTCCTTGACTGCAACAGCATTGAGCCTAACAGCCATTGTCTCGGGCTGAATACGCTTGAAGTCGAAGCGCTGACAACGGGACAAAATAGTGGCAGGCAGCTTGTGTACCTCTGTGGTTGCCAGGATAAATATTACATGGGCAGGCGGCTCCTCCAATGTCTTTAGCAAAGCGTTGAATGCGCCCTGGGACAGCATGTGCACCTCGTCGATAATATACACACGGTACTTGCCCCTGGTAGGTGTATAATTTGCATCCTCACGCAGGTCACGAATATTGTCAACACCGTTGTTGGATGCGGCATCAATCTCTACAACATCATAGATTGAGCCGTTGTCCAGACCTCTGCATACCTCACACTGATTACAAGGCTCGCCGTCAATACTGTGTTCGCAATTTACAGCCTTGGCCAATATCTTGGCGCAGGTTGTTTTGCCTGTACCGCGGGAACCGGTAAAGAGATATGCATGGGCAACTCTGCCGTTGTTAATCTCATTTTTTAGCGTAGAGGTAACATGGTCCTGGCCATAAACATCGCCGAACACTCTCGGTCTATATTTTCTGTATAAAACCTGATACATCCAGATTACCTCCCATAATCAAATAATGCTCTTGTGCCTTTTATGTAACGTACAGACTTGTCTGAGGCACACAGAATAATCCACTTATTGCTGCTCGGTTCCCCGCCTGACAAGGTTCGTAGCATCCCGTCGCACAGGGCCCATACGCTACATAAAAGACGCAAAAGCACTCTTCGCAAAATATTATACAATAAGATTGATATAAAATCAATAGTTTTTTGTATTATAAAAATTCCCTCCGCAAAATACGGAGGGATAATATATTACTATTTGCACACAATACTCTTTACATTTGACCAGGAGCCGTAATACTTTGTGCCGTTTACTGTTTTGTAGGCACGCACCTTTACATAATATCTTCTGCCCTTAGTAAAGTTTTTGCCGGTATAACTTGTTGTGCTTTGGCCGCTGACTGTTGTTTTTGCCACAACATTACTGAAGCTGCTGTTCCTTGACCAGTAAATCTGGTAGCCGCTGGCATAACCGCTGACCTTTTTCCAAGAGGCCTTGATTTTATGCCCGGATGAATATCTTGTCAATCCCGACAGAGTTACGGTTGCCGGCTTTGTGCAGGTGGTTAAGGTTCTGTATAAGCTGTAGTACTTTTTACCGTTAACTGTTCTGTAGGCTCTGACTCTAAAGTAATAGTTTTTGCCCGGTGTCAAATTTGATATTGTGGTATATGTTGATGATGTTATTACCTTTGTTACCCAAGTACCATCAATTTTTTGCTGTAGCTGATAGCCACCGGCATTGGATACACTGCTCCAACTCAATTTCAGGCTTGTTCTGTTTCGGGTTGAAACCTTTAGGTTTGAAGGGGTACTTACCGAATAGTTTACTTTTACACCATATTGCTTACCCACAGCTCCGTTTCTTGCCTCAACACAGATATAATATGTG
>JBJEPK010000017.1:0-5184 GCA_051881195.1 Eubacterium sp. | reverse complement strand
GAATTAAGTGTAAATTTATACCAATCATCATCGTAAGCATCTGTACAAACTCCATAATAAGTTGTTCCTAAACTCAACGAATCGGCCGTAGTATAATCATCGTTAAATTCAGCCTCCCAGGTGGTTGTATATGTACAATTAACCGTTAAACCATATTGCTTACCCACAGCTCCGTTTCTTGCCTCAACACAGATATAATATGTGCCCGATGGTAAACCTAACGACGCAAAAGAATCCGAACCGTCATAACAGTAAAATCTTTCATAATCTAATTCACTTTTACTTCCATTACTATAACACTTATATATTTCTACATCCCAATAACCACTATTATCCGCACGAGTAAATGAGAAATTAACATCTACCTTTGCTGACGAATTAAGTGTAAATTTATACCAATCATCATCGTAAGCATCTGTACAAACTCCATAAATAGTTGAATTAACAGGTACAGAATCAGCACTGTTGTAGCTGTCATTATCCTCACTTTCATAATATGTACCTGCAAATGCCGAAAAATCAATGGATGCTACTATGTTAAGCAACATAACCAATGATAACAATAAACTAAATAATTTTTTCATAAAAATATCTCCTTTGCTGTTTCGATAGTATAATTTTAGCGGATTTTACGCTAAATGTCAATAGTGGATATTCCACTAAGATATACTAACACAATAACAAGGGAGACGGTGTTATGTATAAAAGGATTCGCGAGCTCAGAGAAGATAACGACCTAAAACAAAGGGAGCTGGCCGAAATACTTAACTGCTCACAAAGAGTATATAGCAACTATGAGCGTGGAGATTTGGATATTCCCACCGAAATTCTAATAAAGCTTGCCGACTATTATGATGTATCCGTTGATTACATTCTGGGCAGAAAAGACAACAAATAATCCGCTGACATTACATCAGCGGATTGTTTTTTATTCCTTAACAAGGGTGTTGATTATCTCTCCGTAATACACATAATGATAATCTTTTTCCGGATACCATTTGTTGTCTATGGTCTCATCAAGAAACTGGGACGGTTCCATTTTTGACACAGCCATCTTTTTGCAAACAAGCACAAGCTTTGCCTCCTCAAAATAGGGTGCCTCCCGGTCGAATACAGGAGTTAAGCCGGTAGCCTCGGCCTTGTTGCAATCCCTACCACTCTTGCTGCCGCATACGGAATGAATGGTCTTAAGCTCCGGTGGGTAGAACGAAAGGGTAAAATAATCGTTGCTGTCGATAAACTCCCTGGTATAGCGCTGTGGACGAATATAGATTGTGGCACATTCCCTGCCCCAAAGCTCGCCGATAGCGCCCCAGGATACGGTCATGGTGTTGTAGCCATCCTCAGTACCGGCAGTAACAAGACCCCACTGGTTAGCCAACAGGTCAATGCCGTTCTCCTTAATATCGGTTGCCTTAATTTCCTTAAACATAATATCGCCGTCCTAAAACATATTTTACTAAAATATTATAGCATTGTAATATAATATATGCAAGAAAAAAGAGCAAACCCGAAGGTCTGCTCTTTCTATTATGGTAAACTAAATTACTTAAGTTCAACGCCTGCGCCGGCTGCAACAAGAGCTTCCTTAAGTGCCTCAGCGTCAGCTGCCGGCATAGCCTCCTTAACAGTTGCAGGAGCGCCGTCAACGATAGCCTTTGCTTCCTTAAGGCCAAGGCCTGTTGCCTCACGAACAGCCTTGATAACCTGAATCTTGTTAGCGCCTACATCTGTAAGAACTACATCAAACTCAGTCTTCTCTTCTGCTGCTGCAGCGCCACCCTCTGCCGGAGCTGCTGCTACTGCTACTGCTGCTGCAGTAACGCCAAATGTCTCTTCGATTGTTTCCTTAAGCTCTTTGAGCTCGAGAACTGTCAACTCTGCAATTGAATCAACAATTGCTGTAATCTTTTCTGATGCCATAATTATTTTCCTCCGTTAAAATAGAATTGAATTAAAAGTGAATTACTCAGCTGTTTCCTCAGCCGGTGCCTCTGCAGGTGCTTCCTCTACTGGAGCAGCCTCCTCTGCAGGAGCTTCCTCTGCTACCGGTGCCTCCTCTGCCGGAGCAGCCTCCTCTGCGGGAGCCTCCTCAGCAACCGGTGTAGCGCCACCCTTTTCCTCAAGGGCGCCAACGGCACGAGCGATACAAGCGATAGGCTCTACAACCACGCTTGCGATAGTAGCAAGAAGTGTCTCTCTTGATGGCAGCTTAGCGAGAGCAATAACCTCGTCATTAGCAATGATAGCGCCGTCAAGATAACCAGTCTTGATGTTGAAGTTGTCGTGTGACTCAGCATACTTGTTGAGGATGCGAGCAGCGGCAACATAATCATCTGCGCTGGTTGCAACAGCAGTTGTGCCTTCTACTACTGAATTGTCGATTGCAAGGCCTGCCTCCTCAGCGGCACGCTTGAGGATTGAGTTCTTAACTACTGTGTAAACAACGCCTGCTTCACGCAACTCTCTTCTGAGGTTGGTGTCGTCCTCTACGTTGATACCCTTGTAGTCAACAACTACGCCTGCACAAGAATCCTTAAGTCTTGCAGTAAGGTCAGCAACTTGTTGCTTTTTCTTTTCAAGAACTACTGTACTTGGCATTTATTAGTTTACCTCCATAATTATTTGCCACAAATGAATGTGGACTTTATGGCTGTCTATCCAAATCAAAAAGTGCATCCCCAAAACGAGGATGCACAACATTACATAATTACACAAAAAGTGCCATATAATGCTCATTCCTCGGTAGGCGACAACGCTTACGTCCATGGGACACCTACTGTCTTTGGTTGAACAGCGAATGTATTATAGCACAAGGGTTGCCCCTTGTCAATACCTATTTTATTACTCAGCAGAAGCAGCAGAACCAACCTTGTTAGGGTTAATCTTGATGCCGGGGCCCATTGTTGAAGCAACTGCACATGACTTGATGTACTGACCCTTAGAAGCCTCAGGCTTTGCCTTGATAACAGCATCAAGGAGAGCGTTGAAGTTCTCAAGGAGCTTGTCTGTGCCGAATGAAGCCTTACCGATTGGGCAGTGAATAATATTTGTCTTGTCAAGGCGGTACTCAATCTTACCTGCCTTAGCCTCTTGTACAGCCTTAGCTACGTCCATTGTTACAGTACCTGCCTTTGGTGAAGGCATAAGGCCGCGGGGACCAAGAACCTTACCGAGACGACCAACGAAGCCCATCATATCAGGTGATGCGATAGCTACATCGAAGTCCATCCAGCCGCCCTGAATCTTAGTAACAAGGTCTGCGTCGCCAACGAAGTCAGCGCCTGCCTCCTGAGCAGCCTTAGCAAGGTCGCCCTTAGCAAATACTGCTACTCTTACATCCTTACCGGTACCGTTTGGCAGTACTACTGCGCCACGAACCTGCTGGTCAGCGTGACGTGAGTCAACGCCAAGACGAACATGAACCTCGATAGTCTCGTCAAACTTAGCTTTTGCTGTCTGGATAGCAAGGTCAAGTGCTTCCTTTGTTGTGTAAAGATTAGCGCTATCAATCAGCTTTGCGCCATCTGTATATTTCTTTCCATGTTTCATAATTAATTACCTCCAGTGGTTAAATCGGATTTTCCTCCCACACGGGGAATTAGTCTTCTACAACTACGCCCATGCTACGAGCTGTGCCAGCGATCATTGACATAGCTGACTCAAGTGTTGCTGCATTAAGGTCCTTCATCTTTGTCTCTGCAATCTTTTGGATGTCAGCCTTAGAGATGGTTGCAACCTTTGTCTTGTTAGGAACGCCTGATGCCTTGTCGATACCGCAAGCCTTCTTGATAAGAACAGCTGCAGGTGGTGTCTTTGTAACGAATGTGAAAGAACGGTCTTCATAAACTGTGATAACAACAGGAATGATAAGACCCTTGTCGTCCTTTGTACGGTCATTAAACTCTTTTGTGAAAGCAACAATGTTTACACCATGCTGACCAAGTGCCGGTCCAACTGGTGGTGCCGGTGTTGCTCCGCCGGCAGGAATTTGTAGTTTGATTAAGCCTACTACCTTTTGAGCCATTATTTTTTCCTCCTAAAATGTGGTATTTGGCGGAGAAGAAATCTCCTCCCACTCACGCTCCAATATAAATATTGATGCATGGTAAAATGCAGCGATGCTGCGAATTACTAAAATTAATTCTTGACCTTTTCCAGCTGGTCAAGCTCAAAGTCAACAGCAGTCTCGCGTCCAAACATGGATACGATAACCTGCACACTGTTGTTTGCTGTGTCTATACTCTCAACAGTACCTGAGAAGCCCTCAAGCGGACCATCAATAACATTGACGGTGTCGCCTACCTCGTAAGCAACCTCTACACTAACCTTTTCTACACCAAGACGGTCAATTTCCTCCTTGGTGAGAGCAACAGGCTTACCCTCCGGTCCAACAAAACCTGCACAACCACGTGTGTTGCGTACTACATACCAGGTCTCATCGGTCATTACCATCTTTACAAGAATATAGCTAGGGAAAATCTTGCGTTCTACCTCTTTCTTTGTTCCGTCTTCCTTAATCTCCACAACTGTTTCGGTAGGGATAACAATCTCCTGAATGAGGTCTGTCATATTTTGATTTTCCACCTTAATTCTAAGGTCGCTGGCAACTTTGTTTTCGTAGCCAGAAAATGTATGTGCAACATACCATTTTGCTTCTTCCATAAAAGCCTCCTTAATTACTCGGCTGCTTTAGTTGTGGAAGTTGTAGCTGTGGTATCAGCCTCTGTAGTATCTTCCAAAGCCGCTGTTGTTTCGCTCTCTGCTTCTTCAACGGTGGTTGTTGTTGCAAGGCTCTTGATGCCCTTCATACCCTGTGTAAGGCCAAGGTCGACAACATAGATAACTACACCTACTATAAGGATAACAACGAGAACAACGAGAGTGTTCTTCCATACCTCTTTTGCGGTAGGCCAAATTACCTTCTTGCCTTCTTTACCAACACTCTTGAAGTATGCTGCCATTGACTTGAAAGGATTCTTCTTAGCTTTTTTGTCCTTGGACTTTTTTGCGTCAGCCTTCTTAGTCTTCTTTTCGTCAGCCATTATACTTCCTCCGTTACTTTGTTTCTCTGTGAAGAGTGTGTTTCTTGCAGAACGGACAATACTTGTTCATCTCAAGTCTGTCAGGTGTGTTCTTCTTGTTTTTCATTGTGTTGTAATTGCGTTGTTTGCATTCAGTGCA
>JBJEPK010000016.1:0-15007 GCA_051881195.1 Eubacterium sp. | reverse complement strand
AAATCCAAATAACTGCCGAGTCCGTCCCAAAATTCTGTCAAAATCGGTGTTCCGTCAGGGTTTTTGATAAAATAACCTTTTTGGGCAATTTCGTCATACAGAGGATGACTGTCAAGGAATGCCGGCTTAATGTTGGGAATAATTTGAATATCGCGGTCTGCAAATTTTTTTATAAACCCTTTTGGGTCGGGGAATTTTTCGTAATTCCAATTAAAGACATATCTTCTGTCACCGATTGAGGTATATCCCGATGAAAGGTAAAAGCCGCTGCAGGGCAAGTCATATTCCTTCAGCTTGTCAAGAAATCCGTCCATCTGTGCTTCCGAATCGGGCGCGTCGGTATATGCCATGGTGCTTGCACAGTAATTAAAGCTCCATTTAGGAGGAAATGCCTGCTTGCCGCACAGCCTTGAAAATTGCTGCAAAACAGAGAGCTTTGTTCCAAAGAAAACATAATAAACAAGGCAATTATCCTCTGTTTTGAAATACTTGTATGCAGGGTAATAATTGTTAATTTCCTTGCCGAAATCCATATATGATGTGTCGGAGGTATCATAAAAAATACCGTAACAACCAACACTGTTTTCGCAAATAAAAAAAGGTATATGCTTGTAAAGAGGGTCGCTGCTCTCGGCATCGTAGCCCATACAATCCGCCGTTTCTATACGGAAAGCTCTGCCGGATTTGTTAAGTAAGCCGCCCTTATCCCCCAGGCCGAAAACAAATTCACCCTTTTCCCTGGTAATATAATGGTAACTTTCTTTTCCGAACTCGCCATCAAAATTGTATGCCAACGGAGAACGGTCCGAAAACAAAAGCTCGCCGTCCTTGTAATATTTGAGAATAAAATTATACTTGTCAAGCTCAACATCAACACCGCAAGGCAAAGCAAAATGTTCAATACTTTCGCTAATACTAATCTTAGGCACGCACATTCCGAATCCGTCAGTGCTAAGTCGGTCCCTGCCTACTGTCAAAAACTCATTGTCCGGATTGATACAAAATGTAGGCAGCATTTCCGCTCTGTTTTTGTAGACAGAAACGCGCATACAGCTATCGCTGACAAAATCAATGCGTACAATACTATCATCACAGGTATATATACGGCAGATATCAGTATTGCTTGAAAGAGTAAAATTGTGTTTGAATTTAGGCATTATACCGTTTTTCCTTTTCCTGTTAAAGTATATTTAAAATTATCCCTTGTTTTCCATTTTGTGCATGCTGTATTTTCGCAAAACGCCATAGGTGTTCTGTAATCCGCTTTCCACTTCGGCAGCGATGAACAGTTAGGGTCACCGCTTTTTGCAAAAGAACAGATTGCATCAGAAATCTGCTCGGATATATCATAGTCAACCTTTTCAAAGGGACGCCAATTAAAATCAAGAGTTGAAAATACATACAACAAATCAGCCGCATGCCAGCATCCCATATCATCCCCGGGCAAAAATCTGTTAAAATTATAAAAATAACATGGATTTGAATTATGCTTTTGGGAATATTTGCCCCACTTCTTATTAACTCCCTCAAGCACAATAGGTATCATATCAGTACATGTTGAGCCGATAATATACGGAATATCGGGAATAGAATTCAATTTGAAGGTCTGCTCGCTCAAAATCACTCCGTCATATACGGGGAATGTGTATGGCATACTGAATTTGCTTTCCTTACACGCCTTGAGCCAAGCATAGTAAAGCTCTTTGGCGTCAATTTTTTTCAACTCATCAATGGTTTGAACGCCGGCATTATTCATTATTTTGTCCCAAAAAGGCGTAATTTTTTCAATACTCAAGGGCTTAAGCAAGCATCTTTGGAGTCCCGACCCGCTGAGCATTATTGCTCGTTTGATATTGCCTTTGATAATAGGATTATTCAAATGTATATCAACGCTCATAGCGCCTGCGCTTTGTCCCATAATAGTGATATTACTTGGGTCTCCGCCGAATGCAGGTATATTATTGATTACCCACTGAATAGCCGTTGTTTGGTCGTAAAGGCCAAAGTTTGCCATGGGGCCATTATGATTTTTTAAATCCTTATGAGCGCAAAATCCGTAAGGACCCAGACGATAATTCATGGCAACCGTAATTATTCCCTTTTCGGCAAAGCGTTCGCCCTTAATATGTCCCTCATCCGTGCTGCCTCCGGTAAAGCTTCCACCATGAATAAACACCAAAACGGGACAGTCCTGAGCATTTTTAGGTGCCCAGATATTAAGAAAAAAACAATCCTCACTGTATGTAAAGCGAAGCCCTTTGCGAAATTCGTTGTGGTAAAACGGATTCACCTTTGAATCTTCCTCAAAGGCACGATGCTGGTAACAGCAATCTTTGTACTGTGTTGCATCATATACACCGTCCCACGATTTTTCCTCAACGGGATATTCGTATCGTCCTGCTCGGGCGTAACGTACGCCTCTAAACTCAACACATCTGTCTGTTTCCAATCCTTCTATTGCACCGAGAGGTGTTTGTTTTACAATATTTTTCATAATCTGCACAACAACCCTTTACAAAAGCATCAATAATTCATACCCATATTCTACCAAATTGTGACGGTAATATCAATTCATATTTCATAAAACAAGTTAAAGCGCAATACAATGAAGTATTATTCTATACGGAGCAAAACCAAATACATACTGTAACATATATAAAAAAGCAAGCCAAAATCGGCTTGCTATGTTTGGTGCACCTGACAGGAATCGAACCTGCACATGTCTCCATACTAGATCCTAAGTCTAGCGCGTCTGCCAGTTCCGCCACAGGTGCATTGCTCAAATATAATAGCACAAACGAATGGCAAATGCAAGACCTTTTTGCAGTTTATCTGCCTTTGTCAAAAGAGCGACAAACAAACTTGACACCCATATCATCTGCTATTTTTTTTGACTTAGCGATATTCTCCTCGCCTATAACATCCACAACAGAAAGGCGCACATCGTCACAGTACTTGCCGCACTCTTCGGCGAAGTCAAGCATAGCGGGATATGCTCTGCCGGGATAGATATTGCGTGTAATCTTGTCATAAGCGTCAGAGTCAGGCTCGTTGAGAGAAATGGACACGCTATCAAAAGCCAGACCAATCTCCTTAGCAGTGGGACGCTCATTGATAAGGTCGGACAGGCCATTGGTGTTGAGCCTCAATTTTATTTCCGGATTTACAGTGCGAAGATACTGAGCGGCAGCCAACAATACATCCAATCGGCAGGTAGGCTCGCCATAGCCACAGAACACGGCGTTGTTAACATTACGAAAGTCCCAGCGGTCGATGGCTGTCTTGATTTCCTCCAAGCTAGGCTCGTTACCGTGGTACCACATCTCCTTTGCCTCGCCAACAGTATCGGTCTGATTACGGATACAAAAGGCACAGTTGCATGGGCACTGATTAGTAATATTAAAATAAACTCCACCCTCCAGGGTATAAATAATATCTGCCATAGTATATACATCTCCTTGCAATACAATAGTATATAGTATATAATAATTCTGTCAATAGATAAATAACCAAAATTCATAATATTTTAAGGTACAGATATGAAAAAATACATTGAGATATACGAATACTATCGCTCACTAATAACCAACGGACAAATGAAATCCGGAGACAAAATGCCGTCCGTACGCAGTGCAACCTCGATATTCTCCGTCAGTAAGACCACAATAGAGAACGCGTACTTTGAACTACAGGCAGACGGATACATAATATCAAGCCCAAAAAGTGGGTACTACGTGTCGGACTACACACCAATTGATACAACAGAGAGTATGGTGGATACCGAGTCCAAGCATATATTATACGACCTAAAGAGCGGTGGCGCAGACAAGGACAGCTTTGACATATCTCTATGGCAACGATATATCAAAAGCGCGTTGCGCCAGCAGGACAGATTGCTGTCATACAGTGACAATCAAGGTGAGGCTGATTTACGAGAGGCGCTGGCAAAATACATTAGAGAAAAAAGGAATGTTACCACCTCCCCCGATAGAATTGTGGTTGGGGCAGGTGTACAGAATCTACTGGGCATACTGTGTTCCCTTATTGATGACAGGGATACGGTATCATTTCCGGACAAAAGCTTTGTTCAAGGTATGAGCGTGTTTAAGGACTACGGATTTGAGGTAAAAACCAGGGACAAAAACGCCAAAGTAATCTATGTTTCACCGTCACACATGACCTCCTACGGTGATGTAATGAAAACAAAAAGAAGGCTGGAATTGGTAAAGCATAGCGAAATCAATCATATCCTGGTAATTGAGGATGACTACGACAACGACTTTCTGTATCAATCAAAGCCTACACCATCACTATTTGCCCTATCCGGCTGCGGCAATGTGGTATATATGGGTTCATTTTCTAATGTACTGATACCGGGTATTCGCATCAGCTTTATGGTACTGACAAAGGAACTGGCAGAAAAATACAAAAAGAACATAGACAAGTATGCCCAAGCGGCCAGCAAAACAGAACAAATTGCACTGTGCCAGTATATAAGAGACGGTCATATTAATTCCCAAACACGAAGGATAAGAAGATTATATACTGCAAAGACAAAGCAATTCTACGACGAAATAAAAAAGCAAATCAAAAGTGTAAATTGCAAAATCAGTGACAACGGACTGCAAATAAAAATTGAAACTCCTCCATTTGATACAACAAAACTGGCAGACAACGGCATAGCACTGCATATTAAAGAAGTAACGGAAACCGCCGTAAAGCTGGTGATTGTTCCGTCAGCTATTGATATTAGTGATATTCCACATATAGTATCCCTGCTCAAAAAGTCAATAGAATAAAAAACATTTGTTCTATCAGTCCTGTTTTTTGGACTACAAGCGCCGGTGGTATTGTAATTAATCCTCGTAAAATATACAATGAGATTGTAAGGAAAACGCAAGGAGGATTCATTATGAACACAAAGAATTTGCTAAAAGGAATTATACTGACAATCGTATCACTGGCAGGTGGATTTATCGCATTGAGCGTACCGTTTCGCATATTCTCTACTCTAAGCAGCGACGGAGTTAGAATTTTGTTTATTGTTGAGATTGCTGTGTACTTTGCTGTGGGTATGATATTTCTTGTTATCAAGGATAATAAGGAGCAGAAAAAAAGAAAGCAAAAGCAGCAGCACCTCGCCAGGCAGCAAAAGATAAATCGAGTTGTGGAAGAATGGTATAATATAGCAGCATAGGAGAGCGTGGTGCTCTCCTTTTTTGTTGACATACAGGGAGTATTCCTATATTATATAACTATATTACACATAGGAGAAAAATTATGAAAATTTCACTCAACGGACAATGGTTGTTTAGATCCACCGACGACACAAAATGGATGAATGCAACCGTACCGGGCTGCAACTTTCTGGATTTGATGGACAACGATATTATTGACGACCCATTTCTCTACACCTACGAGAAGGATGTACAATGGGTGGGCAAAAAAGATTGGGAATACAAGCGAAGCTTTACTATAGAGGAAAAGTTGCTTGAGGCAGATGACATTCTGCTGAATGCCGATATGCTGGACACAATATGCGATGTGTATATTAATGAAAAAAAGGTATTCAGCGGTGATAACTGCTTTGTGGCTTACAGTGTGTCAATCAAGGATTATATTGTTGCCGGCGAAAATGAGATTCATATTCTTTTTCGCTCCCCTGTTAACTATGTTAGCGCCAAGTACAAGGAATGTATAACTCCTATCAACAGCAACGGACAGAATGGTATTGTACACATTCGCAAGCCTCAGTGCCACTTCGGTTGGGATTGGGGACCGGTACTACCTGCCAGCGGTATCACAAAGGATATAGAAATAGAGTTTGTTAACAAAGGCAGGATTGAGTACCTGGGGGTAAAGCAAAAGCTTGACGGCGATACTGCAACAATTACAGTAAACTTGGACACAACCACATATACAGATACCAGGTGTAACATCACAGTAATAGCCCCTAACGGTGAAAAAACAACAAAGGACGGAACATCAGCCACCTTTACTATCGTAAATCCTGAGTTATGGTGGACAAAGGAATTATCCGGCAGTGACAATCAGCCGCTGTACACCGTTACAGCAGAACTGAAATGCGGCAACGAAGTGCTGGACACAGCAGAAAAGAAAATAGGAATCAGAACTATTGAATTAAACAGGGAGCGTGATGAATACGGCCAAAACTTCCAATTTGTGCTCAACGGGGTGCCGATTTTCATCAAGGGCGCAAACTATATTCCGCCGGACAGCTTTATTACCCGCTTTGGCGAAAAGGAATTAAATTATCTGCTGGACGCGGTACAGTTCAGTAATATGAATATGATTAGAGTATGGGGTGGCGGCTACTACGAGAGCGACCGATTCTATACAGAATGCGATAAACGCGGCATACTGGTATGGCAGGACTTTATGTTTGCGTGTCAGGCGTACCCGTTCTTTAATGATGATTTCCTGGAGAATGTAAAAAAGGAGGTCAAGTACAATGTCAATCGCTTGAGCCACCATCCGTCGCTGGCTGTGTGGTGCGGCAACAACGAGATTGAGGACATGCACATGGCATGGGTACACATGACAAAGTATGTTGATTGGACAGAAACCTTCTTTCACAACATTTTGGGTGACGAGATTAGGAAGTACGACGACGCAACGCCATACACTCCCGGCTCACCCATCGGTATCAGCCACAACAAGGGCGTTGGCGCAGACAATGTTGGCGACACCCACCTATGGGGCGTATGGCACGGCCTGCAACCAATGAATTATTACAGAAAGAGAATGACCCGATTCTGTAGTGAATTCGGATTTGAAAGTCTGCCGGACATAAAATCCATAGAGAAATTTGCCGGCCAAGGCGAACATTCGCTAAACGACGATATATTCCTGGCTCACCAAAAATGCACCGGCGGTAATGATAAGATGGTATATTACATAGCCACTCGATTCCATTTGCCAAAGAATTTCAAAGACTATGTGTATCTGTCCCAGATAACTCAATTGGAATGTATTGCGGACGCAACCGAGCACTGGCGCAGAAATAAGGGCAGATGCAACGGCTCAATGTACTGGCAGTTCAATGACTGCTGGGGTGTATGCTCATGGTCAAGCATCGACTACTACGGCAACTACAAGGCTCTGCAATACGGCGCAAGACATTTTAACGAGCCGCTGTCAGTATCCATTGAGGATAACGAGAGCTGCATCAATATCTACACTCTCAACGATTTGAGAGAGGAGAAGAATGTTACCTGCCGTTATGAGATATTTGATTTCTCCACCGGTGTAATTAGGGCAAAAGAAAAGCAGTTAGTCATGGACCCTGTGTCAAATCAGTTGGTATTCTCTCTGGACGCCGGGGCATTAACCAAGGAATATAACAAGGCTACCACCGGTATAGCTGCAAAACTGATAGTTGATGGCAAAATCGCTCAGCAAAAGACAGTTCTGCTGGATAAGGAAAAGAATTTGTCCCTGCCAAAAGCAAAACTAAAGACAAAAATAACCATAAAAGGAGACTGTCTAACACTTGCTATCACCAGCGACAAATTTGCTAGGCTGGTAAATGTGGAGAGCAGTATATCCTCTGCTCCCTTCAGCGATAACTTTTTTGATATTCTTCCCGGAGAAACGAAGGAAGTCACCGTGACTGATAACGGTATTACCGGCAGAGAATTGGCAGAGAGCATCAATGTATACAGCTTGTGCAACATCAATTTCGATAAAAACAAGCTACGCTCGTTGGCAAAGCAAATCAAGGTGTATATGTCCCCTACCAACATTGCCAACGCCGTTCATCACGGCAAGCTGTCAACGGATGTAAAATTCGACTGATAAACATAAAGAATCCTCCCTATGCTCAATGCACAGGGAGGATTTTTTCAATTCTGATAATCAAGCTAAGATATTATAAATCACCATCCTTACTATACCTGCTGAAATCCAAGTTGTCAACATTCTGTCTAAACATAGCACAAAAAAGGACAGAAAGCAAAAGCCTCCTGTCCAAAATATATGATTACTTCCAGGTTTGGATAATTTCCGGATTTGCAAATATCTCATCAAGCTTAGCAAAGAATGGGATTGTATCGCCAAAGTCAAGCGCCTTGTGGTCAATGCACAGAGAAATTGGCATTACCAAGCCTACATCAACCTTGTCATTGCCGTTTTCGTCCTGGACAACAACGGGTCTCTTCTGTGTAGAATTGATGCAAAAAGCACAAACCTGCGGCGGAATAATCTCCAGCAATGTGCAGGCACCTCTAAAGTCGCGATATGCTGAACCAATATTGGAAATAGTGGTGGTGCCCTGTTCAATATCGTGCTTTGTAAGACGCTCGGTTGTAGGAATGGAATAGTATTCCTTCTTTGCTTTACCGCTGAGCGTTTTTACCTTATGCTTACCGGTCTTGGAGCCAATCAATCTATTGACCGTCTGGCGAATTTTACCTTTTTTAAGGCCCTGAAGTGTATTGTCCAAGGATACCTCAAACATTACCTCGTTCATATCACTGTTTTTTGCTCTGCGGGCAGAATCGTTGATAGCCGCTGTCATCTCGGTAAGGGTTTTGTTGCCCATATCGTGCATATTGATGGTCATCATTTCGCCATTCGGGAGCATCATGGGCATTGACACATCCATGTGGTCGTATGTAGTGATACAACCTCTAACCAGTCTTCTGTTGAACTCCAGGTGTGCGTTCATATTAGGAGCAGCCTTAAGTCCTTCGCAAATAACCTTGAGCATAACGGTGTTAATGGTGATTTTTTTGCTTTTATCGGTGCAGCCCTCGTTGAGTTTTTTGCACTCTGCCATAAACTTAGTTACTTCAGGTTCGTAGACAAGACCGGCATGTGGAATAGTCTCCCAACTTTCCGCTGTCATATTGGATACAATCTTTCTTGCAATGCCAAAATGCTTTTTATCAGTTACCGCCATTATTAATGTCCTCCTAACATTAAATATTTTTTATTTTATTTTCCAAATTATCGATATTCTCTTTAATATCTTCCTTGAGCTTCTTGTGGTCATTTCTAATTTTTTCCTTGAGTTCATCAATAATCTCAGAAGTGAACTCACGCTGTTCTTCAGCAGTGAAAGGAGCCTCGCCAAATCTCTTTTTGTATTCTATCATAAGATACGGCCTAAACTTAGGATGAGCAATCTTGATTAACTCCTTAGCCCTCTCCTTGAGAGTGCGTCCCTTAAGCTGGGCAACTCCGTACTCTGTTACAATATAGTTTACATCATTGCGAGGCGTTGTAATTGCACTGCCCTCGGTGATAACAGGGACTATTCTGCTGACGGTACCGTGCTTTGCCGTAGCGGGCATGGCGATAATAGAACGGCCGCCCTTACTCATAGTTGCACCACGCACAAAGTCAACCTGACCGCCAACCGCAGAAAATTGAGAAAGACCGATAGTATCGGATACAACCTGACCCAGCAGGTCAACCTGCAAACAGGAGTTAATGGATACCATATTGTCATTCTGAGCAATAACCACAGGGTTATTGACATAATCTATCGGGTGTAATTCCACAGATGGGTTGTTGTTGATATAATCATTGAGAATCTGTGAACCGAAGGCAGCGCCCAAAACTGTCCTGCCACGGTGAATATTCTTGCGCTTATTGTTAATTACACCGCTCTCCAACAAAGGCACAACGCCATCGCCTACCAACTCACTATGGAGTCCCAAATCTTTTTTGCCGCCAAGTTGGGTGCAAACA
Source organism: Eubacterium sp. (assembly GCA_051881195.1). Classification (GTDB taxonomy): domain Bacteria; phylum Bacillota; class Clostridia; order Oscillospirales; family Acutalibacteraceae; genus Eubacterium_R. The sequence goes on along the minus strand of JBJEPK010000016.1, from coordinate 5,290 downwards.
GCGTTAGGAATTCCACCGATGCCCAGTTGTAGACAATCACCATCGTTTATTAAAGAGGCACAATACTTGCCTATCTCCATCTCTACAGCGCTAATCTCTGTTCCTTTTACCTGTGGCAATGGTTCATCATGCTCAACAAAATATGTAAATTCGCGAACATGCCTGATGCTGTTGCCAAAGGTACGAGGTACATGCTTGTTAACCTGGGCAATAACAATTTCGCAGTAATCAACAGTACCAAAGGTGTAATCAACAGTAGTACCAAAGGACACATAGCCATGCTCATCCGGTGGAGAAACCATAACGACGGATACTCTGGGGCACATATAATGCTCAATAACATCCGGAATTTCGTAAAAATGTGAGGTAGTAAACTCACTGTCTCCGGTAGAAATAGCAGCTCTGTTTGACTGGGAAGCAAACAATGTGTTGAGCCTGATGTGACCACGCATTTTTGGGTCGCACCATGGGGAATGCCCCATTGTGAGCATATTGATAATTTCTACATCTCTGTAATCCAGGTAATGCTTCTCCAACGCACGCAAAACCTCAAAGGGTTCGCCACAACCAAAGCCTGTTACTACCTTGTCACCGTTATTAATTGACTTGATAGCTTCTTCTGCTGTGACAAGTTTGGATTGATAAATTTCTTGCCAAGTCATAGTATGTCTCCTTAAATCACTATGGCCGCAAAATGCCACAACTACAGTTTACTATACAATATTAAAATATGTCAAGCAGGTATTGATTTGAAAGATAAAAATTGTTATTATGTACATATAATTATCCACATTATTGTCAAATATGACAATAAGCAAAGAGTGTCAAATATTGCAAACAATATCGAGAATAAATACTAAAAGCGTATAAGGAAAAACAAATAATGAAAAGCATATATTTTACTCGTCACGGACAAACTGTATGGAATGTGGAAAACAAAATATGCGGCGCAACCGATATTGACCTAACCGAGTTGGGTCATCAACAGGCAATAGAACTGGGAAAAATAATAAAGGAACAAGAATTACACATTGACGAAATACTGTACTCCCCTCTTTGTCGGGCAAAAAATACTGCCATGCACATCGCAGAAATAACCGGCATACCCGCCAAGGTTGAGCCTAGATTAAAGGAACAGGCCTTTGGCAAATGGGAAGGTACTGCCAGGGACGGCAAGGAATTTCACCGTGACAAAATGCAATTTGTCACCAATTACGATAACGGCGAATCAATGCTCCATTTGGCACAGCGAATATACAATTTGCTGGATGAAATCAAAAAGGATGATAAAATATATCTTTTGGTGGCACATAACGGAATTGCAAGGGTTATCAACTCTTACTTTTATAATATGACTAACGAAGAATATTCATCCTTTGGCATAAAAAATTGCCAAATACTGGAATACAAAATCTAAGGTATATACATGACAGAAAAAGAATTACGAAAAAAGGCAATGGCACTGCCCCTGACTCCGGGGGTATACAAAATGCTGGACAAGGACAAGCACATCATATATATCGGCAAAGCAAAAGCCCTCAAGAACAGAGTATCGTCCTATTTTGGCTCCCACTCAAACCATTCTATAAAGGTAATCAGAATGGTGGAGCATGTGGATGACTTTGACTACATTCTTTGCGATACAGAATTTGAGGCTCTTGTGCTGGAGTGTTCTCTTATCAAACAGCACATGCCAAAGTACAACATCCTGCTAAAGGATGACAAAGGCTATAATTACATCAAAATCACTAAGGAAGAATTTCCCAAAATCAGCGAATGTAAGCAAATGCAGGATGACGGCGCAACCTATATCGGTCCATTCGTATCAACATTTTCTGTAAAAAATGCTGTTGAGGAAACATTAAAGATATTCAAATTACCTAGATGCAACAAGCATTTTCCCAGAGATTACGGCAAGTCACGACCATGCCTAAACGGGTTTATGGGACTATGTTCTGCCCCCTGTGCCGGAAAAATAACAAAGGAAGAATATGTTGCTAATGTTAACGACGCCATCAAATTTCTAAAGGGTGGCAGTACTGCTTCTGTTAAAGAAATGCAACAGAGAATGCAGGAATACTCCGATGCACTGGAATTTGAAAAGGCGGCAAAACTCCGTGACAGAATAAAAGCAATACAAAATCTGGATGAGAGACAAAAGGTTGTATCCATCAATGTACCTGAAGAGGATGTATTTGCGCTGGTTAACTCCCAAAAGAAAGCGTGCTTTGATGTAATTCAATTCAAAAACGGTAGGCTCACCGACAGCGAACACTGGATAATTGACAGCGTAGATAATCTATCTGAAGCAAGATTTGAGCTGATAGAGAGATACTATTCTATGCGTGACTATGTACCATCCAGAATTGCTGTGGACGGCGATATTGATGACGAAAAGCTGCTGCATCAATGGTTGGAATCCAAGCGTGGCAAAAAGCTGGAAATCATCCATCCCCAAAAAGGAGAGCACCTATCCATTGTCAACATGTGCATAAAGAACGCTAACGAACATTTGGCACAGAATCAAGGCAGATTAGGTAAGGAAATGGCAGCTCTGGAGGAGTTAGCTAATCTGCTGGGACTACCTAAGCCACCGGAATATATAGAATCCTACGATATATCCCATACCTTTGGAGCAGACAATGTGGCAGGTATGGTAGTTTTCCATAACGGCAGACCCCTAAAGAGCCATTACAAAAAATTCTCAATAAAGGGCTTTGACGGTCAAAACGATGTAGGCTCTATGAATGAGGTGCTGTCCCGCAGATTTAAGCATTACTACGAGGATGATGATGACAGCACATTCAAGCAATTACCGGACTTAATCCTGCTGGATGGCGGACAGCCACAGGTTAATGCCGTGCTTCCGGTAATCAAGCAAATGAATATTGATGTACCCATATTCGGTATGGTAAAGGACACAAAGCACAGGACAAGAGCAATCGCCTTTGACGGAGGAGAAATAGAAATTAATTCCCATCGCTCAGCATTCACTCTGGTATCTACAATACAGGAGGAGGTGCACAGATTTGCTATCACCTACCATCACAAAAAGCACCAGAAATCGTCATTCTCCTCCAGCTTGACACACATTGAAGGCATAGGCGAAAAGAAAGCAAAAGCACTGCTAAAGCATTTCAAAACCATCGGTGCAATCAAGCAAGCAAGTATGGAAGAACTACTAGCCGTGCCAAATATTAGCAAAAAAAATGCCGCCAGCATACTGGAGCATTATGCCAAAATGTAAAAAATCTGTAATAGACCTTGACTAATATTAAATTATTATAGTATAATATTGTAGATTGAGGTGGAGCAAACACACACCTTTAAGGAAGATAATTATATGAGAGTAATTACAGGCACTGCCAGGGGGCGCAATCTGGACACCCTTGAGGGTGATATCATTACACGGCCTACAACCCAGGCAACCAAAGAAGCGTTATTCAGCTCAATCCAGTTTGAGATTGAGGGAGCCAGAGTGCTGGATTTGTTTGCCGGATGCGGACAATTAGGAATAGAAGCCTTATCCCGTGGGGCGAGATTTTGTACCTTTGTGGAAAGCAATAGATCGGCTCATAAGATTGTCGAGGGTAATATAAAAAAGTGCAGAATGGAGGACTCCTCCCTGCTGGTATTATCCGATGCTCGCACCTTTTTGCAGAGGCACAACACATTCGATATTGCCTTTTTGGACCCACCATACAAGGCAGGATTGATCGAGGATTGTCTACCGAAGCTAACAGAATTAATGAGTGAGGACGGCGTCATAATTTGCGAAACAGCAAAGGACGAGATTCTACCGGAATCCTGCAATAACTGGACCATCAGCAAACAAAAGGGATATGGCAGAACGACGCTCACTTATTACCGAAAGGGAGCATAAGGTATGAGGATAGCGATTTGTCCGGGCAGCTTTGACCCGGTTACACTGGGTCATCTGGACATAATTAATAGAGCTGCACACCTATTTGACCGGGTTATTGTTCTTGTTATGAGCAACAGGTCAAAAAAAGATTCACTTTTTACTGTTGAAGAACGAATGGAACTGCTGGAACGCAGCATCAAGTTTGACAACGTAAAAATAGATACCTACGACGGCCTTTTGGTAAATTATGCAAAAGAAAAGGGTGCTGTCGCCATTGTTAAGGGATTGAGGGCTATGTCTGATTTTGAGTATGAATTTCAGCAGGCATTAACCAACAAGGAACTAAACCCTGACGTTGAGACCGTGTTTCTCACCACCGAGGGCAGGAACATGTACCTGAGCAGTAGTATGGTAAAGGAAGTATGTACACTTGGCGGAGATATTAGCGCATTTGTACCTGCTGAAATAGCAAAAGACATTAACAAAAGATGTAAAGGAGACGCATAATATGACTAACACCGATATTCTATTAGAAGATCTTGAGGACGTACTTGACGACGCAACCAGTATTCCTCTATCAAAAAAGTGTGCTGTAGATGTTGACAAAATCAAGACAATAATTGAGGACATCAGACTCAACACACCACAGGAGACTAAGCAAGCTAAAGCTATTGTTGATTCCCGCAACTCAATTCTTGAGGATGCAAAAAAAGAAGCTGAGGAAATCATCAAAAAGGCTCAGGCTGAGGCTAGAGATATGATTGCCCGTGACGAAATTACCAAGATTGCACAGGCTGAGGCCACCGAGATTATCGCTAAGGCTAATGAGCAGGGTAAGCAGATGGTAACAGAGGCACAAAATCAAGCATCCGAGATTCTCGGCAATGCTACTGCACAGGCTAACGAGATGGTTACCAGTGCACAAAACAAGTCAAGAGAAATGCTGTCAGCAGTAAATAACTATGCTGATGATACACTCCTTTCTATTGACGATGCTCTGTACAAGGCGCTCACCGATGTACGCCGTATTCGCCAGGGTATCTCTAACGCACAAAAGAAAGACTAATCCAATAACACAAAAGAGCAGACCTCATTGGTCTGCTCTTTTTGCTTTTTACGATAAAAAATGCACAGCCCGGAGCCGTGCAAAATCTATACTAATTACTCGTTGAAGCCACTCTTAACAAGAGCTACAAGGCCCTCAACTGCATCCTCCTCGTCGGAGCCATCAGCGATGATACGAATATCGGTGCCACCCATAATGCCAAGTGAAAGTACACCAAGAAGGGACTTTGCATTGACTCTTCTCTCTTCTTTTTCTACCCAGATTGAAGACTTAAATTCATTAGCTTTCTGGATGAAAAATGTTGCAGGTCTTGCATGAAGACCAACCTGATTCTGAACCTCTACGTCTTTAACAAACAT
>JBJEPK010000015.1:0-15101 GCA_051881195.1 Eubacterium sp. | reverse complement strand
ATTTTTATCTTTTTTGTAATTTCTAGTGGTAATTTTAATTGATATGGTGTACAATATCTATCTGTGGTGGTAATGTTTTTCATCAACTCTATTATACCACAAAAAAGACTGCATTCCTACCTTTCGGAAAGAATGCAGTCGATTTTTTATTCGGGCTGTTTTTTTACAGCCCCATTCTTTTAGGTATCGTATTCAATTTTTTTAACCTTGAATACTGCACGCAGAATAGGTGCCAGCAGTTTTGGACTCCTAATTAGTACAATTTTCACTGCAATCTCCCCCACTTATCTTTTACAGCAAATAATGCCTAATATGATAACGGTAATAGCAAGAACTCTAGTTATCCATACTGTTGGCAGACAGCAAGCAGCTACACAGCCTGCACCAAAAGCAATCCAAAGAAAATCTCGTTTGCACATACCCTTCATAGTAAACACCACCTTACTGCATTTACTACAGTGTATGTAATTAACGATTAATCGTTACTCTCAACCAGGAGCAAAACGCCATCTTTTACACGAATTGTACATTCAGAGCCGATAATTTGGTTGCTTTGAGCAAAATTGTCACAGACCATAATATCCATGCTGTCTAAACTATAAAAGCTTTGGTCATAGTACGCACCCTCAATGGTAACGCCATGGCAATTGCAAAGATAGGCAAATATGGAAAAGAATTGATACTCTTTTTTTATTGTCTTTTGGTCGATAATCAGTGATAACCTATTGTTATCGTCAATTAATCTGCAATAAACATTGTGCTTTCTGCAATATTCGAGAATTAGTAAATTACTATAGGTATGGTCGAATCTATTGCCACCGATTGCAAAATAAATATCAATATTATCATATCCTCTATCAATGGCCTCCACCACACAGTTAAATGTGTCGGAATATGCCTTTTCTACAGGAAAGGTCAATATCTCGCAGTCAATTTCGGGTCGCTTTGCAGAATCAAAATCTCCAATTATTAAATCCGGCTTTATACCTGCATTTTGCAGTTTAATATACCCGGAGTCAGCAGCGATAATAAAAGAATTAGCGTCAATATTATCTTTTAAAAAATTAATGTTTTCATTGGGCGCACCCGATACGATGGTGCAATGATTACTTATTTTTCCCATTCCTTAAGGTCCTTAACATCATTGTACATAGAAATATAACTCTCATGCCTTGATTGGCTGATGGCTCCGCAATCTATTGCTTCCACCACAGCGCAACCCTTGTCATTAATATGTCTACAGTTGGTAGCAAATTTGCAATTATCCAGATATGGTACAAATTCTCTAAAGCAATATGGTAATTCATCTTTTGTTATACGTTCATATCTTTCCAATTCTATGGAAGAAAAGCCGGGTGTATCTGCAATGTATCCGCCATCTGTCTTAAATAATTCGCAGTGACGGGTTGTATGCTTGCCCCTACCTAATTTTTTGCTGGTTACACCGGTTTCTAACTGCAAATGAGGAAATATGATGTTAAGTAATGATGACTTGCCAACACCTGTATTGCCGGTAAATGCAGATATTTTGCCTACCAACAATGATTTAATTTCTTCACTTCCCTCGCCGGTGGTGTTGTCACATACTATGACCTTAAATCCGGCATTTTTGTACATCTCAACATATCTGGAATATCCGTCATCAAGATCTATTTTTGTTAATACCAATATGGGCTCTATATCTTTGTATTCAGCTATAGCAATCATTCTGTCTATAACAAGAGTATTAATTTTTGGGTCGACAATGGATGCTACTATAAATAATGTATCAAGGTTTGACAATGGAGGTCTGGTAAGTTGATTCTTGCGTTGGTAAATTTCGTCAATGGTGTTTTCAGCATTTTCATTTATAGTAATTGATACATTATCGCCAACCATTGGTGTAATATTCTTTTTTCTAAAGCTGCCACGAGCCTTACATTCATAAATGACATCATCGGCGTCTACATAGTAGAAGCCGCCGATGCCTTTAATAATTTTTCCGTTTTTTGTCAAGTTTTTATCCCTCTTTACTCTTCAGCAGGTGCCTCTGGGTCATCATCAGGTTCTTCGGTTTCTTCAGGAACTCTTTCATCAAGGGAGAATCCGGAAAAATCGATAGTAAAGTTCTGATTATTCTTGCCGTTAGTGGTCTTAGTGTCGGCTGCACCGGTTGTTAAGAGAGTAACATTTATTGACTGTGATGTAGTAGCAGTAGATGTTATTGTGATAGGTAATTTTTTGCCGTTGAGAGTAACTTTTTGGTTAAGATATGTCTCGCCGTCAACGCTAACTTTAATTGTGTCTGTATCGTATGTACCATCCGGCTTGATGCAAGTAGGAAGCAAGATGGATACAGAATACTTGACAGTAGGTTGAGTTGTAGTGGTTGTTACTCCTGAGCTAATAACTACCTTGATTGTTTCAGTAACCTGAACAGATGTTCCGGCAGCCGGTGATTGGGACAGTACCATTCCCTTTGCGTAATCACTATCTTGAGTAGAAAATGTTACGTTGGAAAAGCCGGCTTTTTTTAGGAATGCAGCTGCATTTTCCTGAGTCAAACCGTATACATCGGGCACCTTTGCCGTCTCTATAACAGTAGTTGACGGACCACTGGAAACATAAATAATTATTTCCTGGTCGGCTGAAACAACGGTATTGGCCTTAGGGTCTGTATATACAACCTTACCTTGCTCAACATTTTCGCTGTTGACTTGTACTACCTTAACATTTTCTAATTTAGAAAGCGTAAGCAGTTGCTTTGCTTTTTCTTCATCATTGTTATATACATTAGGAACTTTTATATCCTGGTCACTTGCTGCAACAATCAGCTTTACCTCAGCACCGGCAAGCACCTTTTCACCGGCAGCCGGTGTCTGCTTTATTACAATACCGGGCTCGTAATCCTTTGTTTTTTCGTAATCTGCAACAAAGTTGTAGTCATATGCCTCGATTATCTCGTCATAGGATGCGCCCACAAAATTTTCAAGCTTATTTGTGGAATTATCAAATCCGTTTGTAAACCACATAACGATAAGAACAGCAGCAGTAATCAGCACGATTGTACCGATGGTTATGGCTGTAATTACCTTTCGTTTATGCTCTTTCTCATATACCGGGTCAACATCCTCAAAATCCTCTTCAACCGGCTCCGGAGCAATAATTTCATTTTTCTTCACTACTATCGTAGGATTAGGGTCTTCCTTAATCTTGGAAACATAGTTAAAAGTAGTTCTGGGATTCTTGATAATCTCTTCAATATCCAATAGCATTTCTGTGGCTGTTTGGTATCTGTCAACTGCATCCTTTTGCATAGCATGAATACAGATTTGCTCAAGTCCAATTGGAATATCAGGGTTAATATCAGTAAGTCTTTGTGCATCTGCCTGTAGTTGCATAAGAGCGACGGATACTGCGCTATCTGCCTCAAAAGGTACTGCGCCTGACAACATCTCGTATAGTACAACACCTAGAGAATAGATGTCTGCCTTTTCGTCAGTAAATTCACCCTTAGCCTGTTCCGGGGCAATGTAGTGAACAGAGCCAATAGCCTGCTCGGTAAGAGTTTTGGTGTCACTTCTTGAGAATCTTGCAATACCAAAATCAGTAACCTTGATATTACCGTTACGAAGCAAAATAATATTTTGCGGTTTAATATCTCGATGGACTATGCCCTTGTCATGAGCATGCTGAACAGCTCTAAGAATTTGGGTCATAAAGAACAAAGCGTCATTCCAAGTAATAGCACCCTGTTTGTTGATGTATTCCTTGAGGGTAATGCCATCAATGTATTCCATTACAATATATTGCAGCTTTTCTCCAAAATTAACATCATATATCTGTACTATATTAGGATGAGAAAGCAGAGCAATGGCTTTGCTTTCGTTCTTAAATCTACGCTTAAATTCATCATTATTAAGAAATTCATCCTTTAATATCTTAATGGCTACAATTCTATCATCAACATTGTCATACGCCTTATATACAACGGACATACCGCCAACACCGATAATCTCTTGTACCTCGTATCGGCCATCCAGTCTTTTTCCTACGTAATTATCCATATTTACTCTCCATTATCCTCTAGTTTGCCATAGCAACTACGGTTATGTTATCTCCACCACCATTGTGGTTAGCTCTTTTCACTAATCTGTCAGCAAAAGCATAATACTGACCATCGTTAATGTCCTCTGCCATTTCTTTTGTGGTGACATAATTGGACAAACCATCTGTGCATAATATCAATGTGCTGTCTCCGGACAAATCAATCTCCGAAAAGTCAACGTCCACCTGCTTGTCAACGCCTACCGCTCGTGTGATTACATTTTTTTTAGGATGATGCTCAGCTTCGATTGCGGTAATCTTACCCTGGTTAACCAAATCTTGAACAAGACTATGATCGACAGTTACTTGTTCTATACTTTCTGCTGTAGCTATGTAAGCACGGCTATCACCGACGTGAGCAATATATGCAATATTATCTCTAACGATAACAGCAACTACAGTGGTGCCCATTCCCTGAAGCTCCGGGCGGGAATACGCCATATCATAAACCTCAAGATTGGCTGCAGTGATAGCAGAATCCAAGAGATTTTTAATAGATGCGTCCCTCATCTTGGAATTGTACGAGGAAGTAATCTTATCGCTGATTACCTTTACTGCAAGGGTTGAAGCGATATTACCGCCTGCAGCGCCACCCATACCGTCGCATACAATTGCCCAGGCAACATCTCCGGGCAGTTCACCAACAGCGTATGCGTCCTGATTAGAGTCTCTAACCATTCCTTTGTCAGTTTTAGCAACAATTTTCATTACTGTCACCTTCGTTTCTCTTTCTTCTTAGTTGGCCGCAGGATGCGTTAATATCCTTGCCAAGTGTTCGTCTTATTGTAGCATTAATTCCTTGTGATTTCAAGGTTTGCTGAAATTTCTGAATATCCTCATCGTTCGACCTGACATTGCCCCTCTCGGCAACATCATTAACAGGAATAAGATTTACATGAAACAAAAAGCCTTTTAATTTACTAGCCAGCTCCATTGCGCATTGCCTGCTATCGTTTGCTCCTTTGATTAATGTGTATTCAAAACTGACTCTTCGCGATGTTCTGTTGGCATATTCTTTACATGCTGTGATTACCCGGTCAACGCCCCATCTGTTGTTGACAGGCATCATATTGGACCTAATACTGTCATTTGGAGCGTGCAGTGATACCGTTAATGTAACCGGCATCCCCTCTTCTATTAAATCGTAGATACGAGGGACAATACCACAGGTAGAAATAGTGACATCACGAAGGGATATACACAATCCATTCTTATCATTGACCAGGGACAAAAATTTTATAACATTGTCGTAATTGTCCAGAGGCTCGCCAATACCCATCATAACTATGTGAGATATTCTGATGCCAAGGTCATTTTGGGCGGTGTGAATTTGGGATTCTATCTCGGCAGGCAGCAGATTTCTTTTGAAACCTGCCAAGGTAGAAGCACAAAAATTACAACCCATTTTGCATCCAACCTGGGAGGAAACGCAAATAGTGTAGCCATACTTATACTTCATTACTACACTCTCTACATATTCGCCGTCATAGAGACGAAACAGATACTTAACTGTATCATCTAGTTGAGATTCATATTTTTCTTCTATTATACAATGGGGTATATAATATTCCTGCTTAAGCTTGGCGCGAAATTCCTTTGAGATATTGCTCATCTCATCAAAAGAATATACCCCATTACTATGTAGCCATTTGAATATCTGCAGACTACGAAACTTTTGTACATTGAATTGAGCCAATTCAGCAGTTAATTCAGGGAGATTAAGTGATTTAATATCAGTCATTTCTTTTAATTACAGCCAAAAAAAAGCCGTCGCCTCCATCAATGGATGGGAATATAGTTTTTTGTTCGATTAGTTCAAAATCGTTGTATGCTTCAAGAAAGGCAGAAACAACGCTTTCATTTTCTCTCTTATTTAGAGTGCAGGTAGAATAGACCAGGGTGCCTCCCGGCTTTAGATACCTTGCAGATGTCGCAAGAATGGACAATTGGATTGCCGGTAAATCCTTAATTGAATCCAGATCTTTGTATCTTATTTCAGGTTTTCTGCGAATTATACCGAATCCACTGCAGGGCACATCGCATAAAACCTTATCGGCCATTGGCATATTTGGATTATAAAGGGTTGCATCATTGACCATGGATTCAATAATACTTATTTGCAACCTTTTGCAGGATTTGGATATTAGGTCAACTTTGTGTCGGTGCAGGTCGCAAGCAATTACCCTGCCTTGATTATTCATACTGTTGGTGATAGTAAAAGATTTTCCACCGGGAGCAGCGCAAACATCTATTACTGTATCACCCGGTTTTGCGTTAAGTTTTTTAGCACATTGGTAGGAGCTATAGTCCTCTATGTAGAATAATCCGTCCTCAAAGGGCTTGCAGTTGTGCAAATCAAATGATGAAGTAATCTTAACAACATCATTGTATATCTCGTTGTCAATATTGTTTGACAGTAACTCGTAGGACAATTCTTCCTCATCCACAATATTTCTGTTAGGAATTGCGAACACAGGCGCTTTATTGTTTATACACTTTAGAATATTGTCAGTGTTTTCTTCTCCATAAGCCTTTTGCCACATTTTAATCAAATGAATTGGGCAGGAATATTTGACTGACAAGTCATCGAGATTATCAATTTCAATTCTGTTTTTATCAATTTTGCGCAATATAGCATTGATAAACTTGCTGTAATAGGATACGCCAACATTCTTTGCAAGCTCAACTGTTTCGTTAATAGCGGCTGATGATGGGATTTTGTCCATAAAATACAGCTGATAAGTGGCCATAAGTAACAGCAGTTTTACTTTTGGCTTAGTTTTGCCGTCGAGAAATTGTTTTACAATATATTCAAGAGTTATTCTTCGTTCAATCGTGCCATATACTACAGCTGACACAAGAGCCTTATCTCTAGCTTCAACCTGATACAAAGCCTTGTCAAGACTGAGATTGGAATAAGCATTGTTTTGCTGTATACCATATAACACCTCAAAGGCAACTAATCTAGGGTTTTTCATCTTCTTCTGTCACCGGATAATACAATCAGTAATCTAAATATTGTTGCTAAGGCTGATGCAAGAGCAGCAACATAAGTTAACGCAGCAGCCGACAATACCTTCTTTGCACCCTTACACTCTTCATCAATGAGAAAACCATTGCTCTCAATTGTCTGCAATGCTCTTTTGCTGGCGTTAAACTCCACAGGTAGTGTAATAAACTGAAACAAAGCAACAAACGCGTAAAGTATTATTCCTACATACGCAAGGGACTGTGAATTAATTAAAAGCCCAATAAGACACAGAGGTATTCCAAGTGATGAGCCGATTCTGGTAACGGGAATTACAGCATTGCGCAACCTGAGGGCTGTATATCCCTCGTAATGCTGACAAGCGTGTCCCGCCTCATGACAAGCAACTCCTATTGCGGCAATACTGCGAGAATCAAATACATCCTGTGACAAACATATCTCTTTGTTTTTTGGGTCGTAGTAATCAGTTAAGGTTCCGTTTATGCGCTTTATTTTTACATCAGTAATGCCATTGAGCTGTAGTAATCTCCATGCGGCATCAGCACCGGTCATACCGCTTCTGCTGGCAATGGATGAATATTTTCTAAATGATGACTTGACCAGTCCTTGACAAAAAAGTGCAAATATAAATACCGGAAGCATAATGAATCCTGTCATATAATACAAAAAATAACTACCCATATCATTCTCCCAAAATTTTTCCAAGTTCAATATTGTTGCCAAGCAAGTAGGACTGAGCATCCATTTTCTTTTTACCCTCCGGCTGCAAAAAAGTAATCTCTAAAGCCTTTTTATCTCCGCAACAAACAATCAATCTTTTGTTATTATCAACAATTTCACCCGGAATATTATCGAAATGCCCATCAATTAGTCTTGACTGATGGATCTTAACATTCTTACCATTTATCTTTGTAATTGCAACAGGCCAAGTTTGCAGTCCTCTGATTTGGTTGTGAATATGGAGTGCGTTGTTCCTCCAATCAATAGGACACATATCCTTGTTTATCATAGAGGCGTATTGGTAATCTCCAACAGGCTGTGGCTGTGGTTTTATATCACCATTTTGTATTGCCTCCAAGACTTCAATCAATGCTTGGGCACCAATAAGAGATAATCTGTCAAACAATTCTGCCGATGTCTCGTTAATATCAATATCCGTCTTTTTTACAAGCAAAACATCGCCGGTGTCCAGTCCCTCATCCATTTGCATAATTGATACGCCGGTTTGTGCATCACCGTTGAGAATAGACCACTGAATAGGTGCCGCACCACGGTACAGTGGTAACAACGATGCGTGTACATTGATACAACCGTAAGGTGCAGCTGTTAATATTTCTTTTGGCAAAATCTTGCCGTAAGCTACAACAATGATTACATCCGGCTCCAGCCGGTTAATAATCTCAATAGCGTTAGAACTTTTAATTTTTTCCGGTTGATAAACAGGAATATCGTGCTTAGCAGCACATACCTTTACATCCGGTGGAGTCAAAACTTGTTTTCTTCCAACCGGCTTGTCGGGTTGTGTGAATACTCCCACAATCCGATGTCCACTATCAATTAATGCTTCAAGACAAGGCACGGCAAAATCCGGCGTACCCATAAAAACAATATTCATTATCCTTCAAGCTCTCCAATTACCTTTGATGTAAACAGGATTCCGTCCAGGTGGTCAATTTCGTGACAAAAGCATCTTGCCTTAAGTTCTTCACCGGTAAAAACCTGCCACTTTCCGTTTCTGTCCTGGGCTTTAACCTGAACCTTAGCCGGTCTCTTGCATGTGCCGTATTTGCCCGGCACGGACAAGCATCCCTCTGTCTCCATCTGTTCACCCTCTGTCATAGTAATCTCCGGATTGACAAGCTCCATTGGTCCGTCTCCAACATCAATAACTACTACTCTTTTGAGCTGACCGACCTGTGGACCTGCAAGGCCAACACCGTTTGCGTTATACATTGTCTCAAACATATCGTCAATTAATATAGACAATTTTTCATCAAAGTTTTCTATTACTCTACACTTTTTGCCAAGGATAGGATCCCCTTCCTTAACAATATTCCTTAGTGCCATATTCTCTCTTCCTCTTATTATGAAATATCATAAGGATTAATATCGGCAACAATTGATACATCCTTATATTCCTTTATTTTACTCATACTTTTTAAAATTTTTGTTATCATATTGCGAATTTTGGTTGAATTTTTGCATTTTAAAACAATTTTATATCTATAGTTGTTGTTAATTTTCGCAATCTTTGCAGGCGTTGGTCCCAATACAACAAATTTTAATTCTTTGAATTCATCGTTGTTGTACTCAATGATGTAGTCAAAAAACCTCTTTGATGCAAGGGCTACCGTATTTTCGTCAGTACCTACAAGCGAAATAGAAATAAGGTCGCAATACGGCGGATAAATCATCAGCCTACGCATTTCTATCTCGTTGTTATAAAAAGCAACATAATCCTGCTTAGCAGCTAATTCAATAATCTCGTTGTACGGATTAATGGTCTGTATTACTGCAAGACCGGTATCATTTCTTCTGCCGGCTCGTCCAACAACCTGTGTAATCAAATCAAAGCTGCGTTCTGATGCAGTGTAGTTTTCGTCATACAGAGAGTTGTCAGCATTTACAACGCCTACAAGTGTGACATTGTCAAAATCCAATCCCTTGGCTACCATCTGGGTACCTATCAAAAAATCGTACTCGCCGTCAGCGAAGGATGATAACAGCTTTTGGTGAGCAAATTTTGTACCGGTTGTGTCGGCATCCATACGCAATATTCTTGCAGTAGGAAAAGCTGAGGTTAACTCATCCTCAATACGCTGTGTTCCGAAGCCACTATACCTAATACCATTGCTCCCACAATCAGGGCATACATTGTCCAAATGCTTTGTGTATCCACAATAGTGACACACCAGTTTGTCATTGTAGCTGTGATAAGTAAGGGATATAGAACAATTTGGACAGGTCAACACATGTCCGCATTCATTACAAGCAATGAATGTATTGTATCCTCTGCGATTAATTAGCAGTATTGCTTGCTTGCCGTTGTCCAGCACATTCTGTAGCAATTCTTTTAGTTTTGATGATAATGGGGTTTTGTTTCCCAATTTCATTTCTGTTTTCATATCTACAGTAATGACATCGGGCAATCCACCATCACCATAGCGATTATTAATTTTGCACAGGGTATATTTGCCATTAAGGGCGTTGCTAAATGTCTCGATGGATGGAGTAGCAGAGGTCATTAAGAATAAAGCGTTGTTGTATTTTGCTCTAAAACGGGCAACATCCTTTGCGTTATATCTTGGAGTACGCTCGGACTTATATGTGTGCTCCTGTTCCTCATCCATAATAACTAAACCCAAATTATGCAATGGAGCAAACACAGCAGACCTTGTGCCAACAGCAATCTTGGCTTCTCCTCTATCTAAACGCTTGTACTCGTCATTACGCTCACCCAGTGACAAACCGCTATGAATAACAGCAACAATATTGCCGTATCTCTTGTGGAACAGGCTCAGTGTTTGAGGTGTCAATGCAATTTCAGGCACAAGAACTATTACATCCTTGCCCATGGCTATGGTATCGTCAATTAATCTTAGATATACCTGGGTTTTGCCACTTCCTGTAACACCGAACAGCAGCCCTTGACCACCGGTTTCCAGCATATTTTTGTAGGTTATATAAGCTTTGTTTTGCTCCTCGGATAGAACAATAGGAGTTGAATCACATTTGGTAACATCAGCGTATGGATTGCGATATACCTCTTTGTTATAAAACTCAATTACCCCGTTCTTATTTAATGTTTTTAATACGCCAATACCGACACTGCAAAATTCGCATACCTCATCTGCACCGGCAGAGCCCACATCCAACAAAAGGTCGCAAACAAGCTGCTGCTTTGGTGTCAACTTTGGCAAATTCGCCTCATCAACCAGCCTAATCATACGCATGCTTTTGCTACCAATATGATTATAACCTCTAGGCAGCATCTGCTTTAGACAATCGTAGGTGGTACAAAAACAGCGTTCCTTGAGCCACTTGGCTAAAAGAACCATTTCTTCTGACAATACCTGCCTAACCACAGAATCAATTGCCTTTAATTCTTCTGTAGTATCGGTCTCTTTTATATCTATGATAATGCCGTCGCGAAGCCTATTCCCTTTGCCAAAGGGCACCTTTACCCAAGCGCCTATCTGCGCATAGGACAACATTTCCTGTGGTACAGCATAAGAATAATCTGTATCAAAACTAAAGAATGTGTTATCAACAGCTACTGTTGCAACAAAATTCTTCATTACTTTCTTTTGATTTGTTCCGGTTCGTCAATGATGTACTTGCCATCAAAAATCTCCTCGATTGCTGTTGATACAGTCTTAACATCCAACTGCTGTTCGTTTTCGATAGCGTCATCTCTAATTTCTCTTGCTCTCTTTGCAGTACCTACCACGAGGCTGTATCTGCTATTTACGTTAGCTAACATTTTCTTTAAATCTGGATTAAACATAATATTTCCCTTTCTGACAATATTGTCATTCAAATTACTTATTTCTTAACTCGTTGTCTAATATTTGGCTGATTTCGTTAACTGCAACATCCAAATCATCATTGACAACATTATATTTATATAAAGAGGAATGAGCTAATTCATCCTTTGCAAGCTCCATTCTTCTCCTAATATCCTCCGGGTCATTGGTTTGTCTGTTATTAAGCCGCTTTTCAAGAATTTCTACGTTAGGTGGCAACAAAAAAATTGAAACTGCGTCCGGTCTCATTTTCATAATATTTTTTGCGCCTTGCACATCAATGATAAGAAAACAAATTTTGCCATCCTTGATAGCTTTTTCTACTCCTGCCACAGGGGTACCGTAATATGCGTTATTGTACCTAGCATATTCAAGCAAGCCATGATTATTAATTAGTTCTTCAAACTCTTTTTCTGTTTTGAAAAAATAATTAACGCCTTCCTCTTCACCCTCTCTTGGTTTTCGAGTAGTAGCAGATATTGATTCTACGCAGTCGTTACGTTTTGAACATAGACTCTTAAATACAGTATCCTTGCCACAACCACTGGGCGCAGACAAAATTACTAGCAATCCTTTGTTATTCATTTGTGTCCTCCCTGGTGAATTTTTGTTCAATCTGCTTTAGGTCAAGATAGCTTAGTATAACATTGTCGCTATCGGTAATGATAACACTCATTGTCTTTCTGCCGTGTGTTGCGTCAATCAACGAGCCATTTTCCTTACCAGTTTGTACAATACGCTTTACCGGAGCAGAATCCGGAGAAACTATGGCAACAATCCTATCTGCGTTTACCAAATTACCAAATCCTATATTGATTAAATTCATATTGCCCCCAATTACTCAATGTTTTGAATTTGCTCTCTTATCTTCTCAACCTCAGCTTTAATATCAACTACCTTGCGAGCTATATCAATATCATTAGCCTTGGAGCCAATGGTGTTGGTCTCTCTATTGATTTCCTGTACAAGAAAATCCATTTTTCTGCCAACAGGCTCGTCGCCGCAAAGAAATGTATTAAGCTGGTCAATATGGGAGCGAAGTCTAACTGTCTCTTCAGCAACAGCAACCTTGTCTGCGTAAATTGCTACCTCTTGTAGGATGCGAGCCTCATCAAGGGTGGCGTCGCCAATAATTTCGTGTACTCTTTCCACAAGCTTTGCGTTATATTCTTTTACTGTTTCCGGAGAACGGGACTCGATAAATTCGACGCATTTGATGATGAACTCACCACGGGACTGAATATCCGCCTTCATCTTTGCGCCCTCAATGGTTCTCATTTCGATAAATTTATCTATTGCTTCATCAGCAACTTCCTTTACTATGCTCCAAATTCTATCTTCATCCTCTTCTGCTTTTTTTACCACCAGCACATCCTGAAATCTGCTGATTGCAGAAGCACCAAAGTCTTCTTTCAAATTATATTCGTTAGCAATTTCCTTAAGAGCGTTAACATAAGCTGACGCCAAAGTTTTGTTAACCAATACTTCTGCTGAATCAGTATCAAGAGCCTCAATAGTAACGCAACACTCTACCTTACCACGGGAAACTCGTGAGTTAATATATGATTTTAGTTTTTCGTCAAGAAATCCGTACTGTCTGGGAATTCTGGAAGTAAATTCAAAATACCTGTGATTAACAGACCTTAATTCAACAGTAATTACATATCCATCAATTTCTTTTACGGCTCTACCGAAGCCCGTCATTGATTTTAACATATTATCCCTCATTTCTTTAGAAGATTATATAAATTAATATGATACAAGTCAATCTTTTGTTAACAGAATATTAACAATTTTAACACAATCTTTACAAAATAAAAGAGAGCAGCAATGCTACTCTCTCGGTATATCGATTATTCCTCTGCTTTTGATGTGGATTTGGCAGAAGATTTTGAAGTGCTTTCCTTTTTACTGTTATTGCTCTTTTGCTTCTTGGTAGTTGGAACAGTGGTTTTTTCATCCTCTGCTACAAGACCTGTAATGTTCTTATGAGTAATAATTGTCTTTTCATCATAAAACTTCATTTGAAACAATATAGGCAAAACATTATCGTTAAGGAATGATGGGTCGGCATCTTCATCAATGATTGTGTACCTTGTGGTATTAGGTGTCTCGTACTTTAACGCAGACTGCAAGCCGTCTATACCGTCGACCTCTTCACCGTCAACAAAAATATATGTTTTCTTTACAACGATAGTGTCTTTGTAAGCCTCTTGAAGAGTGGTTGTTTGTTCCCGTGTTGTACTAGCTTTAATTGTTGTAGTATCAACATCCTTGTTGCCTATAACTCCGGTAAGATACAATGCACCCAAAACAGAAGCAGCTACAATGATAATTAACGCAATAATAAATGGCGCTTTATTATTCTTGTTTTGCTCTTTTTTGAATCTGTGACGCTCCAAAGTAGGCATCTCATCCTCAAAATGAGTATCGTCCATTGTATAATCATCAGTTGATTTTTGGTATGATGAATCCGATTCCTTATGTACTACCAGCGGATTTTCCACAATTTCATCAATTTTATTATCTTCCATATACATACTCCTTAACAACATTATCAATTTTTTTGGCTATTGAAATCACCTTATTATCTCTCTCTACAGATAGGAACGGACTACGAGGCTCACCACAATCAACTCCAAATCTAATAGACATAACCTGCTTTGCTGCACCATACAAGGAATTACATGACAGTAGGTCAAATATAATATCATTTACTTTATATTGTAACTCCCTGGCTTTGTCTATTTTGTTGGCATTAATGAGGTTATCCAGTTCAACAAATAACTCAGGCATAGTGCCGTATGTACCGCCGATACCGGCATTTGCACCCATCAGCCTACCTGCCAAAAATTGCTCATCAGAACCGTTAAAGATAATAAAATCATCACCGGCAATAGTTCTAAAACGCTCCATACCGTATATTGGTTCTTCTGAATTTTTTATACCGATTACCTTTGGATTACCGGCCATTCTGCCAAACAGGTCGTACGGTAATTCAAATCCGGTTAACTGTGGTATATTGTAAATTATAAAGGGCAATTCCGTTGCATCAATAATACCGTTCCAATGCTTTTCGACGCTTGCGGCCGGCAATCTGTAATATACCGACGGAACAGCCGATATTGCATCAATACCAACGGATTCTGCGTGCTTAGCAAGCTCGATGCTCTCTTTTGTAGAAGCACAGCCTACGTGAGAAATAACCGTAAAATCATCGCCGGCTGCTTCTTTTACTGCTTTACAAATCTGCTTGCGCTCCTCAACAGAAAGCAGAAAGCCCTCACCTGTTGAGCCGCAAATATATACACCCTTGACACCTTTAGATTTATAAATTCTAACCAGTTCCTTGATAACAGGAATGTTAATATTGTCATTGATGTCGTATATTGAGTTTAGTGCAACAAAAATTCCTTTAAATCTATCTAACTGATACATATTTTCTCGTATAATTAAACCACCTCGAAAGGGGTGGTTTAAATTATGTCTCCTTTCATAAA
>JBJEPK010000014.1:0-15113 GCA_051881195.1 Eubacterium sp. | reverse complement strand
CACAACGAAGCTGCGCCGACAACGAATATATATACTATTCTAAACAGGATGTACTTGATGTGTTCCGTCAACTTGGATACTATGAGGATATTGGGTATTCTCCGGAGGAATTGGCAGATATACTCATCGACGCCGAGCTGTCCAAGGCACGGGCAGAATGGGATTTGGACAATCTTGAAAAATGGCAGAATCTCAAAAACAGAATAACAAAAATCCCGCCGGACAATTTCGACGGGAAATATTAATATAACCGATGAAGGCTCCCTTGTGTAAAGGGAGCTGTCACGAAGTGACTGAGGGATTGTAAAACAATATGTCATAAAGGCAAATGTTATAACTCACCTTTTATCCCCTCAGTCGCATAAAATGCGACAGCTCCCCTTAATTACACAATAAGGGGAGCCTTAATAGGTTAAAAATATGTTCGGTATATTAAAAATTTTTCAATATTTTCTCATTTGTTTTTTTATGTTTTTTGCAAAAAATATAACTGCACGAAAAAGTGCAGGAGGTATTGATATGAAACAAAAATCAACAAAAATGATGATGACCTGTGTGGGAGCAACGCTGGCTATATGCTCCGGGCTGCTGATGATGTGCGGCAAAAAGCCGGACTGCTGCTCTCCCACAAAAAAGACCATCAAAAAAACAGTAAACAAAATATCCGACGTGGTGGATGCAATTACCACTATGATGTAACAATACCGCCGGACGCAAAAAGACACAGTGAATACTACAAACACTGTGTCTTTTTTTTAATAATTATACCGGCACTACGCTCTGTCCCTCAATACCGTCAATAAATTGTGCAAAATCAATGCCGAAAGCCTTACCGTCGGGAAACATCTCCAGCATTGGCTGAAGCACAAAACGGCGCTGATGATAACGGGGATGAGGCAATATGAGATTGTGGGTATCACAACTGTAATTTTCTGCCAAAATCAGGTCAATATCCAGTATTCTGGGGCCGTTTTGAATGCTGCGAACTCTGCCGAATCCAGCCTCAATACCAAGACAAGCGCCCAGCATCTCGTGGGGCTCAAGCCCCGATTCTACCATAAGGCAAATATTATAGAAATCCTGCTGATTTGCATACCCAACAGGCTCGGTGCTGTACACAGAGGACTGTTGCACCACCTTGGTTTTGGGCACTAAATTTACGGCGTCGACAGCACGGAGCAAATTGTCCCGCCTGTCGCCGATATTGGTGCCCATTGATAGAATATATCTCATTATCTCTCCCTGCTTATGCTAACCGACATATAGTCAAAGTCGGCGTTCACCGGTGCCTCCGGCTTTTTTAGTTCAACATCAACACGGCCGATAACCGGATATTCCTGCAATATTGCATCTGCCACCACCCGGGCGGCGCGCTCAATCAGGTCATATTTTTCTGCCGTAAATACTCGCTTGACAGTCTTGACCACCTTGGCGTAGCTGACAGTGTCCTCCACATTGTCGGTGCGGCACGCCTTGGTAATGTCCAAGTAATAATCCACATCCAAAATAAATGTCTGGCCGTCCCTTTTTTCCTCCGGGTTAACGCCGTGATAGGCAAATAATTTTAACCCCTTTATGGTTATCTTATCCATTTTGCTAACTCCTGTGCTGTCAAAATGCCCTGTCTTTCATTTTTTACATCATGGAGGCGAATTATATCCACCCCGCCCAAAACAGCCACTGTATCTGCCGCAATGTTGCCATACACACGCTGTGATGCCTGCTGCTGGCCGCTGAGAGCACCGATAACACGCTTTTTGCTGCAACCTAATAGAACAGGGTATCCCCCAAGCCTATACTGTGGAATATTGGCAATCAGGTCAATGTTCTGCTCCACCGTTTTGCCAAAGCCGATACCCATATCCAAACAAATTTGACTGCTGTCAATACCCAAATTTCTACATTCTTTTACCGAATGTTCAAAAAATTCCTTTACCTGTGGGCAACCGCCGTCGCCGTTGTGCATAATCACCCAACCGCAGCCGCTGTCTGCTACCGCCTGCGCCATATCGGGATTGATAATGCCGGACACATCGTTGATAATATCCGCACCGGCGTCGATACACCTTTTTGCAACAGAGGAAAAATAGGTGTCAACAGAGATAGGGAGGTCCGTCTTATTTCGTAATTGGGTAATAACAGGCTCAAGCCTGCCCCACTCCTCATCCGGGCTAATCTCTTGGTAGCCGGGACGGGTACTCTGGGCACCAAGGTCAATAATATCTGCTCCGTCAGTCACCAGCTCCATAGCATGAGCAACTGCATCCTCGGGCAAAAAGTAATTGCCACCGTCGGAGAAGGAGTCGGGGGTCACATTGACAATACCCATAATCAGCACCTTGCCGGCGCCGTATTCTATTTTTTTATCTCTACAATTCCAAATCATACTACTGCTTTACTTTCCAAAATCAGATTACTTTGTCAACAGGGACAGCACCTCTGCCCTGGTGCGTGCGTCATTACGCATTCTGCCACGGAGCGCCGATGTCTGGGTCTTGGAGCCGGAAGCCTTTGCTCCGCGAATGGACATACACATGTGCTCTGCCTCAATAATAACAGCAACACCCATTGGGTTAAGATTGTCGTTAAGAAAATCTGCAATATCCGAGGTAAGGCGTTCCTGCACCTGGGGCTTTTTTGCAAAATTATCCACTATCCTTGCAAGCTTTGACAAGCCGATAATCTTGTTGTCGCTGGGGATGTAGGCGATATGCGCCTTGCCAACAAAGGGCAGCAAATGATGCTCGCACATAGAAGAAAAGGGAATGTCCCTGACTATTACCATCTCGTCATTTGACTTCTCATCAAACAGCTTTAGATGCCGGCGTGGGTCCTCGTCCAGGCCTGCAAACATCTCCTCATACATATTTGCTACTCGCTTGGGTGTTTCTATCAAACCCGGTCGTTCCACATCCTCACCCACTGCCGTGAGTATATCCTTTACGGCTTGCATAATAATCTGCTTGTTTTCCTCTGTAATCATAGTGACCTCATTTCTATTTACTAAAATAACCCTTGATTTCCTGTACTGATTGCTGTGTTAATTCCCTGCCCTCATAATTGGGCACGCAGGAATATACGGTAACATCGGTATTCTTGTTACTGAACACATACAGCACATTCTTATTATTTTCGTAATCACGCACGGTAATGTTGGTGGTGGCAGATGTTACCAGGGTACGGAATAAGTACTCGCCCTTGTTGTAATTCTCCGCGTTGAAAAGGCCGGTGTAAGCGTAGAGAATAATCTCGTTTGCCCGGCTGTATTCCTTTGTATCGGCAGTAAAATATCGCAGCAAATTGGATACCTCCACACCTTGTAACGGTTGTTCTCCTACCCTAAGCCTTACCGAATATGTGTCGTCCTCGGTGCCGCCGGAATAGTCAATATCCGTTGCCGACGGATAAATAAATGAGCCAAGCTTGTTTTCAAATTCGATAAACGAATTTTTGTCAAAGCCTACAAAAAAGTCAATATCCACACCCAGCAAAGCCGTCATCTGTGTCATCAGTGCTGCTCCGCCGCCGGTTGAATAAATACTATACAGGGACTTACCGTCAATCTTCATTTTTGGATTAAGGGCACAAGCCTTGTATGCCAGACTGTCCCCATCTACCTGTAACAAATACGCATAGTGGATTGTGGATTGCTCCTGGTCAGTCTCGTAAATCAAAAAATTATGCTTGCCGGATATTTTAGGCATTGACAAAATATCGTCCTCGTCCACAGGCTGTGTGGTCTCCACAGTAACCTCATCACCGGCAATAAACTCGGTAAAGGAGGAATATTTGTTGCTCATCAGCACCAGCAATGCCAATGTAACCAGCACAATGACTGCCAGCAATGATAACAAAATTCGTTCTTCCTTGCTGCTTTTGTAGCCGGACTTGGATATATAAATATCGCCGCGATGCTTAAATATTTTCATACAATTCCTCCCTCCATAGATATATCAGTATTATATAGTACAACATAATAAAAAACAAGAATAAATTATTAATTTTGACAACT
Source organism: Eubacterium sp. (assembly GCA_051881195.1). Taxonomy (GTDB): domain Bacteria; phylum Bacillota; class Clostridia; order Oscillospirales; family Acutalibacteraceae; genus Eubacterium_R. Next base: position 11,101 of record JBJEPK010000014.1, on the reverse strand, counting down.
GCTTTTTTCCACAAGACAATACTATATATGTTTATAATTATTAAAATATATATTGACTAACAGTATAATATAATCTATAATATATAGATGTATTAGTATGTTTACCAAGATTATTTTATGAGGTTATATTTTGATGGAAACTTATATTGATTTATGGAACGAGGTGCTGGCCTACTGCAAGGAGCACACCAACAAAACGGCTTACGACCTGTGGCTGTCCCCTATCGAGATACTTAATTTTGAAAACGGTATCGCACATCTGGAATTCAGCAATCAGTTCAAAAAGAATACCGTAGTTGCACAATACGGAGATATGATAAGAGAAGCTTTTGAGCAGGTATGCGGATTCCCTGTAATAGTTACTTTTTTGTGTCCCGAAGATATGTTGAGCGAAAAAGAGCAAAACAAAATGGACCTTGAGGATTTTAAGAATGACACACTCACATTTAACAACTTTATCGTAGGTCCCAGCAACAAATTTGCTTATGCGGCGGCTACGGCAATTGCCGCAGACCCGGGCGGACAAATTAACAGCAGCCGTACCTTGAGCAACTACAATCCTCTGTTTATTTACGGTAACAGCGGATTGGGCAAAACTCATTTGCTCAATGCTATCAGCTACGAAATTCAGCGTAACTACCCTGATATGAAGATTACTTATGTCAGGAGCGAGGATTTTCTTAACGAATTTATCGCGGCGCTGGGTAATCATACCACCGACGCATTCCACACCAAATACAGGAACAGTGACGTATTGCTGGTTGACGATATTCAATTCATAGCCGGCAAGGACCAAACGGAGGAGGAATTTTTTCACACCTTTAACGCCCTGGTTGATAACGGCAAACAGGTAGTACTTACCTCCGACCGTCCCCCAAAGGAAATACAATCCCTTACAGACCGACTGCGCAGCAGATTTGTCAGCGGACTGCTGGCTGATATTCAGGCTCCGGAATTTGAGACCCGCTGCGCCATCATCAAGCGCAAGGCAGAAATGCTGGATTTTGAAATATCTGACGCTGTTGTACAATATATTGCCGAAAAAATAAAGAGCAATATCCGTCAGTTGGAGGGTACTACAAAAAAACTGCATGCTATATGTCAATTCAGTGACCAAGTACCCACCATATCCCTGGCACAAAACGCCATTAAGGATATACTCAACGACATACAGCCCATACCTGTAACAATTAATCACATTGTCAGCGAGGTAAGCAGAACAACGGGAGTGTCCGTTGACGATATTTATTCTACCAAGCAGACCTCAAAAATCAGTTTGGCCCGCAAAATGTGTTTTTACATTATTCGTGAGGTAACGGGTATGAGCTACAGTAATATAGGCAAGGAGTTTGGCCGCGACCACTCCACCGTGCTTTACAATATTGAGAGCGTTGGCAATAAGATGAAAAAGGATTCTATCCTTAATTCCCAGGTCAATGACATTATCAATAATATTAAGGACGAGAGATAGAATTTTCCACAAATTCTTACATTCTCCACAATCAATATTTCAACACCCTATGTGGAAGATAAAAAACTTCCACAGTATCAACAAATTTTGCACACCTACAGTTGGAAAATTAAATAACAAAAAAACCGATGAATAAACAGTTTTTTAAATACTTCCACACTTTCAACACCCTATAATAATACTACTAAAACAATATTTATTTGAATTGAGGGAAATAACATGAAATTTATCTGCAACACAAGAGAATTGGCTATTGCCTGCAACAATGTAATCAGAGCCGTTAGCACCAAGGTAACAATTCCTACTATCGAGGGTATTCTCATAGAATGCGGCTCCAATACCTTGAGCCTTACAGGATACGACTTTGAATTCGGCATCAACACTACTATGAAGGTTGATGTTGTCGAGCCGGGCGCAATTATCATCAATGCTAAGGTATTGTGCAATATTATCGGCAAGCTCAGTGATGATGAGGTTACTATTGAAACCAACGGCACATCGGTATCCATTGTCAGCGGTGCTGCACAGTATAATATTAACGGATTTGATGCAGACGACTATCCCGAATTACCGTCGGTCAGCAGCGGCACTGCCATCCAATTTGAACAAAAGCTGTTGTACAGTATGATTGACCAGACTGTGTTTGCAGTTGCAGATAATGAATCATCCAAACCCGTATATACCGGCCTTAAATTTGAGATTGAAGAAAATATGCTGACCTTAATAGGTGTGGACGGATACAGACTTGCTATTCGTAAAGAAGTAATTAATTATAACGGCGAAAAAATGGTATTCATCGTACCAAAAAAGACAATTAAGGAATTAATGAAATTAATCGACCTTGACAGTGAAGATACTGTTAACATCAGTATCGGTAAGCGTCATATTGTGCTGGAGGTTGGTAATTACAGTATTATCAGCCGTTTGCTGGACGGTGAATTTCTTGATTACAACAACGCAATACCAAAGCAAGTAGCAACGACTGTACTTATCAATACAAGGGACGCAATTAATTGTATCGAAAAATCATTGCCGGTGATTGAAAATAACCAAAAAAATCCTATTCGTTGCTTATTTGATAATGACGAGATGCGTGTCAGCACAGTATCAAGTCTGGGTAGAGTGGTGGATTATGTGCATGCAAACACTGCCGGCGACAGAGTAGAAATCGGCTTTAACAGTAAATTTATGCTGGATGCTCTTAATAATTCCGACACCGACCAGGTAAAAATAGAACTTAACGGACCTGTAAGTCCCGTTAAGATTACACCTATCAACAACGAGAATTTTATGTTCCTTGTATTACCAATGAGGCTGAAAAATGAGAATTAAGGTATCGGTTGCACCTCATAAGCAGGAAGAGATAAAAATTAAGACTGACTTCATTCAGCTGCAATCCTTACTTAAATTTAAAGGTATCAGCGAAACCGGAGGTCAGGCAAAGGAATTTATACAAGACGGTATAATTAAGGTTAACGGTGAGGTATGCACGGCAAGGGGAAAAAAAATAAGACCCGGCGATGTGGTAACCGCCTTTGGCACTGATTATAGGATAATAAATGAAGATTAATAGTATTAAGCTGGAAAATTATCGCAATATTCGCCAAATGACAGCAGATTTTGATGATATTAATATCATTTGGGGAGAAAATGCCCAGGGAAAAACTAATTTGCTGGAGGGAATATATCTGTTCACCGGTGAAAAGAGTTTTAGGGGTGCCAGGGACAGCGAGGTCATTATGTTGGGGCAGGATTATGCTAAGCTGGAAATTAATTTTTCTGCCGGTAACAGAGAACAAAATGCCCGGTTAACTATAAAAAACAGAACCACAGCCACCCTAAACGGAATAAAAAAGAAAAGCGCGTCCGCACTGGGAGAAGAAATCAAGGCTGTAATATTCAGTCCTACCCATCTGTCAATGATAAAGGGCGGACCGGAGGAGCGACGGGACTTTGTGGACCGTGCATTGTGCCAATTGGGTGGTAATTATAACACATTGCTGCGAGATTACAGCAAAGCATTGAAGCAGCGTAACACTCTGATTAAAAATCTTGACGGAGACATCAATATTCCGCCGGAAATTAGGGAATACATCAATATCTGGAACGAGAATGTTGCTCACTTGGGCGCAAAAATTGTGTACCAAAGGCAGAGATATTTGGAGGCAATAGAGCCGTATATTACCAATATTTTTAACGGTATCAGCGGTGGCAGTGAGAAAATAGGCCTGCAATATTTCAGCAAGGCAGAATACACTGCCGATATGACAATTTCCGATATTGAAAAAAAAATACTGGAGCGTATGGAACAGCGATTGGTGGCGGATATAGTCAATCACACCACCACCGTGGGACCCCACAGGGACGATATAACAGTCACCATCAACGGCAATGATGTGAGAACATACGCATCCCAGGGTCAGCAGCGCTCCTGTGTGCTGGCGCTAAAGCTGGCAGAGGCCAGCCTGCTGAACGAGAGGACGGGCAGTAATCCCATAGTCCTGCTGGACGATGTGATGAGCGAGCTGGACGAAAAACGCCAGGACTATATCCTCAATCACATAAAGAATTGGCAAATCTTTGTTACCTGCTGTGACAAAGAAACCATATTGAGATTGAAGCAGGGCAAAACCTTCCATATATCCAACGGAGAGATAATATAGTATGTATTTACACCTGGGCGACGACACCGTGATTACCCACGAGGGTATCATAGGTATATTCGATATAGATACCTCCACTGTCAACAAGGCAACCCGTGATTACCTTGCAAAGGCAGAGCGTGAGGGTCGCGTAAAATATGTAAATTATGACTTGCCAAAAAGCTTTGTGGTAACAGACCATGAGGTATATGTAAGTCCGATAAACACCGGCACACTGCATAAGCGTGCAAAAATGTAAAATGGAGTTTTAGTTTATGGCAGACGAAATTTTAGAAAACACAAAATTTGAAGAAGAGGATATTAACACAGATATGACCAGCACAGTCTATGATGAGTCCGATATTAAGGTACTCAAGGGACTGGAGGCAGTACGGGTAAGGCCCGGTATGTACATCGGCTCAACCGGTGAGAGGGGTCTCCACCATCTGGTGTATGAGATTGTGGACAACTCTATTGACGAGGCTCTGGCCGGAATCTGTAAGGAAATTAATATTGAGATTTTGCCGGACAATGTAATCAGCGTTAAGGATGACGGTCGTGGTATCCCCGTTGGACTCAAGGAATCCGACAACGGCGAGATGCTGCCGGCGGTAACTATTGTACTGACAGTGCTCCACGCCGGAGGTAAATTCGATAACGGCGAGAACTCCGGCTACAAGGTGGCAGGCGGTCTGCACGGCGTAGGCTCATCGGTAGTTAACGCGCTGTCCGAGTGGTTTGAGGTAGAGGTTACCAGAGAGGGTCACACTTATGCCCAAAGATTTGAGCGTGGTGTACCGGTGGACGACCTACATATCATTGCCGACACACCGGAGGAAGCCCACGGCACAACCATCCGTTTTAAGCCGGACGGCGAAATATTTAAGGAGACCCTAAAGTTCACCTTCAGAACCTTGGAGCGCAGATTCAAGGAGCAGGCATATCTTAACGCCGGTCTAAAGATTACATTTGAGGACAAGCGTGAACTGTTTGACAAAAATCCTATGGAGCCGGAGGTTATCGGTCAGCAGGTATATTGCTACAACGGCGGTATCAGGGAATTTGTCAGCGATATAAAGAAGGGACAGCCCATTCACGACGAGATTATCCATATCTCCACCAACAAGGGTACAATGAGTGCCGAGGTTGCCCTGCAATACACTAACGACAATCACGAAACTATGCGACAGTTTGCAAATAATATTGAGACTGTTGACGGCGGTACCCATGTTGACGGCTTCAAAAAAGCGTTGGTAAAGGTTCTTAACGACAACGGCAAGCGCCTAAATCTCATAAAAGAGACTGACAGCAAGCTGAAGTACGACGATGTTAAGGAAGGCCTGACAGCCGTACTGTCCGTAAAGCTGACCAACGCCGAGTTTGAGGGACAGACCAAGTCAAAGCTGGGTAATGTAGAGATGCGCGACATTGTCCGTGACCTGGTAAATGACAAGCTGAATCAGTATTTTGAGGAAAATCCTGACGAAACAAAGAAAATTCTTGACCAGGCAATACTGGCGCTCCGTGCAAGAGAGGCCGCTATCAAAGCAAGGGAAGCTATCAAGAAAAAGAATCCTCTGGAAAGCAATTCCCTGCCGGGCAAGCTGGCTAACTGCACCAGCAAGGAAGCAGAAAAGTGCGAGCTGTACATCGTAGAGGGTGACTCTGCGGGAGGCTCGGCAAAGCAGGGCCGTGACCCAAAATATATGGCAATCCTGCCGTTGTGGGGCAAGATGCTCAATGTAGAAAAAGCCAGAGCAGACAAGGTATATGGCAACGAAAAGCTGGTGCCTGTTATCCAGGCGCTGGGCACGGGAATAGGCGAGGACTTTGATATATCCAAATTACGCTACCACAAAATTATTCTTATGGCGGATGCCGATGTTGACGGCGCCCACATTACCACACTGCTGCTGACATTCTTCTTTAGGTATATGCCGCAGCTGATTGACCGGGGTCATGTATATCTGTCACAGCCGCCTCTGTTCAAGGTCAGCAAAAACAGAAAGAGCGAGTACGCATATTCTGACGAGCAAAGGGACGAAATAATAGAGCGAATGGGTGGCGACTGCGATGTACAGCGCTACAAGGGTCTTGGTGAGATGGACCCTGACCAGCTGTGGGAAACCACAATGGACCCGGAATTCCGTACCCTGTTGAGAGTAACTGTTGATGATGCAGAGATTGCGTCGGAAAACTTCTCACTCCTGATGGGAGAAGAGGTTGAGCCAAGAAGACAGTTCATCGAGGAAAACGCTCAATTCGTTAAGAATCTGGACATTTAGTTGCCTTTGACAAGGAGAGTTAAATATAATGGCTAATAAACAAGTAATTCATGACAATATTAATTATGATAACCAAAATATCAAGGATGTGGAAATCAGCAAGGAAATCCGCGGTGCATTCCTTGACTACTCAATGAGCGTTATCGTATCCCGTGCCCTGCCGGACGTTCGCGACGGCCTCAAGCCGGTACACAGAAGAATTTTGTACGCAATGTACAAAAACAATCTTACACCGGACAGAGCATACCGCAAGTGCGCCACCACTGTCGGCGACGTGCTGGGTCACTATCACCCTCACGGCGACGCTTCCGTATATGACGCACTGGTTAGGCTGGCACAGGACTTCTCTATGAGGCATATCCTGGTTGACGGCCACGGTAACTTCGGTAGTGTGGACGGCGACCCTGCCGCAGCATACAGATATACCGAGGCTCGTATGAGCCGAGTTGCTGTCAAAATGCTGGAGGACATCAACAAAAACACCGTTGACTGGATGCCAAACTTTGACGATACAGAGAATGAGCCACAGGTACTCCCTACCAAGTTCCCCAACCTGCTGGTTAACGGCTCTTCCGGTATCGCAGTAGGTATGGCAACAAATATACCGCCACACAATATGAGAGAGGTTGTGGAGGGTATGTGCTGTCTTATCGACAATCCCCAGGCTACCCTGGAGGAGTTGATGGAGCATATCAAGGGTCCCGACTTCCCAACCTACGGCATTATTATGGGCACCAAGGGTATCAAGGACACCTATGCCACAGGCAGGGGCAAGATTTATCTGCGTGCCAAGGCCGAGATTGAGCAGGAAAGCGGCAGGGACAAGATTGTAGTTACCGAGCTGCCCTACGGCGTTAACAAACGCAGACTGCAGGAAAAGATTGCAGAGCTGGTTAAGGACAAGAGAATTGACGGCATTGCCGACATTCAGGACTATACCTCCTCCCGTACCGGTATGCAGCTGGAAATCAAGTGCAAAAAAGAAGCAAATGCCCAGGTTGTGCTGAACCAGTTGTTCAAAATGACAGAAATGCAGACCACCTTTGGAGCAATATTGCTGGCGCTGGACCACGGCGTACCTAAGATATTAACCCTAAAGGAAATACTGCAAAAATATATTGAGTTCCAAAAGGATGTTATCAAGCGCAGAACACTTTTTGACCTGGAAAAGGCAGAAAAGAGAGCCCATATCCTGGAGGGACTGGAAAAAGCCATCGACATAGTTGACGAGATTATCGCCACCATACGAAGCTGCCGCGGCGGACAAGCCGAGGCAAAGCAGGCAATTATGGACAAATTCGGCTTTGATGACCCGCAGGCAAGCGCAATCGTGGCATACCGACTGGGTCAGTTGGCAGGTCTTGAGATAGAAAAGATACTCAACGAATTGTCCGACCTGCGTAAGACCATCCAAAATTATAAAGAAATTTTGGCAAGCGAAACCCGTATGCTGGAGGTAATCAAGACCGAGGCCAGAGCCGTGGCAGAAAAGTACGGCGACGAGCGTCGTACAGAAATCAGCCCGGTTATCGGCGATGTTGACGATGAGGATTTGATTCCGGTGGAGGAGTCAATTCTAACCCTAACCAATATGGGCTACGTAAAGAGAATGACGGTGGACGACTACAAGGCACAGAATCGCGGCGGCCACGGAGTCAAGGGTATGAGCAGGCGTGAGGAGGACACAGCCAAGTCAATGTTCCATTGCTCCTCCCACGACAAGATAATGCTGTTTACCTCCATGGGCAGGGTATTTGCTATCAAAGCGTACCAAATTCCCTACTGCACCAGAACATCCAAGGGCCTGCCGGTAATCAATATCATCCCTATAGAAAAGGATGAGCAGGTTACCGCAATGGTAAAGGTGCCAAAGGAAGAGGACAGAGCATATCTGTGTATGGTAACAAAGTACGGCGTTATCAAGCGTACTGCTCTGAGCCAATATGACCACATTCGCAAAACAGGTATCATCGCCATCAATCTTGACGAGGGCGACGAGCTGTGCTGGGTTGATATTACCGACGGCAACCGCAAGCTGATTGTTGCTACCCACGACGGTATGTCCATCTGCTTTGAGGAGAGCGACGCTCGACTGATAGGCAGGACTGCAAGAGGTGTTAGAGCTATCCAGCTGGCAGAGGGTGACTATGTTGTAGGCTTTGCCGTAGTAGTTGACAATATGCAGCTGCTGACTGTTACCGAGACAGGATACGGAAGGCGAAGCAATTACGAGGATTACCGAGTGCAGGGTCGTGCCGGCAAGGGTATCATAAACTACCGTACCGAAAAATTCGGCAAGGTGGCTATGATTGCTCCGGTATGTGACGACAATGATGTAATTATGATTACCACAGACGGTATCGTAATCCGTACCCACGCCGACCAAATCAACACCGTCAACCGTCCCGGCAAGGGCGTAAAGGTAATGAAGGTTAACGACGGCGAGAGATTGGCAACTATCGGAATAGTTGACAAATTTGTTGAAGAAGAGTATGATGTTGTATCATCTGCAGAGGAGGACGCTACTCCACAGGCAGAGGAATAGTTAACGGATTATTAATCTATAAGTAATAACGCAGCAACAAAATACTTGTATTGTTAACGAGATTCAAGTATTCGGTAAGCAAAGAGGAGATAATCAATGGCAGATAACTATAATATCGACGACATTCTCTCTGAGGTAAAAAAGCGCCGAGAGGAGAACGAACAGCAAGTTAAGTCGGGCGAGACACCGGTCAACCCGGAGCCACAGGAGGCAACCAAGCTGAATATGGACAAGCCCGAGCCGGTGGTAGAGGCTATAGAACCGGAGGAGTCACCTGTATCGGAGGAAGCAGAACTGACTATCAGCGAAGAGCCCGCCCCCGTAGAGGAAAGTCGGGACGAGCCACAACTTAATCTTGTGGGAGACGACTTTGATGACGAGCCGCAGGAAGAGGATGTGGAATTGTCCTTTGAGGAAACCGATATTTCCCAAACAGGCGATATGCCCGATGATGTTAAAGAGGCGGTTACCAATACCGAGGAAGAGGGCATGGTGGACCTGCTCCAAATTACAGAACGAGCTGACGACCTAGAGGCAATTCGAGACCGGGATGACGAGATGGACAAGAAGGCACAAAAAGGACACAAGGTTAGGCGAGGTATTATTATCACACTGCTGGTAATTATTCTTGGCTTGGCAATATTTGGTCTGATATATATCAACAACGCCCTGAATACCGTATCCGGCGGAAACGGTACTTCCACCGAAGGAACATGGAAGGGTATGGACACACTGGAGGAGACCTTTGACCCATTCAACGAGGTTGAGGCAACTGAGCTGTCATCACTCCAGGATATGATTAAAACCTGGTACTATACCGGCACACCGGTCAAGTCAACCCATGTGCTCAATGTACTGCTTATCGGCGAGGACACCCGAGGCGACGAGATTTTGGAAAAGGGTACTCGTGCAGACTCTGCAATTATCGCCAGCGTCAACGCCGATACCGGAGAGATTAATTTGACCTCCATTCTTCGTGACTCATATACCTATTACGAGGTAACTCCCGGCGATGAGACATCGGGTAAGTTCGGCAAGATTAACGAATCAATGTCATACGGCGGAGTGGACGCATATATCAATTGCGTGGAGCACATGTACAAAATTGATATTGACAACTATGTTATTGTTAACTTTGACTCCTTCCAGGCAATTGTTGACAAGCTGGGCGGCGTAACTCTGGAGATTACTGCAAAAGAGATTAACGAGATTAACAGCCACCAAAAGCGTTACAACCACACCACTATCGAAAAGACATTTGAGGGCGACAAGGGCGAGATGAAGCTCACCGGTAAGCAGGCGCTGGCATACTGCCGTATCCGTAAGCTGGACAGCGATAATATGAGAGCTAACAGACAAAAGATTTGTCTAACCCAAATATTTAAGGAGGCAAAGTCCGCCTCCCCTACCAAGCTGGTATCCATTGTTAACACCCTCATCCCTTATGTGAGAACCGGATACAACAAGCAAAGCATTGTAAAGATTGCAAAGTACGCACTGTCCAACGGCTGGATGAATTACAACATTGTTACCAACAATATTCCTAACAGCCGTATCAACGAGAGAGGCAGCGGCGGTATCTTCTATGGTACCTGGTGCTGGAAGTCCGACTTCCCACAGGACGCATACGATTTGCAGATGCGTACCTACGGCAAGAGCAATATCACCCTTGCACAGCAAAGAGTTGACGTGCTGAAGTGCCAGCTCAAGGGATTCCGCAAGGACGGTGCCGTATTGGTTTACCCAACCATTACCAACAACGCATACGGTCAGGTAAGCACAACCCAGCCCACAACCGAAGAGACAGAGTAATACGGTATTAAAGGCGAGCGATAATGCTCGCCTTTTTTGTTGCAATTCCATTTAGATTATGATAAAATAATGTTGCCAAATATCTTACAAATAAATAGTATTGAAGCAATGTGCGTTTTACTTTGTTAAAAATGCACGCTCTTATTTGCATATTGTTTTGATACTGTATATGTGAGATGTTTGGCGACAGTTGAGCTGTGTGTTTTTAGTGCGTATGGCTTCGGCTGTACGCATTTTTTATTGGAGGTCGCTATGAAATTTAAGGACAGATACACTCAACGCAACTGTGTGGACAACGAATATATATACTATTCTAAACAGGATGTACTGGATGTGTTCCGTCAAC
>JBJEPK010000013.1:0-15280 GCA_051881195.1 Eubacterium sp. | reverse complement strand
GAAGTTTCGATATTCTTCTTCAAAATATCGTATTTACATTATACGAGGAGGTGAACGCTGTGCCACATACCTGGATACCCCATAATGACCAAAAAGCACCGGTGCTAAAGAACATAATATACGGCATAAAAATAATGTTCCGTGCCGACAAAAGCATCATACCCGCCGCCGTTATGGAGCAAATCAGTGTGTCACTGTTCGGTCAGTTCGTGCAGGGCGTTCTCTTCCTCAAGGTACTGCTGACGCTGATAGAGGGCAACGGCACGTACCGGGATTTTGTAAAAACACTGCTGCTGTTCCTGGCAGTGGGCATAGTCAACGAAATTGTTGTAATAGTATGCGACTACGTACAGCTCATCAGCCTAAAAAAGGTGTTCAAATCCCTGAACAATATGATATTCAAAAAGGCGTCAGAGGTGGATATTTGCTGCTATGAGGACCCGGCCTTTTATGATTCCTACAAAAGAGCCTCCGAGATATTGACGGGTGGCTACTTTTTGGCTTTCTGCTGGGGAATCTCCTATGTGGTAGCCTCGGTAATATCATTTTTGGCAGTTATCGGTGTGGTGGTGTCCATTGACCCAAAATACCTGTTATTTCTTGCCCCTGTTGTGCTGGTTTTTGTAGTAGAGATATACAAGAGCAAGCTGTACTACAAGCGTGATATGGAGATGACCACCAACAACAGAATCAAGGCATATACCCAACGCACGGTATTCCTAAAGGATTTCAGCAAGGATATGCGTACCGGCAACATCTTTGGTGTAATGATGGCGGAGATGGAGGGCGCAGTCAAAAGAAACATCAATATCATCAGGAACTACGGCCGGCGACTGTTTTTTTACAGTCTTGCCGGCTCACTATTCGGCGAAATAATACCGGTGGTAGGCTCATATTCCCTGGCGTCATACCAATTTATCCACAGCAACAGCCTGACCATATCCGGCTTCAGCGTGGTGCTGTCGTCCATTAATTCCGTTCGCGCCTCCACCATGCAGATTGCCAACAGCCTGGCAGAGCTGAGCAATATGGCACTGTATTTTCAAAATCTGCGAGAGTTCTTTGAGTATGAGCCAAAAATTACCGACGGCCCATTGGATGTGCCGGAGATGGAGAGTATAGAGCTGCGCAATGTATCCTTCAAATACCCCGGCGCCAACAAGTATTCCCTCCAAAATGTAAATCTAAAAATCAATGCCGGCGAAACGGTGGCACTGGTAGGTGTTAACGGCGCCGGAAAAACCACGCTGGTCAAGCTGCTGCTGAGATTTTATGACCCAAATAGCGGAGAGATACTGTACAACGGCGTCAATATTAAGGAGTATAATGTGGAGCAATACCGCAAAAAATTCGCCACGGTATTTCAGGACTACCGCATCTTTGCACTGTCCGTAAACGAGAACGTACTGTGCCACGAGTGTGATGACCACGAAGCGCCGCTGGCTAGGCAGGCTTTGGAGCAGGCAGGCGTGTGGGAAAAAATACAGACTCTTCCACAGGGAGCAGACACAGTACTCACCAGAGAATTTGACGACAAGGGCGCAGGATTATCCGGCGGCGAGGCACAAAAGACCGCCGTTGCCCGTATGTTTGCCCGTCAGTTCGACATAGCCATACTGGATGAGCCATCCTCTGCCCTGGACCCAATCGCAGAATACAATATGTACGAAAATTTGGTAAAGGCAACCCAAAACAAAACGGTGGTATATATTTCTCACCGTTTATCCTCCGCCGTACTCAGCGACAAAATATTTGTGCTGGGGGGAGGCACTGTGACAGAAAGCGGCTCTCACCAAGAGCTGATGGATATGGCAGGAGAATACTGCAATATGTTCACTCTGCAAGCCAGTTCTTACAACAGAGAGGAGGCCGCGAAAAATGAGTAAACGTACCAAGGGCCCCGACATCAGAGCCAAGCACTCCACCTTTAGCAACATAATATACTTTTTGGGTCTTATGTTTCGCATATCGCCGTGGTTGGTGCTGGGCGAGTGCTTTTGGGGAGCAATCAACAGACTGCCTACCAGAATTATATCCGTACTGGGTGTAAAATATGTAATCGACATTGTGGCATCCGGTGATGACAGGCGCAAAATACTATATGCCGTTATCATTATTGCTCTTGTGCTGATTGTCAGCCAAGTGCTCGACCGGATATACCGAGAATTCTTTTTTGCCAAAGAAAAAGAAAAGGTGGACAAGGGCTTGTCCCAACTTTTGTACAACAAAGCCAAATCCCTGGATTTGGAGAACTACGACAATCCGGACTTTTACAACAACTTTATACTGGTTATCGAGGCCTCTGCCGGAGGAATTACCGGCGTACTGGGTATGGTACAGCAGTATGTGGGAGAGGTAATCTCGCTGATTACAATATGCTCCATCATACTGACCATCGACCCGATATGCCTGGCAATCGTGGCAGGAGTTGTGGTTGTCTTTACTCCCATCAGCAATGTGATAGGCAGGCTGCAGGCCCAGCGCCAAATCGACAACAACCGACTCCATCGCCGTGCCGACTACTTTGCCCGTATATTCTACCTGCAGGATTACGCAAAGGAGATTAGGATGAACGACATCCGCCCCCTGCTGATGAAAAGATACAACCAAGCCGCCGACGATGTAATCCGCAACCAAAAAAAATATGTGGGCAAAATTGACTTTATCTACTTCTTTCAGGAATTGGGAGTGCAGGTGGTGGGCTTTATGCTGCTGCTGCCTCTGTATCTGGGCTACTGCGTGCTGGAAAAAGGCACACTGTCACCGGGAGATTTTGTTGCCACATTTAACGGCGCATTCCAGATTGCCACATCATTCTCCTTCCTGACGGTGGGCGTGGTGCGTACCTTTTCCGAGCGTGCCAGACTGATAGAAAAATACCGGGAGTTCCTATCCAGGGACAAAAAAATAAATGACGGCGACGCCACAGCCACCGTCACCGAGCCAAAGGAAATAAAGCTTAACAATGTATCCTTTACCTATCCCGGCAATGACGCTCCAACCCTAAAGAACATTAACCTAACCCTCCATCCGAGAGAAAAAATTGCGCTGGTAGGCTATAACGGCGCCGGCAAAACCACCCTAACCAACCTGCTGCTGCGACTGTACGATGTTACCGACGGCAGTATCACCATCGACGGTCAGGATATTCGCCATGTGACAGTGAGTTCTCATAGGGACAGATTTGCCGCCGTGTTTCAGGATTTCCAAATCTTTGCCGCCACTCTGGGCGAAAATGTTGCGCTGGACACAAAATATGACGGCAAGGCTGTCAGCAATGCCCTGCGGCACAGCGGATATACCAAGGAGCTGCCCAACGGACCGGACACCAACCTGCTGCGGGAGTTTGATGACGATGGCATAATGATGTCCGGCGGCGAGAGCCAAAAGGTGGCAATCGCCCGTGCGTTCTACAAGAATTGCCCGTATATAATTTTGGATGAGCCGTCAGCCAATCTTGACCCTGTGGCAGAATATAATCTCAACCAGGCAATGATTGAGGCCGCCCAAAACAAGACGGTGATATTTATATCCCACCGCCTGTCCACCACTGTCAATGCCGACCGAATACTGGTTATGGAAAACGGCGAGATTATCGAGCAGGGCAGTCACCAACAGTTGATGGAGAAGGACGGCACATACGCATATATGTTCCGCCTCCAGGCAGAAAAATACCAAAGCGAATAATAACCGAGTATGCCTCCCTTGTGTAAACCCTATTTCGGCTCCCTTGTGTAAAGGGGTGCGGGTCTCCGGTGGAGACCTCTGCACGAATGTGCAGAAGCACCGACCGAGCCGGCAGGCGAGATAAGGACCACGCTTGCGTGGTGGAGGGATTGTAAACAAAGGGGTGCAATATACCTTTTATCCCCTCAGTCTCGTCCAAACACATTTCGTGTTTGAATACATTTGCAAGCAAATGTATAATAAACACTACATACGTTTCTCCTCTTCCCACAAAGTCTATGGGACTTTGTGGGAGCCCTGTATGCGACAGCTCCCCTTAATTACATAATAAGGGGAGCCTCAATAGGTTAAATGATTTTGATAAAATGAAACGATAATCTAATCTTTACAACTACCGTAGGGGCGAACTGCGTTCGCCTCTATTTATATTTCCCGTCGGAATTGCTCGCCCGGTCTAACCAAATCTTGCAAAAACAGTAAAATAATGGTATAGTAGTAGTATAATATATTAAGGAGATGATAGCATGAAAAGAATATTTAGTATTATGCTGGCTATGATGATGCTGGCCACCTGCTGGGCAATCCCCACAACAGCCGACGCAGCCACCAACTACAAGGTATCATTGTACGGCACATACAACCAAACTGAGGGACGCAAGGTTCTCGGTTTAGTAAACAGTATGCGTACCTCCTCCACCGACGCCTGGTACTGGAACCCGGACGGCACAAAGCATAAGTGCAAAAATTTGGTTGCTCTCAAATACGACTACGCGCTGGAAAAAATTGCTATACAGCGTGCTGCCGAGATTGCACTGTACTACTCTCATACCAGACCCAACAACACATCCTGGAGCGATATTTACGAAAAAGGCGAGATTGGCGAAAATTATCAATGGATGACTATTGGCGAAAATATTGCCTGCGGCACATCAAATTTGATGAATACCGCTAAGCAGGTAAACGACGCATGGCGCGAGGACGACAAAAACTATGCCGGTCAGGGTCATCGCCGTAATATGCTGAGCAGCCAATACAAGGCTATGGCAATAGGACATGTGGTATATAACGGCTGTCACTACTGGGTGGAGCTGTTTTCTGACACGGTAAACAGCAAAACCTCCACCACAGCCAACAACAGCAGCACAAAAAAGACAGTCAGACTGTACTCCGGCTTTATTACAAGCAAAACAATTCTTACCCAGAGCGTTGCCAATGTTGAGGCTGTAGAAAAACGCAGTCTCCCATCTGCAAAAATGAAGATAACAACCTCCGGCGGCTGGAACAAGGATATGACCGTATATGCAGCTCCAACCTCTGCCTCAAGCTACAACACCTCCATTGCCAAGATTGAGGGCAGCTATCTGCGGGGCGTAGCCAAGGGCAATACCAATATCAGCGTGAAGGCCTTGGGCACCACCGTAAAAATTCCTGTAACTGTTACCAAAAATCATAGTTACAAAAAGACGGTGATTGCACCAACATACGTTGCCCAGGGATACACAAAATTCACCTGCAGCAAATGCGGCAAGATATACAAGGACTACTATACCGCCAAGAAAAAGCTGCCGGTACCCGGAAGCGTTGCCCTAACAGCAAAAACCAAGGCTCTGCGCGTTACCTACAAAAAAGTGAGCGCTGCATCCGGTTACCAAATCAAATACAGCAGATACAGCTCATTTTCATCCTACAAGACTGTCAAGGTATCCGGCGCATCCTCAGTATCCAAGACCATCAGCAGCCTGACCTCCGGCAAGAGATACTATGTAAAGGTGCGTGCCTACAAGGTACAAAACGGCAAAACAGCATACTCCTCCTGGAGCAGCTACAAGTCCGTAGTGGTGAAATAAGGTAATACTCTGAACTGTTCTTTACAGCAAATATGGGGGGTGGTAATCCCATCCCCCTATAATTGTTATGTTTTAGATTATTGTTTCGTTTTTATGCCTAGTATCTGCGTTGGCATTATTGGTATTTTTATCGGGTGCTGCGCACAAAGGCGATTGCAATCGCCCCTACGATTATAGTATAAATGAAACGACAATCTAATCTTTACAACTACCGTAGGGGCGAACTGTGTTCGCCTCAATTTTCTTATGGGTGTCTTATTCGGTTGCCAACTGTGTTCGCCTCTATTTATATTTCCCGTCGAAATTGTCCGGCGGGATTTTTGTTATTCTGTTTTTGAGATTCTGCCATTTTTCAAGATTGTCCAAATCCCATTCTGCCCGTGCCTTGGACAGCTCGGCGTCGATGAGTATATCTGCCAATTCCTCCGGAGAATACCCAATGTCCTCATAGTATCCAAGTTGACGGAACACATCCAACATTTCCTTTTTTGAATAATATATGTATTCGTTATCCACACAGCTTCGTTGTGTATATCTGTCCTTAAATTTCATAGCAACCTCCAAAATAAAAAATGCGTACAGCCGAAGCCATACGCACAAAAAAACACATGGCTTCAGGTCGCCAAACCAACGGTATCGCAAAATACGCAGATAAAAGCCAGTGTTTTTTACTAAATAACACCTGCTGTATTTTGCAATATTTTATTGGCTTGGCACTGTCATTTTATCATAATCTAAATGGAATTGCAAGAAAAAGAGGCCAACGCAGTTGGCCCCTACGATTATTGCGGTTTTCTGGTTATCGTTTCTTTTTTACAACTACTGTAGGGGCGAACTGTGTTCGCCTCTATTTTATTACACAAGGACATAACAGAAAAGCTCCCCTTTTACTAAGGGGAGCCTTATTGGTTGCGTATTAATTTTGACTATTAGTCGTTTGCCTTGCCGATAGAACCAAACAGCTCCATCTTTTCCTTAACAGTGTCACAGATTGCCTGAGTGCCGGGAGCAAGCAGCTTACGAGGGTCGAATCCCTTGCCCTGGAGGTCCTTGCCCTCCTCAATGTACTTGCGAGTAGCCTCCTGGAATGCCAGCTGGCACTCGGTATTAACATTAATCTTGGATACGCCAAGGTCGATAGCCTTCTTAATCATATCCTCCGGGATACCTGTACCGCCGTGGAGAACAAGAGGCATAATGCCGGTCTTTTGCTGTACAGCGTCAAGAGTCTCAAATGACAAGCCTGCCCAGTTTTCGGGGTACTTGCCGTGGATGTTGCCGATACCGGCAGCCAGCATATCAACGCCAAGGTCAGCAATCATCTTGCATTCCTCCGGGTCAGCGCACTCGCCTGCGCCGATAACGCCGTCTTCTTCGCCGCCGATGGAGCCAACCTCTGCCTCAATGCTAAGGCCCAGAGCGTGAGCAACATTAACAAGCTCGGTGGTCTTTGCCACATTTTCCTCAATCGGGTAGTGTGAGCCGTCAAACATAATTGATGTAAATCCGGCTTTGATGCACTTGTAGCAGCCCTCGTATGAGCCGTGGTCAAGATGGAGAGCAACGGGAACAGTAATACCAAGCTCCTCGTCCATAGCCTTTACCATAGCGGCAACGGTCTTGAATCCGGTCATATACTTGCCGGCACCCTCGGACACGCCAAGGATTACAGGGCTCTGAAGCTCCTGTGCGGTAAGAAGAATGGACTTTGTCCACTCAAGATTGTTGATATTGAATTGGCCTACTGCATAGTGGCCTGCCTTTGCTTTTTTAAGCATTTCGGTTGCAGAAACTAACATATTTTTCTCCTATAATTTTCTTATTTGGGCAATGCCCATACATTAGTATTATAGTATATTGTCAAAGAAATATCAACCTCTTTTTACAAGAAAAGGAGCAGACCTAAATCTGCCCCAGACTGTCGATAAAATGGTTTGAACCACGCCAAATATATAAAGATAACGGCTCCCTTGTGTAAAAGGGGTGCAAATTCAACGAACTTAGCCTCCCTTGTGTAAAGGGAGGTGGCAGCGATTGTGCGCTGACGGAGGGATTGTAAAACTGCCATGGACATATAATCCAAGGCAGTTTTGCGTTTTTCGTTTTTTGCTCAGTCGAGGTACCATCGTACATCTTCCCTCGCAAGAAAACGAAATTCAATCCCATTCCTCGAAGTCTGCCCTCTGTAAAGGATTATGAATATCGTTATTGTTGTTGCTTGCCCTTGAGCAACGGTCTCAGCGGATGGTAAATCAATGCGCTGAGCACAACGGAAATCAAGCCCTTGACAAATGTAAACGGTACATTGTATATCAGTATTGCCATTTCGATGCTGTTTACCTTGAACAAATCCTGATATACAGCCAGCACAGCCTCCTTTGGCATAAAGTTGTAGTAAAACGGATATACCACAAACAGGTTGGAGGGGTAGCTTACAGCAGCCATAGCCAGCGCGCCGATAACACCTGCCAGGATGGCAGTCTTTTTTGTCTTATTGCGCTTGTAGATAATACCTGCAACCCCTACAAAGATAGCGCCCAGGATAAAGTTGGACAGCTCGCCCACATATCCGCTGCGGCTGACAGCAAGGTGGATAACATTCTTTACCAGCTGAATGATGACACCGGCTATTGGGCCGTAGGCAAAGGAGCCTATCAGCGCCGGCAGGTCGCTGAGGTCCAGGGCAATAAAGCTGACGGGACTGGGAATCTCCAGGTACTGCAGTGCAGTGGCAACCGCAGCCAGCATACCCGTGCCGGTAATTAGTCTTGTTTTGTTTGTTGTTGTGTTGTTTGACATAATAATCTCTCCTTTTTGGGACAAAAAAGAGAACCCCGACTATACGCATAGCCGGGGCGTTATTTCTGCATTACAAATTGTATCATAATACACAAACATTTCTCTCATCCAGACTTTAACTGTCGGTTACGGATTTGCACCGTATCAGCCACCGTGGTGGGTCGCAGACTGTCACTGCCGGTAGGGAATTACACCCCGCCCCGAAATATTTTGTACCACTATAATATGCCAAAAAGCCCTGTTTGTCAATAGGAAGATAAAAATTCTTTCACCCCGGTGCAGAATCCGGTATTATTTGACAATAATTTATTATTAATTTAGAATATAAGCGACAAAAACTTTTGTGTTGTGAGGTGCTTTATGAAAAAGAAAACGAAAATAACAATTGCGGTATTGACAGCGGTGACCGTTGCTTTTGTAACAGCGGCGATTTTGGGCATAAATGCCGCAAAAAATGCGCCCACAAAATATCTTTGTGACAAATATAATTTTGACAAATCAAAAATAGAATGTGTAGAATATTCTCCCCGGCATTACTTTTATGACCTGAATTATTGGTCGCAGGGTTGGACAACGCCAACATGGTTTTATGAGTACGACGGAAATGAATTTATAGTAAAAAAGATTGACAACGAGTATTACGATGATTACCAATTTGACGAGTATTGCAATTGGTGTGTTGAATTTTTGGATTCACAATTAACAGAAGATGTGGCGTCTATTAACCTGTCATCGGAAAAGTTTTTTGAAAGCAATCGCATATTAACACAAAGCGATTTTGAATCAATGTTGTACAGTATGTCCGGTTATACGATATATATAAGGGTTGAAGACATTACTCCTTATATTAATGACAAAGAAAAAGCCAGAATAATAGGCGACAATGTAGAAAAGGAAGTTGAAAAAATGAAAATGGGAAATAATGCGTATGTGTTGATGGTTGACAAATCTGTAATATTCGAAAACTACCTTACTTATTTTGACGGAGACAGAAACTATATAACCTTACATTCATTAACCAAAAGCAAACAAGACCTACAAAAAAGCAACAAGCTGGTGTTTACAAATCAATCATAAAATATCGAAGGGAAGATAAAATAATGTTAAAAACTAAAAAATTTATATCGATACTTATATCAATATTATTTATAATTCAATGTTTAACAGTTAAAACGACAGTATTGGCATTAGATAATAATGACTATTATGTTCAATATTCCGGGTCAACAAATGCAAACTGGGGTTATAAACCGTATTGTACATTATGATAATAACAAAAAGGAGAATGATGTAATGAAAAAAACAAAAAAGCTTGTTTTGATATTATTGGTAATTTCGGTTGCAATAACTTCGCTATATGCAGGAATACATACAATATATGTTCAAGCTCACAGAGGCGAGGCGGTTGAATACTTAGTTGAAAAATACGGATTTGATAGCAGAAAACTGATTTTATTAGATTATGAACCATCAAAATTTCATGATGATACTAAATGGGGAATTCCTTTTGATTGGTATAGAAATAATTGTAATTGGCTTATAAAATATAAAGGCAGATATTTTAGCGTTGTTAAAAATTATGAAACAAATGCAATGTTAGATAATTACCAGTTTGAAGAATTGTTTAAATGGGGAACAGATTATTTACAAAAAAATATTAACCCCAATATTGCCGGTTTTAAAATAGAGATTATAGGATATGAAGAAAAATATGAACAAACAGATATAAAATCTTATTTTCAAGAACAATCAAAATTAACCGTTTACTATAAATCAGATAGCATAGAAAAATACTATGATCAAAAAAAGTATAATACGAATAATTTGTATAAATCAATCAAAAACGAAGTACAAGAAAAAATCATTTCTCAATTTGGTGCGTTAGAGCTTTCTTTGTTTATTGTAGATAACAGTGTTCAGTTTTCAAGAGTATCCTATAAAACAGAAGATACTTATTATTACAAATTTGAAACAGCAGAAAAAACTTATGAATTGTACGAAGAGGGGAGATTAATAGGTGACTAGTAAAGTAATAAAAAAGGTTATTTTAATTATTTTATGTATCGTTTTAGTAATTTCAACAAGCCCGTTTGTATCATTTGCCGATGATACAAATGATTTCTATGCACAGTATTCCGGCAGCACAGATGCAAGCTGGGGTTATAAACCTTATTGTACATTATGATAATAACGAAAGGGAAATGATGTTGATTTACAACGACTATATTTGTCTTGTATAATCTGTATAAGTTCTTGAAAAAGCAAATCCTTTTGATAAAAGATGGTGAAAAATATGAAACAAAACAACAAAAAAATAATAGCAAAAACAATACTAATAGTTTTATTAAGTGCATTTTTATCGTTAGTGATATTTTTTGTGTGCTTAGTTCATAATGCATCTACATATGTCGAAAAAAAATATAATAAGGATGTCAAAGTTACTAATGTCAAATTGCCATATTTTAAAGATGACGCAGATCTTTTTGATTGGCCGATTTTGTATAAACCCGGAGAGTTTGTTCCTTTTGCAATTTGTTTTAAAGACAAAGAAAAAGAGTTTACTGTTATTTATAATAACGGTAATTTTTATGATGATTATCAGTTGGAAGAAATTAATAAATATATGAAAGAGTATTTTGTAAATCTTACGAAAAATTCAAATATTGTTGAAGTACTGCCGTTGGATACCCCATACAGTTCAAATTATTATGACTATAATGTATTGACAAATATATTAAAGAAAAATAATACAAAATGGACAAAAGAGAATATCCTAGAACTAATTCAAGAAATTTTTGCTGATTATAACGGACATATATCACTATACTTATACACAGAGTTTAAAGATTTACCATCACTTTCAAAAGAAAATGATAGAATTACCCAAATAATAAAGAGTGAATTTGGACAGTATTATTGTAATCAAAATTCAAATCCTGTAAGCATTTGCTTTGTTAATTATGATTTGCCAACAAAAAGAGTTGACAAAAACAACAAACATGACGAAAGATTCGATTATTTTGGGTTTGAAGAAGAGCAAAATAACATATTGCGCTTTAATAAATATGTAGAAAAATCGGAAATTGAAAAATATAAATTTAAAAACTTGCTATTATGGTAAACAAGATTTTGTCAAAAAAGGAGAATGTCTTATGAAGAAATTATTATCTTTAATCATAGTAGGAATTATAGTTGTTCAAAGTTGTATGTCGACAATAACTATTTATGCTAACGATACAAATGATTACATTTATAGATATAGTGGTGTAACCCATAGTAATGGATATAATGTAACTTGTACATTGGTTGTCACGCAAATTTATGAAGATAGGTTCAGAGGAACCTTTTCTGCTGAAGGAATTTCCATATATAGCTTTTCAAACAAGCCAATTTATGGAAATGTAGTCTTTGGAAAAGATTTGTTAACTTTTGTTTTTCAGGTTAGGTTTTACAATGATCGATATTATTCTAATATATACGCTACAATATCCCCTTATGAAGGCGTAGCGGATTGCTTTTGCGCCGGTTCTTGGCACTTAGAAGATTTTAAAATGACTGGAGAGAAGCAATTAAGAAAAGAATACAGTTCATCTATAAATATGCCGAATTATAACGAAGATGACATGAAATTTTGTATGGAATTGTCAAAAGCGGCATATTCCACAACATTTTCAAAGTTGATACCAGATGAGATTATTGCTATATCGAAATTGAATAATTTTAACACAAATGATTTAATAAAGAGTAATTCACATAGAGGACGAGGTGAGGAAAATAATATTAGTTATACTATATTACCTAATTTTTCCAAAGATGATAATTCGGTTGATTTATATGTTATTCTTAGAGGAACTACAGAGGAAGAATGGCAAGGT
The DNA here is from genome assembly GCA_051881195.1 of Eubacterium sp. Classification (GTDB taxonomy): domain Bacteria; phylum Bacillota; class Clostridia; order Oscillospirales; family Acutalibacteraceae; genus Eubacterium_R. The sequence goes on along the minus strand of JBJEPK010000013.1, from coordinate 3,072 downwards.
AATATGGATATAACCGGTGAAGAATTTACAGATGTAAATCAACATCAAAGTTTTCTTAATGGTTCTGAATATTTAAAGAACAAAATTAATCAATACTTTGATATAAATTATGAATATTATAAAAATTTAAGGGTAAATCTTTATGTTACAGGTCATAGTAGGGGTGCTGCTGTTGCTAATTTATATGCAAAATATATTTCTGATAATAGAAATTTGGGAACAATAGATGAAAATCTCTTTGCAAATAGCGTTACCGCCTATACTTTTGCAACACCAAATGTGGAAAAATACCACCATGCAATGTCAAACTATTATAATATTTTTAATTTTTGCTTTTATGAAGATTTTGTCCCAACAATACCGCTAACAATGCCAACTGAAGGTTGGGATTATTGGAAATACGGATACACTTATTGGGTTAGTTTATCAGATTTAAGAAAAGAACAACCAAATAGCAATATCTCTTTGATAAATAAAAATAATGTTGTTGAAGTTCATAATACTATGAAAAAATGGAACACTGTTGAAAAATATTATAAAGAGCCTTGTTATAATTTTGATAATGTATTTTCAATAACGGCGTATGATTTTTTTCACAACTCTTTTGCAAAAGCAATGATGCCAAGTATAAAAAATAAATTTATCGGTTTCTATTCTCTTTATGCAGATTTTAAACAATTTCCGGATTTTGTTCCTTTAATACTTGTTTCAGGAAAAAATATTTCCACGATTATTACTTCCCATAATTATTCAACATACAATGAAATAATTAGTTTATATGGTTCATCGTGCTTCTCTTATTGCGCGTATGAAACTTATAAAAATATATTTAGCAGTATTAATTATCGTGTAGAAAACGAAATAAATACATATACGGCAAGCAACAATGATATTACATATTATAATCAAGATGAATTGTTATCACTTTGTGTATTTGCAAATATAGACAATAACTTATCCATTCTCGGTTGGGATCTTGATGACCCATCAACATGGGAGGGTGTTACTTGGAATGATGATGGAAATGTGGAAAGTATTGATTTTTCGTTCAAAGATTTAACTGGCGCATTAGACTTATCTGATTTTTCTTCTCTTACAAGTGTTGATATAACCGGAAACAATTTAACCTCTGTTAATTTGGATAATTGTTCGTCGCTTGAAGAAATTGACTGTTCTTTCAACAAGCTGACCTCTTTAGATTTAAGTGATTGTACAAGCTTAACATCGATTACATGTTGTTATAATTATCTTGACACTCACGAGGGCGGAACATTATATAACGCGCTTGACGATTTAATGTTTGGCGATTGTTATGTAAATTATTATCCTCAGGCTGTTCCCGAAAATGCCACATTCAATACAACAGAATTAAATGCGTTAAAGACTTTTGCAAACACAGATAACAACGAATCTGTTTTGGATTGGCTTGATGACGATGGCAACATTGATACCGATAAGCTCCAAAACAATGTGTTGTTTGAATATGACGGAAGCAATTACAGAGTTGTTGCAATTGACGTGTCAGAGTCAGATGTATCCGGCGCTTTAAATCTAACTTCTTTTGCACAATTACAAGAGCTATACTGCGAAAACACCGGGCTTACCTCGCTTAATGTTAACGGTTGCACCAAGCTGGAAACATTGCAATGTGACGGCAGTAGGCTTACTGCGATTACCTTGCCGAGTAATGCAAATTCCAAGACAAGTTCATTATATAATGTATCTTGTGAATACAATTACCTGGACACAAGTATTTTTACTCAGGATATTGTGTCGTATGTTGAATTCAAAGCCGGCGGAAAAATACTGTACGAAAATCAAAAAGGAGATTCTGCCCCATTACAATCGGTATTAACCTTTGCCAACACTATCAACGGCGAAGATTATTCTGCAAGTACTTATTCTGTGCTGCAAGAATTTTTGGACGAATGTAATTGTTATGATTTTGGTAATTTGTATTTGTCACAAAGCGAAATTGACCAATTGACCACAGAGTTTCTGACAACAATTTATAATCTCAAGGCATATTTTGATGTAAAGGTTTCTGCACCCAACGGAAGCTTGTCAATTGCATACGATGACGAGGTTTCAAATGATAGCGGTACATATTCTGTTTTATACGGAACAACAATCACATTAAATGCCACAGCTGATAATAATTGCACCTTTGTTGGATGGTACGACAATGCCACCAACAGATACCTTTCAAAAAATGAGCAATACTCCTTTGTGGCAGATTCAAACGCTAATTTAAAGGCTGTAATTATCCCTAACGGTTCTGCAACGCTCACTTTTGCCAGCAGTAGCAATTGGATAGCAAGTGATGTTACAAAAACTACTGCCCAATGGGCAGAACTGACAACAATAGAAGAATTGTTGCCCGATGTTCCATACAGATATGGATACAGCAACGGCAGATGGGAATACACAGAAGATGAAGTTTTGTCGTTGCTGCAATCGGGACAAGACGTTGCAATACAGCCGGTGTATGATGAGGGTGGAGCAGAACTACCGACGCCAAGGGAAGCCACGGACGAGCCTTTGTTGGATTTATACTATAATTATGATAATGATAACAGCGTCGGTACCTTTGTGATGGCTGCAGGATTTCCTGACGGAATACAGGTGCAGTCGATGGGTGTGGCATATTACTACAGCAATGCCTGTGTTTTTGACCCAACCGAATATACATTATTGCTCAATAAGGATGTAACCATCAGTCGATTCAATCCCGACACTCTCTATGATGTGTATATATTGAATATAAGTAACATGACGGATAGATATAACTGGGCAGTGAGAGGATATGTGTCTTATTTTGATACCGCAGGACATCTAAAAACAGTGTACTCAAATCAGATAAATATTGTTGGCACAAAGGATGTTGATAGTATCTCAGAAGATGGCAACGGTCTGCCACCGGATTATTTAGACTAAAAAAACGCACCCGTTTGGGTGCGTCAGCGTGTAGAAAAAGCCAAATAATAAATTTCTACACGCTGGCAGACTTCGAGAAATGGGATTGAATTTCGTTTTCTTGCGAAGGAAGATGTACGATGGTACCTCGACTGA
>JBJEPK010000012.1:0-15409 GCA_051881195.1 Eubacterium sp. | reverse complement strand
GCATCTGCCTTACAAGCAGAGGGTCACAGGTTCGAGCCCTGTTGTTCCCACCATTAGTATTCAAATCGGGTTAATCCCGGTTTGAATACAAAAGTTCAAATGGCCCGGTAGTTCAGTTGGTTAGAACGCCAGCCTGTCACGCTGGAGGTCGACGGTTCGAGCCCGTTCCGGGTCGCCATTTGTGCTTCTGTAGCTCAGTCGGTAGAGCAGAGGACTGAAAATCCTCGTGTCGATGGTTCGATTCCGTCCGGAAGCACCAGTTATGCGGATTTAGCTCATCCGGTAGAGCGTCACCTTGCCAAGGTGAAGGTAGCGAGTTCGAGTCTCGTAATCCGCTCCACAAATCAATGGCGGTATTTATACCGCTATTGTCATATTCGGCACCATAGCCAAGTGGTAAGGCAAAGGTCTGCAACACCTCTATGCCCCAGTTCAAATCTGGGTGGTGCCTCCAATAAATTCCAAGTCTTTTTGACTTGGAATTTTTTTATCCGTAGCAATAGCAATGGATAAAATTAGCAAATGAAATCAAGTATCAAAATATTAACAAAACAGGCTAAAGCATCCTTGCTTTAGCCTGTTTTGTTAATTTATTACATTTTGTGGGTGTCCTTCTACAAAAGCCTTTAGATTATCTTCTAATATAGCAATAAGCCTTGCCCTAGTCTCATAACCGGCCCAGGCTATATGAGGGGTAATATAGCAATTCTTAGCCGACAGCAGGGGACAATCCGGTTTTGGCGGCTCAATTTCCAATACATCAAGTCCTGCGCCTGCAATAATATCATTATTAAGCGCGTCAGCCAATGCCTTTTCGTCAACTACCGGTCCACGGGATGTATTGATTAGTATTGCAGATTTTTTCATTTTGCTTAGAGTATCTTCATTTATTAGACCGGTTGTATCAGGAGTCAGAGGGCAATGGCAGGTGACAAAATCACTGTCAGCCAACAGCTTATCAAAATCACAAAACTCCACATCTGCAAATTCACCAGGCTTTGGGTGCGGTGTAAACACCTTTACATTCATACCGTATGCCTTTGCAATTCTTGCTACTCGCTGTCCGATTGAGCCAAAGCCTACGATACCAATGGTTTTTCCGTCCAACTCCGCCAATGGTGCTTTCCAAAAGCAAAAATCGGGACAGGAAGTCCATTCTCCATTATACACGGCGTCGGAGTGCATACTAACTCTATTTGTAAATTGCATAATTAGTGCGAATACAAGTTGAGCTACTGCTGTAGTAGAATAAGCAGGTATATTTGATACAGTTATACCCATCCCTCTTGCTGCCTTGCCATCAATTATATTGTATCCCGTGGATTGCAGACCTACATACTTCAGTTTAGGCATTTGCTCAAGATGCTGTCTTGTTATTACGGTTTTGTTGATAATCAGAACATCAGCATCCTTTGCTCTGTCTATTACATCCTCCGGACTTGTACGGTCATATACAATATATTCACCGTATTTTGATAACCATTCCCAGGATAAATCGCCGGGATTAGTTGTATATCCATCAAGATTAACAATCTTCATATTATTACCATAACCTTTCTACTATAAAAGTTAAATAACTGTAATACTGTGTAATCAATATTCCACAGTACAAATTATATCCCTATTACCAATTAAAATCAACTTATTATTGAAAGAAATGTTAATATAATGTATAATTAATTCGTAAATATTATTGGTGATAGTATGAAGAAGCTTTTAGTAATTACCCTGGTTTTTTGTATTACAATCATTTTATGTACCAACATAAGTTCTACAATCAACAAGGCAATGCTAACTGATACAAAGCAAAGCGATAGTTTTACTATAGTTATTGACGCCGGTCACGGCGGCAAGGATGCCGGAGCAATAGGAATATCCGGTAATTACGAAAAGGATATTAATTTACCCATAGCATTGGCTCTCCATGATTTTGCTTCCGTTGCCGGTTGTAGTGCCGTTTTGGTAAGAAACGGGGATTACGAGTTATACAAAGAAGGAGAGCAGCGCAACAGGTCGGATTTGTACAACAGGCTGGACTTTGTAAACTCCATACCCAATGCAGTACTGGTATCAATTCACCAAAATCATTTTGATAATCCTGCAGAGTGGGGGAGTCAGGTGTGGTTTTCTGCTAATACTGACAAAAGCAAGTCCATTGCTGACTCTATACAAAAATCCATTATCGGTCATTTGCAGCCTAATAACAATAGGCAAAACAAAGAATCCGACGACAGTTACTATATTTTATACAAAGCAACAGTGCCATCTGTAATGGTGGAGTGTGGATTCATAAGTAATGAGAGAGAAAATAAATTGCTTCAGTCAGAGGAGTATCAGCGTGATATGGCTTATTCCATATTCCTTGGCGTGGAGGAGGAAATATAATGGCAAAGAATAAATCACTGTATGTCTGCAGTGAATGTGGATACGAAAGTGCAAAATGGTATGGCAAATGCCCCGGATGTGGGGAATGGAACACCATGGAGGAGCAGCTGCCAACTGTCATATCAAAGGGCGTTAATTCTGCCAAAAGAGTAAACGCTCAACCTGTGCTCCAATTAAACGAAATTAACAGCACCATAGAAAGACGAATTAATACCGGATTCAAAGAGTTTGATAGAGTGCTGGGCGGAGGAATAGTTGAGGGTAGTCTTGTGCTTCTTAGTGGTGACCCCGGAATTGGTAAGTCAACAATTCTGCTGCAAATGTGTCAGCCTTTGGGAAATGATAACAAAAAAGTTTTATACATCAGCGGTGAGGAATCGGCTCGCCAAATAAAACTCCGTGCCGGCAGATTACATATTGATACAGACTATCTCTATATTCTGGCGCAGACCGATGTGTCTATTATTGTAGAAACAATTAAGTCTGAGAAACCGGATATAGTCATCGTAGATTCTATCCAAACCATGTCAATAGAGGATATTAGTTCTTCAGTAGGCAGTGTAACCCAGGTAAGAGAGTGTACCAATGTATTTATGCACCTAGCAAAGAGTCTGGAAATACCAATATTTATTGTAGGTCATGTTAATAAGGATGGTGCAATCGCAGGACCTAAGGTACTGGAGCACATTGTAGATACGGTATTATACTTTGAGGGCGAACGCAATTATTCATTCAGAATATTACGCAGTGTAAAAAACAGATTTGGCTCTACAAATGAGATTGGTGTGTTCGAAATGACCCAAAGTGGGTTGAAAGAAGTTGAAAATCCATCTCTTATGATGTTATCCGGCAGACCCAAAAATACCAGTGGTACCTGTGTTGCATGCACAATGGAGGGCTCCAGACCGATTTTAGCTGAGGTACAGGGACTTGTTACGGCATCAGGCTTCGGCACTCCAAGACGAATGAGCACCGGTTTTGATTATAATAGAATGAATATGATTATTGCTGTTTTGGAAAAGAGGGCAGGGTTCTTCTTTAACGGAATGGATACATATCTCAATGTAATCGGCGGATTAAAGTTATACGAACCGGCTGCCGACCTTTGTGTTGCTTTAGCCTTATTGTCATCCTTAAAAGACCAAGTGCTTAATGATGATACTTTGGCTTTTGGCGAAATCGGATTAGCCGGAGAGATTCGCGCCGTCAGCAACTGCGAACAAAGAATTGCAGAGGCTCAACGCCTTGGATTCAGTAAATGCATTATACCATTTCATAACTACAAATCCTTGTCAAAAGAACTTAAGGTGAGCATGGATATAGTGCCGGTCCGCACAATTCGTGCTGCATTTGAGGCAATAACAGAATAAAATTTCTATCCCTTTATAAAAATAGGGAGGATAAAAAATTAGCACAATTTCGCAAAATTAATATTTTGCGAATAGCGGGGGGAGTAAAAACAATATTATAACGCGAAAAACCGCTTATTAAGTTTTTACTAAACACTGATAAACATAAGTAATTGTCCGTAATACCGATAGCTGCTTATTTTTTTCTTTGGTCTGGAGACAATAGAAATTTTTAGTACTACTATATTATGGTTAAAAATTTTTCTATTGAATTAATTTACGCTCTTTGATATACTTAATTACAGATTTATTTGCTATTTTGCGAAACTTGGTGTTATTATGAAGCGCGAAGATTTTTATACATTACCTCCTTTGGTACAGGATTATTTAATTTACATAGAGGCTATCAAGGGTCACAGTGAATTGTCGGTATTAGAGTATGCCGGTGATTTGAGGACTTTTTTTAGGTTTATTTCACAGCTTAAGCATCTTTGTCCTAAGGAATGCGACTTTAATGACATAGATATTAGTGGTATCGATATAGATGTAATTAAGCAAATAACACTTAATGACGCCTACCAATTTTTGATATATTGCAAAAATGAGCGAAAAAACAATGAAGCCACCAGAGCAAGACGCGTAATTGCCGTACGCAGATTTTTTTCTTATCTAACTGACAATCTCGGCATTTTGCCAACAAATCCAATGAAAAATTTGGATACTCCAAAAATTAAAAAAAGCCTACCAAAGTATTTAACTTTAGATGAGGCAAAAAAATTACTCTCTGTAATAGATGGCAAAAACAAAGAACGCGATTATGCTATGATTACCCTGTTTCTAAACTGTGGAATGCGTCTTGCAGAACTGGTTTCTATGGATTATAGTGACATAAAATCAGATGGTACTCTGGTAATCACAGGTAAAGGAAACAAGGAGCGCACCATATATCTCAATCAAGCTTGTGTTGACGCTATTGCAGATTATATGAGGGTGCGTCCTAATGACGGCGTAAAGGATAGAGCCCTGTTTTTAAGTGGTAGGAACCAAAGAATTAACCCAAGAACTGTGGAAATTACAGTTAAAAAATATCTGGAAAAAGCAGGCCTTGGCGGTCGTGGTTTATCCGTACATAAGCTAAGACACACTGCAGCTACACTAATGTATCAGCATGGCAATGTTGATGTTTTAGTGTTAAAAGAGATTCTTGGCCACGAAAATCTGTCCACCACAGAAATATATACTCATATACAAAATGATGCCAGCAAGCAGGCAATTGATTCTAACCCACTGGCTGACACAAAATCCGACTTTAAATCTGAATAATTGATTGCAATAGGTATTGCAACACAGCATTAACTACTGCTATAATTACTATAATAAGTCCATAAAGTAAGAATGATTTTAGATACGATTTTAGATTGAATTCCTGAATCGTATCTATTTTTTTTGTTGTGGCATCGTATATGTATTTTGATAATTCATTACTGCATTTTATTGTGAACAAAAGTACTGTTACCAAGGCCGTAATCTCAGGTATTATCATCAGTAACGAATATCCAATTCCCTTTACTGAATAAGTAACATAGTAGAATGCCAGCTTTATTCCCGTTAACGCCCCCACAACTAAAGGCAATATGTTAACAAACGGAAAACCAATAAGGCACAATCCTAATAATACAGTCACAACATAGATAGAAAAATACGAACAAAACAGATTAATAAAAATAGTTAAGTAATCATTATTGTTTTCTGTAGTCAAGGTAATTATTTTTGCTACAATGTCACTGTCAATATTACCAAAAAATACAGTACCAATCAACAAACCGCAAATATAGAATATACCCGGAAATATATAATCCCTATTATCAATAATTATTTGGATATAATTAGTATTTTCCTTAATTTCAAAATTTTTTAACTCCCCCATTATTTCACCCTAAATTTCTTGTTAATTTTAATACGCAGCATTCCCATAATACCGCCAATTAATACAATTAAAACCAGTTTTATAAAAAATAGAGATACCGTATTGTTTTTGAAGAGCAAATTAAACAGAGAGTATAATATTAATGGTGTTACACTTATTATTCCCAGCAATGCTCCCCTACTCTTCCACCCTTTGCAACTCAAAAAGGATACAATCGCAGCAGAAAACATACAAATAATTACTGTAATATACTTTGCACTATCCAATTTTATGTCCATTGCATACATTACCTTTGCACCTATGTAACTAAAAAATGCCGTTGTGCATATTGAATATAGTAGTGAACGTAATATATACCATAGCATATTTTTATCAGTCTTAACAACAGTAAAACTTTTCATAATAAAAACTCCCTTGCTTATCCAATACAGGATATTCAAGAGAGTAAATATTTATGCTATATATGACAATTATTCCTTGTCTTTCTTAGCTTTATTATTTTTCTTTTCTTTGGCAGCTTCCTTTGCAGCCTCAACTTCCTTGCGATGCTGCTCGGTCTTGGTGACATTTGTGTTGACAGCCCAGCGCTGTATCTTCATCTTAGTTCTGTCAGCACCGGTCTCTATAACAAGGTCCTCCTCTCGGATGGTAACAACCTTGCCAACAATACCGCCGATAGTGATAATCTCATCACCAATCTCCAGAGATGAGCGCATCTCCTGCTCTTCCTTTTGGCGCTTCTTCTGTGGTCTGATCATCATAAAGTACATTACGGCAAGAAGTACCACCATAAGAATAATGTAAGATGTAGAGCCGCCTTTCTGTCCGTTAGCGGCAGCGCCACTTGCAGCCATTTGCAACAAAATTGGATTCATAATAAATTTCCTCCTAAATATTTAACATAGCAACAATGATTATATAGTAAAATAGTAATAAATGCAAGTACTTTTTATATTCTTGTATCAAGCACGTCAACATATTCGTTTTTATAATCGGTAAAGGTATTATTTTCGATATTAAACCTAATTTCTGTCATAAGATTATTATAGAAGTACAGATTGTGTATTACTGCCAATCTCATACCCAGTATCTCGCCGGATTTCAGCAAATGACGAACATAAGCACGGGAATAGTTTTTGCAAGTAGGACAATTGCAAGTCTCGTCAATCGGACGGGTGTCCAGCTGATACTTGGCATTATTGATGTTGATTATGCCTTTTTTAGTAAACAACTGACCATGTCTTGCATTACGGGATGGCATAACACAGTCGAACAAATCAATGCCTCTGCTAACAGCCTCCAAAATATTTCCGGGAGTGCCGACACCCATAAGATACCTGGGTTTGTTTTGGGGTGCGTATGGCTCCACTGCGGAAATCACTCTGTACATATCTTCTTTTGGTTCGCCAACAGCCAGACCTCCAATGGCATATCCATCCAAATCCATCTTGGCAATTTCTTTCATATGTTCTACTCTAAGGTCGTCGAATGTACAACCTTGATTAATGCCAAATAACAGTTGATTTTTGTTGATAGTGTCAGGAAGTGAATTAAGTCTGTCCATCTCTGTTTTGCAACGCTCCAGCCATCGCAATGTGCGTGTGCAGGCCTCTTTTGCGTACTTATAGCTTGCAGGATTTTCTACACATTCGTCAAATGCCATTGCTATAGTAGAGCCAAGATTGGACTGAATTTGCATACTTTCCTCGGGACCCATAAATATTTTTCTTCCATCGACATGGGAATTAAAAGTAACGCCCTCTTCTTTGATTTTGTTAAGCTTTGCTAAAGAGAATACTTGGAACCCACCCGAGTCAGTAAGGATGGGCCTGTCCCAATTAGTAAATTTGTGCAATCCTCCCATATCTCTGACAATCTCATCGCCGGGTCTTACATGGAGATGATAGGTGTTGCATAGCATAACCTGTGCGCCAACCTCTTTCAAATCAATGGTAGACAATCCACCCTTGATTGCTCCGGATGTTGCAACATTCATAAAAGCAGGTGTTTGTACAGTACCGTGAACAGTCTCAAATACAGAACGTCTTGCTTTGTTTTCTTGTTTAATTACAGTAAATTTCATATCAATTCCTCTATTTTATGAACATTGCATCGCCAAAAGAGAAAAATCTATATTTTTCTTCCACGGCAGTTTTGTATGCATTCATAACATTGTCGTAGCCTGCAAATGCAGAAACCAGCATTATCAGTGTGCTCTCCGGCAGATGGAAGTTAGTTATCTGGGCGTCAACACATTTAAATTCATATCCGGGATAAATAAATATACTGGTATCATCTTCATCCTCACAGATACAACCGTTTTTTGTTGCTACGGATTCCAGCGTTCTTGTACTGGTTGTCCCCACAGCTATAACGCGACCTCCAATCTTTTTTGTATTATTGATTAGGTCAGCAGTATCTTTGCCTATGTGGTAGTGTTCGCTGTGCATTTTGTGGTTAGTTACATCATCTACTTTTACAGGTCTAAAGGTGCCAAGCCCAACATGCAATGTAACATAGCCTATATTTATTCCCTTTTCCTTGATTTTTTTCAGCATTTCTTTAGTAAAATGCAGACCGGCAGTAGGAGCTGCGGCAGAACCTAATTCTCGTGAATAAACAGTCTGGTAACGCTCACCGTTTTGTAACTCCTCGGTTATGTAGGGAGGCAGCGGCATCTTGCCGATTTTATCAAGAATATTGTATATTTCTTTGCTGTCACAATCAAATTTAATTACTCTGTTGCCATCCTCGGTAATATCAATTACTTCGCAGTATACAATTCCATCACCAAAGCTGAATTTAGTGCCGATTTTCGCTCTCTTACCCGGTTTACATAAGCATTCCCAAATATTGTTTTCACTCTGCTTGAGAAGTAAAAATTCAACATAAGCGCCTGTATCATACTTTATGCCATATATTCGTGCAGGAATAACCCTTGTATCATTGAGTATCAAGGCGTCTCCCGGTTCTAGGTAATCAATCAAATCACTGAAAATTTTGTGTTCAATTCTGCCGGTATTTTTGTCCAAAACCATTAATCTGCTGGAATCCCTTGGTTCTACCGGAGTTTGCGCTATTAATTCTGACGGCAAATCGTAATAAAAATCCGATGTTTTCATTAATTATCTCCAAAATTAAAATATATAATTGACATATTTATATAGTAAGTGATATTATATACTATATTATGCAACTGTGAATTACCACAAGTTCATATATTATAATGCATAAATGCAATTATTACAAGTTGTAAGGAGATATTTTTATGAAAAAGTTTAAGGTAGGTATTGTTGGTGCAACCGGTATGGTAGGCCAGAGATTTATGACATTACTTGCTGAACATCCTTGGTTTGATGTTGTTGTATTGGCAGCTTCGGCCAGAAGTGCCGGTAAACCTTACGCAGAGGTTATCGGTAATAAATGGTGCATGGACCAAGAATTGCCTGAAAAATATAAAAATATGGTTATCATGGACGCTACAGGCGATATTGACAAAATCACTTCCATGGTTGATTTTGTTTTTTGCGCTGTTAATATGAAAAAAGAAGAAATTAAAGCCTTAGAGGAGGAATATGCAAAGCACGAGTGCCCTGTTGTATCCAACAACTCAGCTCACAGATTCACTCCTGATGTGCCTATGGTTGTACCTGAGCTTAATGCAGACCACATCAAAATCATCCCTGAGCAAAGAAAAAGACTTGGTACTAAGCGTGGCTTCATTGCAGTTAAGTCAAACTGCTCATTACAGTCTTATGTACCCGCTTTATTCCCACTTCACAAAGAATTTGGTGTAAAGGACGTTCTTGTTTGCACATATCAGGCAATCAGTGGTGCCGGAAAGACTTTTGAGACCTGGCCGGAGATGATTGACAATGTTATCCCATACATTGGTGGTGAGGAAGAGAAGAGCGAGAAAGAACCACTCAAGCTGTGGGGCAAAATTGAGGGCGACCATATTGAACATGCAACTAAACCTAACTTTACTGCTCAATGTATCAGAGTTCCTGTATCCAACGGTCATCTTGGCGCTGTATTTGTTAACTTTGAAAAGAAGCCTACTCAGGAACAAATGATTGAAATTTGGAACAACTTTAAAGGCAGAGCTCAAGAGCTTGAGCTTCCTTCTGCACCAAAGCATTTTCTAAATTACTTCTCAGAACCGGACAGACCACAAATTAACAGCGAAAGAATGCTTGAAAACGGTATGGCAGTATCCATCGGCAGACTTCGTGAGGATACCCAGTATCAATACAAATTTGTTTGTCTGTCACACAATACCCTTCGCGGTGCTGCCGGTGGTGCAGTACTTCTTGCTGAACTACTTGCAGCAGAAGGCTATATGGACTAATTCACATTATATAAAGGAGATTCATTATGAAAGAACCTATTTTTACCGGCTCAGCAGTAGCCATTATTACACCAATGAACGATGATTTCAGCGTTAATTACGATGAATTCAAGAAGTTCATTGACTGGCAGATTGACAACGGCACAGACGCAATCGTTGTCTGTGGTACAACCGGCGAGTCCTCAACCCTCAAGACAGTACATCACCTTGAGGCTATCAAGTTCTGTGTTGATTATGTAAACGGCAGAGTACCTGTAATTGCAGGTGCCGGCTCTAATAACACGGAATGTGGTCTTGACCTGGCTGTAAAAGCATGTGAGTATGGCGTTGACGCACTGCTCCTTGTTACCCCATACTACAACAAGTGTACACAAAAGGGTCTCATAAAGCATTATACAATGTATCATGAGGCTACTAATGTTCCTCTTATTCTCTACAATGTTCCATCAAGAACCGGTGTTAACATTGCTCCGGAAACATTGAAGGAATTATCAAAGTTACCCAGAATTAACGGTGTTAAGGAAGCATCCGGAAATATCAGCCAGGTTATGAAGATTCGCGCCCTGTGTGGCGATGAACTTAACATCTGGAGTGGTAACGACGACCAGATACCTGCAGTAATGAGCTGTGGCGGCAAGGGCGTAATCTCAGTACTTGCTAACATATGCCCACAGGAAACACACGATATGGTACAGGCATATTTAGATGGCGATGCAAACAAGTGTACCGATATGATGGCCGAATATCTTGAGCTTGCAAATGCAATGTTCGTAGAGGTTAACCCGATTCCCGTCAAGGCCGCTTGCAATATGATGGGATGGAATGCCGGACCATGCAAGATGCCGCTATGCGATATGACTGACGAGCACACTGCATACGTTGAAAGCGTTATGAGAAAGTACGGTCTTATTAAGTAAAATTTACAAGAGGAAGTATAAATGACAGATATTATTATTACCGGCGCTTGTGGAAAAATGGGTAAGGTTATCCAAAGCATTGTTGCAAATCGTGATGATTGCAGGATTGTTGCCGGAGTTGACTTGTATGACGACGGTCTAAGAGAATTTCCTGTTTACCAAAAATTTGCAGAAATAAAAGAAAGGGCAGATGTTGTAATCGACTTTTCTAACCCGTCAGTTCTTGATGATATGTTGGATTATGGCAAAAGAACAAACACTGCTCTGGTAATTGCTACAACAGGATTTGATGATTGCCAAAAAAAGCAAATTGTTGACGCTTCCGAGGAGTGTCCCATTTTCTTTACTTACAACTATAGCCTTGGAATCAACCTGTTGGTTAATCTTGCAAAGAAAGCTACCCAAATTCTTGGGGATGAGTTCGATATTGAAATAGTTGAGCAACATCATAATACAAAGATTGATGCTCCATCCGGTACAGCACTTATGCTTGCCGATGCCATCGCAGAAGAGTTTGATAAGCCAATGCGCTACGAATACGACCGTCACTCAAAAAGAGAAAAACGCACTAAGGACGAAATTGGTATTCACTCTATTCGTGGCGGCACAATTGTCGGCGAACACGACATAATATTTGCCGGCAGGGACGAAATTATCACTATGTCCCACTCTGCAAGGTCAAAAGAAGTCTTTGCTGTAGGTGCAGTCAATGCTGCTGTATTTATGGCCGGCAAGGATGCAGGAATGTATGATATGAGCCAGCTGGTTAACTAAAAAAAGCAACACCCCTTAGACAAATCCGTCTAAGGGGTTATTTTTATGCCCTATCCAAAGAAATTGGGAATACCGTCATTCATCCATCCTGCAATCTCTATGCCTTGCGGACAGTGATTTTGGCACTTTTTACAATTAATACAGGAATTTGCCTTGATGTCAATTTTATTATAAGCATCAACGCCTTCTTCTTTTGAAATATCTCCGTTTTTAACTTTATTGTAAGTTGCGAATATTGTACTAATTTTTACACCCTGTGGGCAATCGGCACAGTAGTCACAACCGGTACAAGGAATAATATCTTTTTTGTTAATTATGGATGCAGTGTTTTCGCAAATTTTGTACTCAGTTTCTGTAAAAGGTACAAAATTTGTAAGACTATTAAGATTATCATTCATCTGTTCAGTACTGTTCATACCACTGAGAATAGTTAATACATTGGGATAACTTGCAACAAATCGAATAGCCCAGGAAGCTATGGAGGCATCAGGATTGTATTGTTTCATAATTTTTTCTGCCTCATCCGGTACATCTGCCAGCTTGCCGCCTCTTACCGGCTCCATAACAATTACAGGAATACCGGCATCAGTAAGTAATTGATACTGAGTTTCAGCATCCTGATTTTTCCAATCAAGGTAGTTCATTTGTATTTGTGCGAAATCCCAATTATGAGCGGCAATAATATCCTTTAAATCCTGAATACTGCCATGGAATGAGAAACCAATATTCTTAATTAAACCCTCTTCCCTTTTTTTTAACAGAAAGTCGTATGCGCCGTATTCTTCACATTTCTTAAAATTCTTTCCGTCAAGGGCATGGAGAAGATAAAAATCAAAACAATCAATGCCTGTTCTGTCAAGCTGTTTTTTGAAAATTTTTTCCATATCAGCAGGCTTTTTGCACAACCAAATCGGCAGCTTGTCCGCTAAAAAATAAGTATCACGAGGATATTTGCGCAATGCTTGACCTATAAATTTTTCGCTTTTGCCTGCGTGGTACATATATGCAGTATCGTAGTAATTAACGCCATTCGCATACGCCAGGTCAACAATCTCCTGTGCCTTATCATAATCGATAAGTGGGTTTGCTTCTCTCTTGAGAATAGTTTTGCATGGGAGTCTCATATTACCTAATCCCAGTCGTGATACCTCTTGCTCTTTGAATTTAACTCTATCTACCATAAAAACATCTCCAAAAAAATAATAGGCAAGTTACCTTACCTATTATTTTATCACAACTATTATGATTTGTCCATATTATTCTACTGTCCAGGTTGTACCCTGTCTTGTATCCTTTAGGATGATGCCTCTTGCCTTTAGGTCATCCCTGATTTTATCAGCTGTGGCAAAGTCCTTATTTGCCTTTGCCTCCTGACGCTTTTTGATTAATTCCTCTATTTCTGCATCAAGGTCGTTTGATTTACGATTATAAAGCAGACCCAGTACATCGCATAATTCATCAAATATCTTTGCAGCGTGCACACACACATTTTTAGAGACAGGCTTGTCAATGATTCTTGTATTGATGTCCTTTACCAACTCAAATACAGCGGCTATGCCGTCAGCGGTATTGAGGTCGTCATCCATAGCGTTGATAAACTGGTCCCTACGGCTGTCAATTACACTAATTAATTCCGGGTCATCATCTGTATTAACTGCGTTTTTGATAGCAAAATCAAGGCTTTCGCGACAGGTGTACAGACGTTCCAATGCAGCCTTACACTGCTCAATTATTTCGAGATTGTAGTTGATAGGAGAACGATAATGAGAAGAAATAAGGAAGTATCTGATTACCTCATAACCATAAGCGTCAGCAATTTCCCTAACCGTTTTGAAGTTACCAAGTGACTTACTCATTTTAACATTGTCTACATTGATATATCCATTGTGCATCCAGTATTTTGAGAATGTGCAGCCATTTGCAGCTTCACTCTGTGCAATCTCATTTTCGTGGTGAGGGAATATCAAATCCTGCCCGCCGCAATGAATATCAATAGTGTTGCCAAGGTACTTTCTGTTCATTGCAGAACATTCGATATGCCAGCCCGGTCTTCCCTTTCCCCAAGGTGAATCCCAGTACGGCTCGCCCTCTTTTGCGGCTTTCCATAATGCAAAATCGAGTGGGTCTTCTTTTTTATCGCCGACAGCAATTCTCGCTCCCGATTGCAAATCCTCTATTGGCTGATGGGACAACTTACCGTAGCCATTAAACTTAAGAGTGCGATAATACACATCGCCGTCAACTGCGTAAGCAAATCCTTTTTCTTCAAGAGATTTAATGATAGCAATTATTTCGTCAATATTCTCAGTAGCCTTGGGATGAATGGTAGCATCCTTAAAATTAAGACCGTGTGCGTCTGTCCAAAATTCTTCAATATACTTTTTGCTGATATCCTCAAATGTGCTGTTTTCTTCATTAGCACGATTAATAATCTTGTCATCAACATCGGTAAAATTCTGCACAAATTTTACATTATAGCCCCTATATTCCAAATACCTTCTCAGTACATCGAACACACACAAAGGTCTGGCATTACCAATATGGATGTAATTATATACTGTTGGGCCGCAAGCGTAAATCTTTACTTCTTTCTCGTCATTTGGAACAAAATCTTCCTTTGTTCTGGACATTGTGTTAAATATTTTCATTAAGCTTTTCCTCCAATTCCTTTACTTTATTTTGTAATAGTGTAATTTGCTCTTGATTACTTGTAATTGCTGTCATTAATGGGTCGGGAATATGAATCTGGTCAAGGTCGTCAACTCTCTCTCCATCAATTCTAACCACAGTACCCGGAATACCTACAACTGTTGAATTGGGTTCAACATCCTTAACTACAACAGCTCCCGCCGCAACATTGGCATTTTTGCCAATGGTTATAGGACCCAGCACCTTTGCTCCGGCACCTATCATAACGCCACTCTCAATAGTGGGATGTCGTTTGCCTTCGTCCTTACCGGTACCACCGAGAGTAACGCCCTGATAAATCATTACATCATCACCAATCTCGGTAGTCTCGCCAATAACAATACCATGACCGTGATCGATAACCACTCGCTTACCTATAGTTGCACCCGGGTGTATCTCTATTCCGGTTGAATGTGCACATCGTTGGCTGATTGCTCTGGCAATAAAAGGCATATTATGACGAAAGAACCAATTTGCTCTTTTGTGAGAGCGTAAAGCCTTGAATCCCGGATACAGTAAAATAATTTCTAACGGATTATGTGCTGCCGGGTCATGGTCAATAAAGCTTCTAACATCCTCCATATAGCTATTAAACATATATTCATCTCCAAAATAATAATGCCCCCGTCCATAAGGACAGAGGCAATAATAACTGCGGTTCCACTCTGATTTATACTCCGGCTACCAATATAGCCTTGGCCTATAACGGGGCGTCCGTCCTGACATACTGATTTCCGCC
Source organism: Eubacterium sp. (assembly GCA_051881195.1). GTDB lineage: Bacteria > Bacillota > Clostridia > Oscillospirales > Acutalibacteraceae > Eubacterium_R. The sequence goes on along the minus strand of JBJEPK010000012.1, from coordinate 279 downwards.
AGGATGCTCGTAGGTGCATTTCGCAAGGTTGCTTATACGGAATTCTCACCATCATCCGCTCTCTTTGATAAGCTCACCGGGCTACTTCTCCCAGTCAAAGCATTTGTAATATACTAATATTATATTCAATTCTGAAAAAATTGCAAGTATTATTTTGTTCTAATCAAATACCAGCCGTCCTTAGTATATTTTAGACCGCTGATAAGTGTAACTGCTGCGTCAATCCAAAATGCGATTGTAACATAAATATCAAACCATTTTGGCAACGCACCGATTACC
>JBJEPK010000011.1:0-15838 GCA_051881195.1 Eubacterium sp. | reverse complement strand
GATAAGGCTAATAAGAAAAAGCTGTTCGCTAAGGAAAGACCGATTTATACCAAGGAGCGGGACGATATGCCAACTCTCTTTGGTAAGGACGCAAAGGTATCCAATTCTCTTATTGCCGATGGTTGCGAAATCAAGGGTGAGGTTGAGAATTGCATACTCTTTAAAGGCGTTAAGATAGAAGAGGGTGCAGTAGTTACCGACTCCATCCTTATGCAGGATACCGTAGTAGGCCAGAATGCAAAGGTAAATTGCATTATTGCCGACAAGAATTGCAGTATCAAGTCCGAGGTCGAGTTGTCAGGTGCGCCTAACTACCCGGTTAGTCTTTCAAAGGGTACAAGAATCTAGGAGGAATTTAGATGAAGGTATTATATGTAGCCTCCGAGGCTAATCCATATATGGCATCCGGCGGTTTAGGCGACGTTGCCGGTTCGTTACCTATTGCTCTGCGTAAGAGATTAGTAGGTTGTCGTGTGGTAATGCCGCTATACGATTCCATAAAGCAGGAATATAAGGACGAAATGAAGTTTATTACTTCAATTTCTGTTCCTGTTTCTTGGCGTAGGCAGTACTGTGGCATTTTTGAGGCAAAGCGTAATGGCGTTGTGTTCTACTTTTTGGATAACCAGTACTATTTCAAGCGAGATGGAATCTATGGACATTATGATGATGCAGAGAGATTTGCTTTCTTTGCCAGAGCTGTGCTGGAGATTATTCCTCACCTTGATTGGAAGCCGGATATTATCCACTGTAATGACTGGCAGAGCGCATTGACACCTCTGTATTATTCCTGCTACTATGCTAATAGACCGGGATATGAAAATATTAAGACAGTGTTTACTATCCACAATATTCAGTATCAAGGTAAGTATGGTGACGAATTACTTAATGACGTATTGGGTATCGCACCGGAATTTTACAATTTGATTCTATATGATGGACTGGTTAACTTTATGAAGGCCGGTATTGAGTGTGCAAACAGGGTTACCACTGTATCACCGACCTACGCTCGTGAGATTTTGGACCCATGGTTCTCCCATGGACTTGACCCGATTCTCAACCAGCGCTGCTGGAAGCTGTCAGGTATCCTCAATGGTATAGATACTGTTAGTTACGACCCAGAGACAGACCCTAATATATATATGAATTACTCTGTTGCGAATGCCAAGGAGGGCAAGGCTGTCAACAAGCGCGAACTCCAAAAGGCTATGGGTATGGCTGTGCGTGATGATGTACCGGTTATCGGTATTGTCAGCAGATTAGCCGGACACAAGGGCTTCGACCTTATGAAAGCAGTGTTGGAAAAATCACTGTGGGAGAGGGATATTCAGTATGTAGTACTTGGCTCCGGTGAGTGGCAGTACGAGAGCTTCTTCCGTGAGTTGCACAACAAGTATCCCGACAAGGTGGGAGTTACCATCGGCTTTATTCCGGATTTGGCACGCAAGATTTATGCCGGTGCGGATATGTTCCTCATGCCTAGCAAGAGTGAGCCTTGCGGTCTTTCGCAGATGGTATCACTGCGTTACGGTACATTGCCTATCGTAAGAGAAACAGGTGGACTAAAGGATTCTATCACTGATAGCGGCGATGGCGAGGGCAACGGATTTACCTTTAAGTCCTATGACGCATACGATATGCTGGGCGCTATCTACCGTGCAGTAGATGCATACGGCAACAAGGAGTATTGGGATAAGTTGGTTATCCGTGCCTTAGAGTGTGATATGTCCTGGGGCAAGAGTGCCAACGAGTACATCAAGATGTACAAGGCATTGATAAAAGAATAGTGCAAAAGAATCCACAGGCCGGTGCTTGTGGATTGCTTGCTTTGGAGGGAATATGAAAATATTAGGTTATATTTTGCTGGCTTTGGCTGTGTTTATTGCTATCACCTTGATTAGAGCAGTATTCTTTGCCACCAAGCCGCCGGAGTCAGAAATTTTTGAAAAAGAGAATGTTAACGAAAAACGAGTACAGGACAATCTGTCCGCCGCTATTCGTATAAAGACAATATCCAATCAGGACGAGAGCAAAACCGATTGGGGCGAGTTTGACAGGTTTCATCAGTTTTTGCGCGAGGCTTATCCTCTGGTGCATAGCGTATTGTCCGTTGAGAATGTGTCAAAGGCCAGCCTGTTATACAAATGGCAGGGAACGGATGATAGCCTTGAGCCCATTGCCTTTCTTGCCCACCAGGATGTTGTGCCGGTTGCTGCGGGCACCGAGCAGGATTGGGAGTATCCGGCATTCGACGGCGTTAATGACGGCGAATATATTTGGGGTAGAGGCGCCTTGGATATGAAAAATCATCTTATCTGCTTGATAGAAAGTGTAGAAACTCTGTTGGAGGAGGGCTATCAGCCCAAACGTACGGTATATCTCTGCTTTGGCCACAATGAGGAGATTGTTGCAGGCTCAAACAACGGCGCTCATGAATTATCTAAGGTGCTGGAGGAGAGAGGTATTCACTTGGACAGTGTAATTGACGAGGGCGGTGCAATGCTGCCTGCCAAGGTTAAGGGAATACTTGACGCCAATTTGACAGGTATTGGTGTGGCAGAAAAGGGATATGCCGATTTCAAGATTACCGTCACCTCAAAGGGGGGACATTCCTCCCAGCCCCCAAAGCATACGGCTATCGGCATTTTGGCAAAAAAGGTACAGAATCTTGAAAATCACCAGTTCAAGGCCAAAATACTACCCTTTGTGTATAATTTGTTTATCAAGATTGGCAAGCGAACATCGTTCCTTGGCAGAGTGGTTTTTTGCAATCTGTGGTTGCTAAAACCGTTGGTACTCAAGGCAATGACCATGATTCCGCCTGCAGCCTCCATGGTGCGTACTACCACCGGTGTTACTATGGCCAGCGGCTCTCCAGCATCAAATGTGTTGCCCCAAAAGGCCAGTGTAACAGTTAATTTCAGGATTATGCCGGGCGAAACTATAGATGATGTCCGCCGGCATATCGAAAAATATATGGGCGGCGACAATGTGGAAATTGAGTTTATAAAGGGCAAGGAGCCGTCATTGGTGTCACCCACTGATACCCGTGCCTTTGATACACTTTCGCGTATTGCTGTGGCTATGGATAATCGCAATATTGTGGCGCCGTATTTGGTAATGGGTGGTACTGATGCGTATAATTACGAGAATGTGTGCGAGAATATTTATCGCTTTGCTCCGTTTACTGTTGATACTCAGTTGTTGCTGACAACTCATGGTACCAACGAGAGAATTCCAGTCAGCCAGTTGACCCAGGGTGTAGAGTTTTTCAAACGATATATTCGCATTATGACAAAGGAGTAGCAATGGATTTTAAGACAGACAAAACTATGGTAGCATTGGCGCTGATAGTAGTTGCCTTTGTTACGGCACAGGCTGTGTTCTTTTTGGTCCGTGCTATCAAGCGTGGCAAGGAGTTAGGCATCGACAAAGCCACCATCAAGAGTACTATGGTGTCATCGGGATTGTTTACTATAGCACCTGCCATCGGCATTGTTGCCACTGTGCTGACGCTGTCGGCGGGCTTGGGATATGTTCTTCCTTGGATTAGACTCACTGTTATCGGCAATATATCCTATGAGGTTACTGCCGCCACTAATGCTGTGGAGGCCAGCGGTCTTATGGGTGGTATATCCAATCCTATTACGGACCCGGAGGTGTTTGGTACTGTCGCTTGGGTTATGACCCTGGGCTCGATTATGCCATTGATACTGATACCCATTATGCTCAAAAAGGTGCAAAAGGGCATTGGCAAAGCTACCTCAAAGGACAGCAAGTGGTCATCGGTAATGAGTGCTGCCGCATTTATCGGTCTTATCGCCGCCTTTGTTGCACGAGCTATTGCCGGAAGCGGAAAGCCGAATATTAACGGTGACGGAGCAGGAGTATTGTCTCTGGCAGCTTTGCTGTTTTCTGTGGTGTTGATGCTGATACTACAAAAGATTGCCACCGTCAAGAATTGGAAGTGGCTGGACAGCTTTGCGATGCCTTTCTCCATGATTGGAGCTATGGCGCTTGTCATGTTGTTGGCACAGGTACTACCGGCAGATATTGCATTTTTGGAATGGAGGGGATAGTATGAACGATTATATTATCAAAACTCATCGTTATGGCAAAATATGGATGATAGTAACCCTTCTGCTGTTTCTGGCTATACCTGCCACAATATGCTACCACCTCGGCGTATCACCGAAGTTAGGTCTCATTGCCAAGGGATTGTCCACTGTGGCATTGGTGTTTTATCCTACTGCCGTGCTGGAGGTGTTGACCTATTCGCCGTTGCTGGGTACCGGCGGTACCTATCTGGGATTTGTAACAGGCAATATAACTAACCTAAAGTTACCTGTTGCACTTAATTCTATGGAGAGTGCAGGCGTTGACCCTAATACAGAAAAGGGCGAGATTATCTCTACCATTTCTATCGCTGTGTCATCCATTGTTACCACAATTATTATTGCTGTGTCAATACTTGCTTTTTATCCGGTGTTGCACAATATTACCGACCCTGATTCGGTGTTTGCACCTGCGTTTCAGCAGGTTACTCCGGCTTTGTTTGGAGCGTTATGTGCATCATATTTGGCCAAGCATTGGCGCATATCAATATTGCCAATAGCCGTACTTGTTATTATATTGTTGTTTAACGGAACATTGGGTACCGGAGTACTGATTCCTATTGGCGTTGTGGTATCTTTAGTGGGTGCCCACTTGATGTACAAAAAGGGTATGCTAAAGTAAATAAAAATTTGTTGTTACTGTTGCAAAATATTTTGCTTTGTAGTACAATTATTATATCAGCCGTAACTGATAAAATTGAGATAACCTGTTCCCATTCCGAACACAGTAGTAAAGCTCTTGCATTAAGATTAGTGCAAGAGCCATTTTTGTTTTTTAAGGAGGAAAAACTATGTTTAATTACAAAAGGATTATTGTTATTGGCTGTCCGGGTGCAGGCAAAAGCACCTTCAGTCGAAGGCTGCATGACGCAACAAAAATTGATTTGTATCATTTAGATGCAATTTATTGGACATCGGATTGCACCCATATTACCAGAGAGGAGCTTATTGAAAAACAAAAGGAAATATTCAAAAATGATAGCTTTATTATTGACGGAAATTTTAAAAGCACGCTTGAGTTAAGAATTAAAGAAGCTGATGTCGTTTTTCTGTTTGATTTACCAACGGATGTTTGCATTTATGGAGCAAAGCACAGAAAAGGCAACAGACCTGAAATGCCTTTCGATTTGCCTGATAATGATGAGTTAATTGATTTTATAAAGAGCTTTAATGCTGAAGTTATGCCGAGAATGACCGAGCTGTTTGAAAGGTACAATAGCAATTTGATTACATTTCATTCTCACAAAGAGGCTGATGATTATATTGCAGATGTAAGTAAAGGTGCTGATTTAACGCTTAATACGAATTTAAAATTGATAATTACAAGGGAGTAAAAAGATGGAGCTTTGGGACGCTTATGATGAAAATTTTAATAGAATAGACGGAGTAACACTTGTAAGAGGTGGTGCAATTCCGGACGGAATGTACCATTTGGTTTGCGATATTGCAGTAAAGCACATTGACGGAACTTATTTAGTAATGCAAAGAGCTTTTTGCAAGCATTTTGGTGGAATGTGGGAGCTTACAGTCGGTGGCTCTGCTCTAAAGGGCGAAAGTCCTAAACAATGCGCTGCAAGGGAATTGACGGAGGAAACAGGTATAGCTAGTAATGATTTACAAAAATTAGGGGTTGTTGTGAATAGAGATAATCAATCAATATATTGTGAATATCTTTGTGTTACGGATTGTGATAAGGATTCCGTAGCATTACAGGACGGCGAAACAATAGATTTCAAATGGCTTACAGCCGGAGAAATAAAAAACTTGTCATCAACTGAGTTTGTTACCACCAGAATGAAGCAGTTTATCAAGGAGATATAGATATGACGGTTACAGTTACAATAGACAGACCCATGGGCTCATACCATCCGGAGCATAAGGACTTGCAATATCCTATAAATTATGGCTATATTGATGGCGTAATTGCCGGAGACGGCGAGGAGCAGGACGCCTATATTCTTGGCGTTGACCGTCCGATAGAATCATTTACAGGCAAGGTCATTGCAGTAATTCATCGACAAAATGATGTTGAGGACAAATGGGTTGTTGCACCGGAAATGTTGAATTTTACTGTCCGAGAGATTGAAGAACAAGTGGAGTTTCAGGAACAGTATTTTGTGCATAGTATTGAGCTATTATGATAAATGGCACCATCGTGTAGATGGTGCCAAAAATTATTTTATACTGTCTGCTATTGATTTAACCTTGTCGGGATAGTGTGTGGTGATGTTGTCAGGCTGTTGGGCAATTACTTTTTTTATGGTACTGTCCTTGTCCACAGTCCACAGCGATAGCTTGTATCCATTGGCGTGGAGTAGGGTGGATAGCGATTTTGTAGAAAAAAGATAGTTGCAGTTAATTCCTACTGCACCGGTATTTCTTAGTAATGATAGTAGTTTTTTGCGATAGAATTTGCTATTTATCAAAAAGATGCTTGGCTTATAATTTAGGTAATATTTGATGGAGGGACATCCTGTCTTAACAGCAGGCACATCCTTTATCTCTATGCCGGTCATAAATACTTGATTTGCCATATTATATTTTTCTACCATAGTATTCAACTGTGGCAGTAGGTGGGTTTCTTTTATATCCAAATTGATTAAAGCACCGGTATCCTTTACAGCCTTTAGTACCTGCTCAACCTCCTCGCCCTGAGCATTGGATGTTATCTTGTCATGAGCCATAGCCACTGTGCCGTCGGGTCGCTGACGCACGTCAATCTCGATAATATCAGCATTGTTTTTTATTGCAGTGTTTACATACTCCATTGTATTGTCCGTGGTGTTGTATGCACCGGAGTGTGCAGTTATGGTAAAGTTGCTCATGTTCTTTTCATCCTTTCTTTTTATGCTATTATTTTAATACATTATTGTCTCCCAGTCAATTATAGTAGCTCAAAATGATTTTTGTAAAATCGTATCAGACCATCATCTCGCATTTTGCACAACTGGTTGGACATTGCACTTCGGTCTATTGCAAGATAGTCTGCCAATTGTTGCCTATTGTATGGTATATCAAAGTCGGAACTGTTTTGGAGCTTTGCCTCTAGGGATAGATAGGACATCAGTTTTTCACGAGTTGTTCGCTTTGATATATGCCTAATCTTTTGCACCAGTTGTATGTTCTTTGCGGATACTGTGTAAATCATATTTTGGATGATTTTTGTGTGGTGTTTGCAAACAGATGGGCAGGTTGTCGGTATTCTGTTTGTGTCTAAAGAGAGTATCACGCAATCTTCTATAGCAACCACATCATTGTTGATTGGCTGGCAGTTGGCTGTTGCGTATGCTTCGGCAAATACCTCGCCTACCGGTATGTGTTCCAGTATTGTGCGGTTTCCCCAGTAGTCATCACTTTGTATGTGGAGTGCGCCATCCAGAATCAGGTAGACGCAATTGATGTTATCACCCTGGTGCAATACATATTCACTCTTTTTGTAGTAGTGTATTTTTGCATTTAGGCAGGACAGTACTGATTGTATTTCCACATCATCCATACCTGCAAATAGTTTTGTGTTTTTTAGTATTGGTATATATTTCTTCATATTTTATCATCCTTTGTTGTAAACACAACAGATTTATTTTTCTCATTCTATTATAATCTAGTCAGAAAGAAACGGATTTGTCGTGCTTTCATATCAAAAAGGAGTGTGTAATATGATTAGAAAAATAATTAAGATAGATGAAGAAAAGTGCAACGGTTGCGGTGCCTGTGTATCTGCTTGTCATGAGGGAGCCATAGAGTTGATTGACGGAAAGGCAAAACTTATGCGAGAGGATTATTGTGACGGATTGGGTGATTGCTTGCCTGCTTGTCCGGTGGATGCTATCACCTTTGAGGAGAGGGAGGCACCGGCATATAACGAGGCAGCCGTATTGGAAGCTAAGAAGCAGAAGAACGGTCAGCAACTGCCTTGTGGTTGTCCCGGTACTCACTCTAGGTCTATTAGTAGGGGAGAGATTCAGCCGGAGGCATCTGTAGCTGTGGGTAGCCATTTGTCTCAGTGGCCGGTACAAATCAAACTGGTACCGGTTAATGCACCTTACTTTGATGGTGCAAATCTGCTGATAGCAGCTGATTGTACAGCCTTTGCCTATGGTGATTTCCATAGTAGGTTCATCCGCAATCATATTACTCTCATTGGATGTCCAAAACTGGACAATGGTGATTATACAGCAAAACTAACAGATATTATTGCCGGCAATGATATAAAGAGTGTAACTGTTGTGCGTATGGAGGTGCCTTGTTGTGGCGGTATTGAGCATGCAACCAAGCTGGCCTTACGCAATAGTGGAAAATTCATTCCTTGGAGAGTAGTAACAATAACCACGGATGGCAGAATTGTCGAATAAAAAATCCTCCCTGCATTAGGAAGGAATTATTTGATAGGGTGAACTCTGTTCGCCCTTTTTACTATACTAATTTTGGCGAATTTATTGCTATGAGAAAGTAATTTGTTATTTCCTCCGGGGATTGCCGGCATTTGTTATCCATCCACCAGCGTACTGTCTCCACAAAGGTGGATGCAATATGGTTTACCAAAAAGCTTTTTGGTAGTTGGTCAGGCACATTTGGACTTAGTGTGTCCAGTTGACTTTCTATTAAGTCTTTTAGCCCGACCTTAAAATAGCCTAAGAATATGTCGTTGTTTTGGCCGGATAGCAGGTCCAGTATGTGATTATCATTTTTGCTCAAATGCTGAAACAGATGCAAAAACACAGAGTCCGGTGCGTCGCAATCAAATATGTGGTGGTGCTTGTGATTGTCATCCATTGTGTCAAAAATGTGACAAAACAACTCACGGCATAATTCTTTCAGCAAATAGTCCTTTGTCTCAAAATGGGCATAAAATGTGGCTCTGCCAACATCGGCCTTTTCTATTATTTCACCCACTGTTATTTGGGCGTAACTCTTTTTTGCCAGCAAATCAGAGAATGCGCTGAATATGGCATCCCTACTTTTTCTTTGTCTTCTGTCCATACTTCCTCCATACAAATCAAAAAAATAGTTCGGTATCGAACATGTTGGGCAAAATATATATTGATTTATCCCGTATTTGTAGTACATTAATATTGAACAATATGTTCGATATTGAATATATTGTATTATTATATTACTTGATTGTCAACAGGAGGAGTTATGAAAACAGAAAAAAATATTCTCATTGCGTTTTTGATGAATTTGTCATTTTCTATATTTGAGTTTGTGGGTGGAGCAATTACCGGCAGTGTGGCCATTATGTCCGATGCGGTACATGATATCGGCGATGCAGCCAGTATAGGATTGTCCTATTTTTTGGAAAAGAAGAGCAAAAAACAGCCTGACGACACTCATACCTATGGCTATGCCAGGTACTCGGTTTTGGGTAGTGTTATCACAACAGTGATTCTTCTTTGCGGTTCTGCGTGGGTAATATATAATGCGGTTCGTCGTATATTCGACCCGGTAGAGATTAACTACAATGGAATGATTATTTTTGCAGTAATAGGCGTTGTTCTTAATTTTTTAGCAGCCTATGTAACTCGTGATGGGGATTCCATGAACCAGCGAGCAGTCAATCTACACATGCTTGAGGATGTGCTGGGATGGCTGGTTGTGCTGATAGGTGCTGTGGTTATGCGATTTACCGACATATCCCTACTGGACCCTATTATGTCCATTGGCGTGGCAATATTTATTTTGGTAAATACCGTAAAAAACCTAAAGCAAGTATTGGATTTGTTTTTGGTAAAGACGCCTGCAGATGTGTCTGTTGAAGAGATAAAAGAGCATGTGTCCGCTATTGACGGCGTACTGGATGTCCATCATATCCATATTTGGAGTATGGATGGCAGTAGCAATTATGCCACAATGCACATTGTAACCAACAGCGATTCTCATATTGTTAAGGAGCAAGTTCGGGAGGAATTACAGGAGCACGGTATCTCTCACTCCACCTTGGAGCTGGAGTCCGGGGACGAGGATTGCCACCATCACCAATGCCATGTTGAGCATAGCCACTCCTCCCACCATCACCACCATCATTGATATGGTATTTATTTTAGCATTATTTCATCACAAAAAGAACTAACTGACTTTTATAATAATCAGTTAGTTCTTTTACTGTTAGTTGTTTTGATGTTTTAGCACAAAAGCTTTTTATTTACAACAAACCTTTTACCTTTCTTTTCTGAACACAAATAAATACTCGTGTGCTATAAGCAAAAAATTGTATTTTATGCTGTTTGTTTTCCAATATCCTGTCGCCTTACAATTATGTTGTTCTTTGATAATCAATTCTTTTAATTTAAAACCAGTATCTTCAAAAATTCGCATAACATCAAAGGACATAGGCATCATGTGGCCTTTTTGGCGTGTATCCCCCATAAGAACGGCACAGAACTTGTCCTTTTTCAAAACACGGTAGCTTTCTGCTGCAACCTTTTTCATTTCCTCAAGAAAATCTTTGATCTTTAACAAAGATAAATCTTCAGGAATATCCTCGCTGTATTTGATAATATCAGCATAGGGAGGATGCGTACAAATGAGGTCAATGCTACCGTCTGGAATAAAATCTAAATGTCGGGCATCTCCTTTATGAATATAAACCTTGCCATCGGCACCCTCGTATTCAAAGTTGATTTTCTCTCTGCATCGTTCAAGGGCTACATCGTTTACATCAACACCGATAATATCTCGGTTAAGCAGCTTTGCCTCAACAAGCGTAGTGCCACCACCGGCAAACTGGTCAAGTACTAAGTCTCCCTCTTGGGAATATCGAAGTATGATATTACGAGGAATATAGGGCGACCAATTACCACGCCATTTTGCATCGTGGGTTGCCCAATCGCCACGTTTTGGAAAAGACCAATGTGTAGTCATTTCTAACTCGAAATCTTCCGGCTCCCATTTTGTTATTTTCTTTGTCATTATTTAAAGACCTCGCTAATCACGCCATCTTCCAAATCTTTAATGTTGTAGATGTGCTGCATAACGTAAAAAGTTTCCTCAAGGTTATTTCTGGCGCTCGTCCATCCTTTACCATCAGTAAACCACACAAATGTAAAACCATGGATAGTGTCGGTTTCAAGAGCAAGAGTTTTATAACTACGGGCGGTTTCATTTAGTTTGCTTCCACCACTGCCATAAAAGTTAGTTTCAATGCCATAAATCATATTTGGAGTCTTAACCACAAAGTCAAAGCGCTTTTCCATCTTACCTTGATTTGAGATAGCAGAAAGGTCGAGCCCCCATTTTTCGGTAATTTGATGAATGTACATTTCTTTGAAGTAGGTTTTGTCTTTTTCAAAACCAGACTTTCTGATAAAACTCTCAACCAAATCTTCCATAAGATGACCGCCACGATTTTTTCGACCATTGGAATCAAGTCCGGTTTCAACGCCTGTCGCATAGTCAACCAAATTGTTCACGATATGATTTTCCAACAAATCAAACAATCCGGTTTCACGCATAAAATACTTGTATCTTTCGTATTGTGCGTGACTATTTGGTGGATACTTGCCGAAATCAAATTGGAATAAATGACCGCCATTTTCATCCTGACAGTATATTTCATTAGCTCTAACTGCTAAAAGCAAAGGTATGCACTTCAAAACTTCAGGATATTTTCTCATTAAGTTCTCAAAGTCAGTCTCAATGTCCTTAGATCCAATAAGTGAATTTAAGATATTAAGTTCAATTTTAATGTTATCCACATTTCTGTGAACCTTTTCAAAATCTATGTAGTAGCCGTAATCTGCAATGCTGTCACGGAAACCTGATAACCATTCGCTAAAATTTCTCATATTTTAATCTCTCCTAAAAATTAGAAATAAGCAATTCCTTGATCTTGCCCCTGGCTTCGCTATTGCAGTTAATCATACGGGTAGCTTCAACACGCTTGATTTTATGAGATGAATAAATGTTATCAAAGAAGTCATCTTCGGTGTTAGAGTTCTTTGGATCGGAATTGCTAATTACAATTTTTGCACCTTTTCTATGCATATCATCAACAAATCTTGCAAGTTCAATCTGTTCTTCGTCATTGAACAGATTTTCCGTATATGCTGTAAAACTTGCAGTATTGGTAATAGGGCGGTACGGAGGATCAAAGTAAACAAAGGTGTTTTCATCAATGAAGTCTGCGGACTCCCTATAATCACCGCATACTATTCTCACATTTTGTAGCTTTTCGGATACAGCTCTGAGGTTTTCCTCATCACAAATCATTGGATTTTTATAAGCCCCCATAGGCACGTTAAACAGTCCCTTTTTGTTGACTCGGAACAAACCGTTAAAACAGGTCTTGTTAAGGAAAATCATTAGAGCTGCCTTTTCAATATTAGTGTCCTCGTTTCTGTTGACCTTTAAATCATTAAAACGCTCACGTTTTTCCATATAATATGCTTTGCGATTATCCGAATCCAACGGAATGAAATCATTCTGCATAGCATAAAGGCTCTCAATTAGCGCATCAATATCATCACGAATAATTCGATATGTATTGATAAGTTCAGTATTAATATCGCTGATATAGATTTCTTTCAAATCATACTTGTTGAGTATATCAAACAAAACAGCACCACCGCCAACGAATGGCTCAGCATATTTTGTAATACGACCATCCGAAAAAGGATAATAGCGTTCAATTTCTTTAAGGAGCTGACCTTTACCGCCTGCCCATTTTAGGAAAGGCTTAACTGATTTTTCTTCAGTTTTGATGTATCGAGTGCTTCTTGCATCTATCGGCTTTTTTGCCGAAGTAGGTATAATCCACATATTACCTACCATAGTTGCATTGTCAATTCTGTTTTCAGAGCAAAGAACAGCAACTCTTCTTTGCGAAATTCCCCATTTATCAGCGGCTTCTCTTGCAGACATATATTCCATATTACATTACCGTTTTTCGTATAATTTCTGTGGCTTTTATGTATTAATTATATTCTATATCTCGAATAATAGCAATATCATTTTGAAAAATACCATCAATTATGATTGTATTACCTTAGAGGAATTGTGACATAGTGCAATAAATATAATAGGTGGCAGATTGTTCTGCCACCCTATAGAGCCATGTTATCATGCCGTTACAGGCAAATTACCTTTCATTTTTCATTGCACAGTATCCTATTAAAACAGTCCAAACATAGGCACAGGTTTTAGGTATCATAAGCATGCCTATTGGTGGAACAGAATCGGCAAAAAGCACAACGGGAATATAGCAAGCAAAGCTTAACACAACCGTGAGCCATAAAAAACGAAAAGGTTTATCTTCGTGTTTTTTTGCACTGACATAAAACAGCACAACGATTAATGCTCCTAAAATTGCGAACGGAATATTCCTGTAAATTCCCCAGGAAAGCGGTGCATCCGGGGTCATCCATTTATTCTGTGGCATTAAGCACAAAGCAATACGTACTGCCGCTAATATCCATACTGTAGCAGTTAACTCTTTGCGTCCGCTAACCTTGTAGCGAGAACGCCAAACATAATAAAGCAGCACATAAAATACTGTCATAGTAATTGATGTAATCAATTTGCCTAATCCCAAAGCCGCAGTATAATTTTCTAATCCTGTAGTACATAATGCAACTGCTCTCGGAACAAGATGAAACGCATCTCCACAGCCTAATGTTACTGCCATAATTCCAAACAGTAAATACTGTTTTCTTCCTTTGCTTGAGCGAATCATCAATATGCCAATAGTAATAACCGTCACAAGATATACAATATCAAATATTGTTTCAAAAATAGCCTGCATAATCGTACCATAACCTTTCCCATCCTATTTGTCGGCATTAAGTATATCACATAATTATTGCTATTTCAATTAAAAGTATTAGATTTCTCTGCCACTTATTTTTCCCTTTGCATCAATATAAAACCGTGTAATATTTATTCATTGGCAGAATTTATGCCCATTCGGTTAAGCTGCTTATATGTTTTTGAAATAATGATTGAAGAAATAATTGCTGTCAAAACATCGGAAGCAGGCATTGAGTAAAGAACTCCGTCAAGTCCAAAGAACAAGGGCAGTAACAAAGCAAAACCTACTCCAAATACAATCTCACGAACCATGGAGAGCATCGTGGATTCCATTGCTTTTCCCATAGCCTGCAAGAAGATAAAGGTTGCCTTGTTTACACAAGCCAAAATCAGCATGCAAAGATATATACGAAATGCTTTAACAGCAAAATCGGTATAATAAACACTTTCGTTAGCCGCACCGAAAATCTGAATTAAGACATTCGGAAAGAATTCAACAATTATAAGTGAAACTGCACCGACACAGACTTCGGCAATTAAAAGCTTTGTAAAAAGAGCCTTAACACGTTCATTTAACTTTGCACCCATATTGAATCCTACAATTGGGATACATCCTGCCGCCATACCGATAACAATGGAAATAATAATCTGGAAGAACTTCATAACGATGCCGACAACTGCCATAGGAATTTGTGCGTACTGTTCTTGACCGAAAATTGTATCCATAGCACCGTATTTGCGAACCATATTGTTAATTGCCATCATAGCAGCCACAAGAGAAATCTGTGCAAGGAAACTGCACAGCCCAAGAGATAAGGTCTTGCCCACAATTTGAACATCCAATTTAAGATCATTAATGTTCGGTTTGATAATCTTTGCATGTAACAAATACCAAAAGGCAAGAACTGCGGTTACTATTTGACCTATAACAGTTGCAACGGCTGCACCCATCATTCCCCATTTAAACACAAAGATAAATATTGGATCCAGGATGATGTTGATAATCGCACCGGCAACGGTGGAGATCATTGCATATTTAGGGCTGCCGTCAGCACGGATTATAGGGTTCATTGCCTGACCGAACATATAGAACGGGATACCCAGAGCAATCCAAAAGAAATACTCTTTTGACAATTTAAAGGTTTCCGCATTTACCCTACCACCAAAAGCAGTTAAGATAGGCTCAACAAAAACTAAATATATTACAGCTAAAATAATGCTGCTGATAATGCAGAGAAAAACAGAGTTTCCAACACTGCGATTTGCATTATCAGTTTTCTTTTCCCCAAGTGAAATGCTGACAAATGCGCAACAACCGTCGCCAATCATTACAGCTATACCCAATGCAATGACCGTCAACGGAAATACAACGGTGTTAGCAGCATTTCCGTATGAACCGAGATATGTAGCATTTGCAATGAATATCTGGTCAATTATGTTATATAAGGCGCCGACCAAAAGTGAAATGATACAGGGCACGGCGTATTTGCCCATTAGTTTGCCAACCTTTACGGTGGCGAGATATGATTGATTTTGTTCCATTTTTATTACCTCCTATAAATGCAAAAAAGGTGTAAGTCCAATAAAGCTGGACTTACACCTTTCGGCTACGCACTATTATGTATTGTATCAGAATTTTCTAAATTTTTCAAAGGTTTTTTTACGAAGAATATGCTGTTACTGTTTGCTTGTATTTGAGCTTTTCATATCTTTTAATATACTTAATAGATAAAGAAAAATGTCATTATAACAGACCGGATAAAAAACATCGTACCTACTGTGATAACAAAAATTATACCATCTTGTACTGCTGCAAAGCAAAATGTCCGAAAGGCCTATGGCTCAACCCTTCCGGACATTTATTATTCTATTCCCACTCCTAAGTGCAAAACAGACTTTAACTGATTTTGCTTAGGAATTTTGCCTTGATATGATTTAATTTGGTACAGATTATCTCAATTCTATGAGGTATTTCTGCT
>JBJEPK010000010.1:0-132083 GCA_051881195.1 Eubacterium sp. | reverse complement strand
GAAATTCCCCCGGTACATTTTAAAGAGATTATTTTCTTTAATATTTTGAAACAGGGAATTAAAAACAAAAAATCGTTTTTCGTGGCTACTCTGCACAGGCTGCTATCGCAGAGAAGTCTGCAAAATAATTGGACTTAACTGAATAGTAATAAACAATTAGAGGATGCTCACGCATCCTCTTTTTTGTGAAATTTTTTAGTTTAAAGAAGGATTTATGTATGTGTTTTGTAGGTGTCATTGACAGATATGCCTAAAAATTATATAATATTCTTTACGCAAGTATTATTAATTATAACTGTTTTGTCAAATGGTTAGATAATAAAGATGTATTAGGGAGAATATTATGACTGATTTGGATGTTTTAATGCAGCGATATCCGGAATTAGAATCGCAACGCAGTAATATTTTGGATGCTGTTAATATTTTGACTGCTTGCTTTTCCAATGGAGGAAAGCTTCTGGTTGCAGGCAACGGGGGCTCGGCAGCAGATTCCGAGCATATTGTCGGCGAATTGATGAAGGGCTTTGAAAATTCAAGAAAGCTTTCTGAAAAAGAAAAAAGAAAATTGGTGGAAATAGATGCCCAAATGGGGGCGGTACTTGCTGATAATCTGCAGGGAGCATTGCCTGCAATCGCATTGGACGGCCATCCGGCACTGTCGTCTGCTTATCTTAACGACTGCGAGCCTCTGTTGGGATTTGCTCAGCAAGTCAACGGCTACGGAGTAAAGGATGATGTGTTCTTAGCAATTTCCACTTCCGGTAATTCAAAAAATATTATCTATGCTTCTATTGTTGCAAAGGCTAAAGGAATGAAAATAATCAGCCTTACCGGAGCAAATGATTCAAAACTAAGCGAGATAGCAGATGTTACTATTCGTTCAACGCAAACAAGGACATTTATGATACAAGAGCATCATCTCCCAATTTATCATTGTATTTGCCTCATGCTGGAAAAGGAGTTTTATGGAGAATAAAAAGAGCGTATGGGTTTGCCTGTTAACCTATAATGAAGAAGAAAACCTGAGAGTATTAATTCCGCAAATTAACAAAGCCTTTGCTGACAATCTTGCGGGAGTTGACTATTCTATCAATGTTGTGGACGCGAGAAAGACAACTGACAACACAAAGGAGCTTTGTGAATCAGCGGGTATCAATTATTTTGTTCAAAACGGATATGGCCAGGCGGATGCAATGCGCTGTGCAATAACGCTTTGTGATAAGGATTTATTCCTTGTTTTGGATGCGGATTGCTCCCATAATCCTATATACATACCGGATATTTATAACAATTTTGTGTCCAATGATTGTGATATTGTTATCGGCTCAAGATATGTGCCCGGCGGCAAAACAAATGATAAAAAGACTTCTCAAATTATGTCTCATATACTGAATGGGGTAATGCGATTTGTTTTGGGACTGAAAACAAAAGATATATCGGGCGGCTACCGTCTGTATGATGCAGCCCAGCTAAAAGCTATAGAAATTGCTTCAACAAATTTTGAGATGCAACAAGAAATTCTTGCAAGAATGAAAGCAAATAATCGCAATATTAAAATCGGCGAAACGCCAATTGTATTTGAGCAAAGGCTTAACGGTACATCCACAAGAAGGCTGATGCTGTACATTTGGTGCTACATAAAGAATATATTTAGGGTAATAAAAATTCTGCACTAAATTGTCTTATGTAAAGATACCCGAGGATTAAATATGAATAGTAGAATTAGACCTAAAAAAGAATATATAAACTATATTATTGTATTCTTTTTCTCTGTATTTTGTATTACTTTATTTTGTAAAACTTCTCCACTATATGTTATATGTGATTTGCCTGATACTAATACTTGGTTGATACAGGCAAGGCAGATTCTTTCGGGACAAGTTCCTTACAAGGATATATATGAGCACAAGGGTCCGTTGCAGATGTTTGCATATTTGTTTGCGGCACTACCTTGCTTCAAGACCTTTGAGGGTATGTACATAACAGAAATAGTGCTGTTTTTTGTTTTCGGTATCGGCGTTTACAAAACAAGTAAGCTTTTTGGCAAGAAGTACAATCTTATATCAACAATTTTTTCTTTACTAATAACGGCATTGTCAACGGCATTTTCAACTACCGGCTCAAGCGAGGAACTGCTCCTTTTCACTTTTATTTGGTCATTATATTTTATGGCAAAAAACGTGAAAAGCAAACAAGAATTTGAGCCTGTCAGCGTTATATTTATCGGCGCATTTTGTGCGATAAGATTGTGGACAAAGTATAATCTCTGTTTCTTCGATATTGTTTTGGTGGTATATACTACCATATTGTACGTAAGGAACAAGTGGAACATATTAAAACCGATTTTGCATTATGTGATTGGCTTTGTTTGCGTTACCGCTCCTATTTTGATTTACTTTACGGTAAAAGACGCTTTGTACGACTTGTTCTATGTGTATTTTTATACCGTAATTTTTAAGTATTCATCAACGATAGGAATAGATGTAGAAAGCGAGCTTATTGTATTGCTACCGGTTATACTGCTGTTTGTTATTTTTTTGGCATCAACAGTAAAGAAGGAAAAAGAGCCTGAAGACGCATTTATGCTAGCAGCCTTTGCCTCTTTTTCGGTGTTTATGTTTCTGAGCTCAAATTGGTGGTCCTACTATCTGTTGGATGTATTTGCATTTATTGTGTATTTTATCACAAAAGCATTAAATTCCAATGTTAAGTTATTTACTGTAATTTTTGCTTTGCTGGTTCCTATGATGATGTTAATCAATGATACTCAGGCAGAGACATTAAAGTATTCAAAAAGTGATTATGCTCAGTTTGAAATTGCCAAGGTGGTAAATAAAATTGAAGACCCAAAAATTTACTATTACAGTGCGGCAAATGTTGGGTTTTATGTCTATTCTGACAATATGCCTTTTGCAAGATATTTTACAAATTATAACATAAAACTAAATGAAATCAGCGAAGAGAGAAATGAGATTTTGAGCAGCAAAACTGCTGATTACATTATTTCGTTTTATGATAACTCCTTTGATGGGTATGAGTTGGTATTAAAGACGGAAACTCCCCTATTTGATGTCTGGTATGGACTGGGAAAAGAGAATAGGCGACAGGAAATATATTTATTTGAAAAAACGGAGAATATAAAATGATTATTACAAAAACACCTTTTAGAATTTCATTTTTCGGTGGTGGAACCGATATGGAAGAATATTTTAAGGAGAATAACGGAGCCGTACTATCAACTACATTTGACAAGTACAATTATGTTATAGTTCGTCATTTGCCGAGATTTTTTGATTATACAAACGAAATAGTATATTCAAAAATTGAAAGAATCGGTGATAATATTGACGAAATACTGCACCCTGCAGTGAGAGAAGCCATGAAGATGCTTGATATGAAAGAAATCAGACTTTCGTATGAAGCTGATTTGCCTGCAAAGACAGGACTCGGTACATCAAGCTCTTTTGCAGTAGGAATGCTTTTAGCTTTCCACACATTAAAGGGCGAGTATATTGACAAGGAAGGATTGGCAAAGGAAGCTATATATCTGGAAAGAGTGCTGTGCGACGAAAAGGGCGGTTGGCAGGACCAGATAGCCGCTGCATACGGAGGACTTAATCGAATAGATTTTCAGGGTGATACGTTCTCTGTTAAGCCCTTGATAATTTCGCCAAAAAGAAAAGAGGAATTAAACGATAATCTGTTTATGATTTTTACCGGATTTACACGGTTTTCGTCGGATATCCAAAAGATAAATCAACAGACAAGTATGCAAGATAAAAAAGCCTTACTTGACAAGATGTATTCACTGGTTGATGAGGCAGAGATTATATTGACTGATAAAAACAAGAATCTTGATGATTTCGGAAGATTATTGGATGTTACTTGGAAGCTAAAATCTAAAACCGGTAAGGCAGTTTCAACAGATACTATTGATTACATATATAACAAAGGAATTGAGTCCGGTGCTTTAGGCGGAAAGCTTTTGGGTGCAGGCGGCGGTGGATTCATGCTGTTTTATGTTCCTAAGGAAAATCACGAAAAATTTATGGCAGGAATGAAGGAATATATGTATGTTCCGTTCCGATTTGAAAACGAGGGCACACAGGTAATTCATTATCGTCATGAATCATGGACTAATCATAATTGAGTTTTATTTTTGGGATAGTACTATATGAAAGCATTAATTTCTGCAGGTGGATTTGGTACAAGGATTCGCAGTGTGTCAAGTGATATACCAAAGCCGTTGATAAAGGTTAACGGCATACCTGTATTAGAGAGAACAATAATCCAACTGAAAAAATACGGTATAACAGACATAATAATCTCCGTCTCTTATCTTAGTGAGCAGATAATGGATTATTTTAAGGACGGAACGGATTTTGGAGTTAGTATTGAGTATTTTGTTGAAGATTGCCCACTTGGCAGCGCAGGAGCTATATTCAAGCTAAAGGATGTTCTTGGAGATAATTTTTTTGTTATCAATGGAGATATTGTATTTGATATAGATATTAACAGAATGATTGAATATCATAATGCAAATTCTGCCCTGATTACACTCTTTTCTCATCCAAATACGCATCCCTATGACAGCACGTTGTTATGCTATGAAGAAAACGGTACAGTTAACGGATTATATAAAACAGACAATAAGACTAAATATTACAAAAACAGTGTTAATGCAGGCATACATATAATCAACTCAAAAGTATTTGACTATATAGACCGCAGCGATACTGAAGTAAAAAACTTTGATAGGGACTTGATTTTACCCTTATTGAAAACAAAACGAGTGTATGCGTATTCATCAACCGAGTATGTAAAGGATATGGGTACTCCGGACAGATTGCTGGCTGTGGAACGCGACATAATTTCTAAAAAAGTTGAGAATAGAAATCTTTTAAACAAACAAAAAGCAATTTTTTTAGATAGAGACGGCACTATTAACAAATATGTAGGCTTTTTAAGGCATCCGGATGATTTTGTTCTGGTCTCAAATGTTGAGAAGGCTATAAAAAAGATTAATGAGTCAGAGTATTTAGCTATCGTAATAACAAATCAGCCTGTTATAGCAAGAGGCGAAGTATCCTATGATGAATTGAATGAAATTCATAATAAAATGGAAACCTTGCTTGGCAATAACGGCGCTTATGTTGATGCGATTTATTATTGTCCTCATCATCCGGATAAGGGATTTGATGGGGAGATACCTGAATTAAAGGTAGATTGTGAGTGTAGGAAACCAAAGCCGGGTTTGCTTTTGAAAGCAGCAAGGGATTTTAACATAGATTTGTCAAAGTCATATATGATAGGAGATTCGGAGACGGATGTTCAGGCGGGAAAAAGTGCCGGCTGCAAAGCAATAAAAATAAATGATGCCGAGCACTTTTGGGACGGTTTTGAAATACCGCAAAATAAAGAGTAGTGTAGGTATAAGACAACAAATACAGGAAGATTTCTTCGTGTATTTTTGTTTTCTAATTATGTGGATTAAGAAGGGAACAGATAATGAAGCAAAGTAGTAGGCGCGTATTGATAATTGATGGCGTTGTATATGTATTATTAGCTCTCATTGTTACATCATTTTTTTACAGCGTTAGTCCAAATGGATATGATACCCAGGGATTTGACCAATCATGTTTTTACACAATAGGAAGAGGTATCCTCAACGGTGCTGTTCCTTATGTGGATTTTTATGATAACAAAGGCCCGTTAACTTATTTGTTGTTTGCGGGTATTGCTTTGTTTGATAATTATAAAATCTCTGTGTTTGCGGCACAGATGATAATTAATCTTATTTCCATAGTAATCCTAAGTGCATTTTTGAAGGAAATCGGGGCTAATAAAAGTCGGTTTGCTATTATTATTTTTTTCTTTGTATATTACATATTTATTTCAGCTGAACCGGGATTATATACTGAGGATATTGTGATCCCATTGCTGCTGATGTCATACCTGTTTACATACAAAGTTATAAAGTATTATGGCAAAGAGAAAAGCTTTATACCCAAATACAGTTATGTTGTCAGCATTGCTTTTTGGTTGGTTTTGCTAATTAGAATAAATAATGCAATAATTATTGCCGGTTTGTTATTTGCAATAGGAATAATGCTGTTAGCAAACAAGAATTTTAAAGACTTTTTCACTTTGATTATTTCGTTTGTTGTTATTGGTGTAATTTTATGTTTGCCGGTAATTATTTGGCTGGCAAAGGAGAATGCGCTGTATGACTGTCTGTACGAAAGCTTTTTAATTAATTTTGAATATTCGAGTGCACTTGAAACCGTACCCAAGAAGGTTCTGTTTTTTGGTTTTAACAGTACATTTTGTTTTTGCCTTTGGGGAATGTTAATATATGGAATTTTAGGATTGTTTCTGTATTATACTAAAGTAAAAAAAGGTCCGGAAAAATGGTTTTCATTTGCCATGCTGGTAGCTTTGGTATTTTCAATTATTGCGATTTCTACTATAACATTTTCATACTATCATTATCTTACCACTATGGTTGTTTCATCCTTTATGCCGTTTATGATAAATCTTTCAAAGCTGCTCAGTGAAGATACAAAAGCTAACAGAATAACTCGAACTGTATTTTTGGCTTTAATGATAGTAACTTTGGTGGGGCTGTTTGTAAAAGATGGATGCAACAATACAAATATAAGCAATAAAAATGACGCCGTTTTCTCTCGCTATCAAATTATTGATTCTGTTGAGGATACAGTGTTTTACGAAATCGGCGAAATGATTCCGGACGAGGACAAGGATTCCGTGTTTGCAATAGACGAGAATCCAAAGTTTTATTCACTCAACAAAATACAACCCTGCAAACGAATTTTGGTGTGCAGAAATTTGTTTACTTATGTGAATGAAGATTTGCATGATGAGTATCTTTCATATTTTGCCGAAGATGAGCCAAAGTGGCTTGTGATTAGAAACGGTATCGAGAATATTGAGGATGATGAATTGGCGGACATCTTGAATAAAAGGTACAAATTATTCTATCAGTCACAACGCTTCAGTGAAGATTTTTACTGCCTGTATGTTATCAAATAATTAGTTGTCCAAAACAATAAAAAATATGGTAGGCTTATTTGCCTGCCATATTTTTGTTGCAACATAATTGCGGTTATGCTATATTGTAATTAGTTATTTTACTAAACGGAGGATTATTATGAAAAAGTCAATTAGTCTGGTACTAACACTGGTCGTATTATTAACATCTTTATTTGGTGTAAAAATGAGCGCATACGCCGGCGAGTACTCAACCCACGCAAAGGCAATTAAGTTTGGTACTGCATATTCCCACGAAGCGGACCCCGATGTCTTTGGCTATGATGATTATTTTATCAAAGAATACCAGTTTGACAGCTATGGTCGTATTGTGTACAAAATCAGCGTACCGGCAAAAGGTAAGGTTACTGTTACCACAACAAACGCTGTTGGTTGGTCGGCAATATACATATACAAGGGCGATACTTGCTACAAATCAACTGACGGTAAGGGACAGACCATATCGGACAAAAAGACAACTGATTCCAGTGGCAGATGCCGAAGAACAACCGCATTTAGCCTTACTTCCGGAACATATTATGTTGTAATCAGACCTGTCGAGATGTATGCATATTGTACCACAAAGGTAACATATTCTGCATCGGTAACCTCCACTAGTTTATCAAAGGTAATTGCAAAAGATAATGCATTCAAGGCAGTATGGTATACCCGTAAGTACGTTAGCGGATACCAGATTCAGTACAGTACTAAAAGTAGTATGTCTAATGCAAAGAAAGTAAAGATTTCCGGAAAGAATTCTTCTTCCAAAACGGTGAAGTCTTTGAAGAATAAGAAAAAGTATTATGTTCGTGTCAGAGCTTACAGAAATGTAAAGGTGAACGGAGTTTATAAGACCTATTACAGCAAGTGGTCATCAAAGAAGACGGTTACAACTAAGTAAAAACACAAAGTATCAGGATAAATAGTAAATAGATTATTCTATATTAGCATTGTGTTTTGCATGCACCATAGTCTGCAAAGTATTGGGCCAAAATTGAATAGTAACAAATAATTAGAGGATGCCGAAGCATCCTCTTTTTGTTGTGTTTCTATTACACCTGCTGGGCGTTTTTGATATTAACCTGGTTGGAATATACTGTTCTAACAATGTTGTCATCGTCAAGATAAGTAACATATCCTCTGACAGCAAAGTTATATCTTGATGTAAAGTTGTCCAAATTGAGTATATATATTCCGTTGCTGGAGGTAGTGTTAAATCTTGATACTATTGCTTCATTGCTTAAAATCAAATTGTACTCAACAGGGTCAAAACAAGCCGGCAAACCATACCGGTACACAATGCCAATATCCTTAACCTCACAGCTTTCGGGCAGACCCAAAGCCATAATGAAAGAGCCTCTGTTGTTTTCGCTGTCAAGACTAAAGGTTAGATTAGCCACCGGTGTGTTACCGTCCGGCTGGGGTACAGTAGGTGCGGATGAATTGTCAGTGCCGTAAACCGGGTAAATATCAACATCCATACCGAAGCTCAAATTCATGAGAGTAAGGTTTTCGTCAATATCCCAGCTACCGTTTGTACGGCCGAGACTGTACGGTACCTCCGGCATTTCTATATCCAGGGTAGTCATATTCAGCCATTGGCGTTGCGGCTTGTTGATTCTGCAACACTCTTGTCCGCTGAGGTTGTAGAAGGTCAGTGTTGTGGATTGTGTCTCTACAAATCTTGCCTCAAAATTGACATTTGACGAGAGAACAAAGGAGTATGTAGTTTCCTTGGAGAATACTCGCTTTGTGTTGGTATCATACCATCCGTCGAATCGGTATCCGTCGTTGGGCGTTGCGGTCAGAGTGATGGTTGTGCCGTAAGACAGACTGTTTTCACTGCCCGGCACGATATTTTGGTTTGCGCTGACGCTGCCGTTTTCGCCGTCAACAGAAAAATCAAGATACGCTACAAGGTTGTTGATAGCGGTCATAATTTCGGTAACGGCTGCATCAATAGTGTCTTGTGACAACTGTCCTTCCTGCGTGTCGGTAAACCTGCCGCAAATGTCCATAAGGGTTGCGTAACTGTCGTCGGAAAATGCAGAGCGGTCATATTTGTTTGCAAAGTTCATTGCCGCTGTCAAAGTGCTCATATCGGAGGCATATCCTACTGTATCCACCTCTTCGTAGTAGCCGCAATTACAGTAGCGTATTGTACCGCCCTTTTGGTTGGGGGTAGCCTCAACCACTCTGTCGTAAAATGTGTGTGGCAAAGCGGTGTATTTTGCGTAGTATTTGTTGTTGGCTAATGACAGGCCTGTAGCATTTGTCCAGTTGCTGAACATATAGTGAGCATCCTTGTCAGGCTCCTTTTCGGGGTAGCCCTGGCTGTATGCAGGCATGCTGCCGGCATAGGCATAGTTGGTTTCCAGTATGGTGCCGTCATCGTCGATAAACTGGTACTCTATCTTTGGTATGGTTATCATCACCGTTTTTTCGTTTCCGGAATCTATGCTGACGCCGTTGCCGGTGTAATTGGCTTTTACATACAGTACCAGCGTGTCTACATAAGTGGGTGTGTTGTCACCGGCAAGATAGTTTATGGTAAGAGTATTGCCGTCCATAGAGATACCTTTGTAGCTGCCGCTTAGGGTGTAGGAAGTGATGTTCCTGTCCCACACTGTGCCGTACTGGTCACATACGTATGCAGAAAAGCTTTTTGTAATATCTGCCTCGCCCTGCTTAGGTATAGTCATATTCACTATATCCGGGTTATCAAAGTGGACATAGGTTGGCTTTGGTATGTAGTCACTGGGCACAGTGTATATGTCGGTGCTGTCTGTGTCGGTACTCTTGTCGCAGACTCCCGTCAGCAAGTTAAAGTCCGCATTTTTTGCTCCGGTGGATACATACAATTTGTGGGTTATGGTCAGTCGGTTGCCCGACGGATAGTCATAGGAGAATACCAGCCTGGTGGGGAAGCCGTTGATTATACCGGAAAAATCCCAGTTACCAAGGTAGCATACATATTGCAGACCGTTGGTTGCGCCACTGTCACTTTGGTACAGCAGCACAGAACTTTCCGAACCGGAGCCTCTGTTGGATTTGTAGTAAAGTCTCAGCGACACACCGTTAAAGGATTTTACCATGGAAGAGGTGTGTACATTGACTCTGTAGTAGTACTGCCCTTGGTCTTCATTTGCCTGAGTTTTGGATACTAAGTCGTTGCATTGGAAGACTTTTTTTGCCAGTCCTTCGGCGATGTAGTCAAAGATAACTATGCCGTAGCATTTGTTGTTTACCGACTCATACATATAGAAGGCGTCGTTCATATTGTTGGAGCAATTTACTACACCACTAATACCTGCGCCGGTGGTGGACAAAAAGTTCATAAACCATTTGCCGGCAGGCTTTTCCTTATCCAGCATTGGCTTTACAGCGTCACTCCATTTTACGGCTGTACCCATATTATATCTGTCCTGTACCTCCAGGCCGGAGTTAACCTCTACGCTGCCGCCGTCACTTCCTTGGTCGCCCCAAGTGAGCTGCAGACCTGTTCCCATCTGGCTGATTCTGCTGGCAAGAACAATCTTTGAGCGTGCATTCTTTAGTTGTGGGGTGGAGGTACTGAGATACCACTTGCTATAATTGTCGTATATCAATGTCCATATTGCATCTGCCAGTGCCTGTGTGTTGTTGCCGGCATCCTCCTTGACGCTCATAATTATGGTTTCGGTTGGATTGGCATCGAGAAAGGCATAGCAATCATTCAGTACTTCGTATAATGTAAGCTTGCCGCCGTTACCGTTCCAGCAATCAACGCTGGAGTGAACAACACGAATATCGCCCATGCAGGCAGTATCGTATGCAAGGCGCATATCCAGGTATCTTACGCCTATATCAAGCTGTTCGGCTATACTGAGGCTTTGGCATTTTGCCCATGTGGTTGAGATAGAGTCTACTATTCTTGTACCACTGTCGTGAGTACCCGGAATAGAAATATCGGACAGGTAGGCATCATCCTTGACGCCACTCATCCAGTTAGAACCGGTGAGGCTTGACCCAAGAGTGGAGTTGGTGGTATAAGCCAGTCCTTGGAATGGACTTATCATTACGGATATACAAAAGATTACGGCTAACACCGTGGATAAATGTTTTTTCAATTTTTTGTCTCCTTTCCCATTATTATGTATATTATAAACTAACAAAGGTTTTTCGTCAATTAGTTACATTATACAAAAAACAGCGTTGTTTATTTACACCGTGGGATGGCTTTTATGTTCTTTACTTTGGCTGGGTATGTTGCTATAATGAAACCAGAGGTGATATTATGGAGAATAATGTCGTAATAGATACCGAATGTGGCAAAATCAGGGGTTTGTCCTTTGATTACCACAATGAATTTAGGGGCGTTAAATATGCAACTGCCCGGCGCTGGGAATATTCTCAGCAGGTTACAAGCTGGGAGGGTATATATGACGCCACCGGGTTTGGTGCATGCTCATTCCAACGCCGTAGCTTTGAGGATGACGCAAAGTGCAATCCCTTTTATCACAAAGAATTCAGGCAGGGTATGACATTTGAGTATAGCGAGGACTGCCTGTTTCTGAATATTTGGGCGCCAAAGAATGCTGAAAATTGTCCCGTGCTGGTTTATATTC
This sequence comes from Eubacterium sp., assembly GCA_051881195.1. Taxonomy (GTDB): domain Bacteria; phylum Bacillota; class Clostridia; order Oscillospirales; family Acutalibacteraceae; genus Eubacterium_R. The sequence continues at coordinate 120,426 of JBJEPK010000010.1, read as the reverse complement.
ACGGTGGGTCATTTACCGGTGGCAGTGCCGATGAGGGGCATATCAGCGGCGCCGAGTATGCAAAAAACGGCGTACTTTTTGTTGCTATGAATTATCGTCTGGGACCTTATGGTTTTTGTTCCCATCCCGACCTAAAGGATGAGGACGGAGCTTGTGGGAATTACGGTCTCTACGACCAGTATATAGCTATCAAGTGGGTTAGGGACAATATCTCACATTTTGGCGGCGATAACAAAAAGATTACATTGATGGGCCAAAGCGCCGGTGCAATGAGTGTTGACATTCAGTTATCCAATCCCATGTGTCGGGGATGGTTTTCCGGTGCAGTACTGATGAGCGGCGCAGCAATTCAGCGCTCAGTGGTTAGACCGCTTCCGGCAGAAAAAACTGTGGATTTTTGGCAGCAGGTTATGGCGGCTGCCGGTGTTGACAATATTGAGGCTCTTCGGCAGGTGGATGTCAAAACTCTGTTTTATGCCTGGTTTGGAGAGTATTCAAAGGAGTTTATGAATATACTGTACTCCTTGCCGACGGTTGATGGCAGAATTATTGCTGAACATAATTTTGATATGACCACCATCCCGGATATTCCCTATGTTGTAGGCGTTACCACTGCTGATATGGCACCTGTGGCGCTGGAAATATTGGCACAACGCTATGCCGTTAGGTGCAAGGGACATAAGAATCCTTGCTATATCTACAATTTTGACAGACAATTGCCCGGCGATGATGTAGGAGCTTGGCATTGCAGTGATTTGCCGTACGCATTTGCGACTTTGATGAAAGGTTGGAGGCCTTATGAGGACGTGGATTACGAAATATCCAACCAGATGCTAAAGAGCTTGGTTGCCTTTTGCGGCAACGGAGACCCAAATTGCAACGCTATACCGTCAATATGGCATGATGGAGCAAAATGTCCGATGCGTTTTTGTGAGAGTACACGCTCCATGCATTGGCCAACTCCAAAATTGCTGAAAAACACAATATTTAATAAAGGACCTATCTAGGAATATTACTATGGATAATACAAAAACAATACAAGAACAAAATACCAATCCCAACAAAATAGGATTTAAGGAAGCTTTTGGATATATGCTGGGCGATGCAGGTAATCTCTTTGTGCTTACCTATGTGTCGTCATTTCTCAAGGTGTTCTATACCGATGTGCTCAAGATACTGCCCACAAAGGTTGCCAGATTGTTTTTATTCACCAGATTGTGGGATGCAATTAACGACCCTATGTGGGGTGCAATAGTAGCGCGCAGACCACCAAGCAAGGACGGTAAGTACCGTTGTTACCTAAAGTGGATTGCAATACCATTGGCAGTGTCTGAGTTGATATGCTTTTTGAATATTCGTTCTGTTACCAAGAACGAGTTATTGATTATGATATTCGCTTATGTTACATATATAGCTTTTGGTATGTTATATACGGGTATGAATGTTCCTTTTGGGTCTCTTGCCTCCGTGATTACAGATGACCCTGATGGCAGAACGCTGCTATCCACCTTTAGGTCAATCGGCGGCGGTATCGGTGGCGCAGCCCCGTTACTGATCGCTCCGTTTATTATCTACACAAAGATGGATGACGGTAAGGGAGGCACCTACAATGTGGCCAATGACAGGGGTATGATGTTTTTTGCCATAGCTATGGCTGTCTGCTCTGTGGTGTTTTATCTTGCGTGTTATAATACAACTACCGAGCGTATTATTTCTGATGTTAATCCCAAGTTCAATATTAAGGACACTTATGTATCCATGATTAAGAGCCGCCCCTTTGTTGTGCTGGCACTGACAGGCGTTCTTATAAGTGGCGAATTGCAGTTTGCGTCACTGAATCAGTACCTTTATAAGAATTATTTTTGTAATACAAATTTGTCCGTATTCGGCACTATCGCACAGTATTTGCCTATGGCTTTGATGATTCCGTTGATTCCTAAGTTGTCAAAGAAGTATGGCAAAAAAGAGATTTGTGGATTCGGCTCATTCTTTTCAGCATTGGCTGCTGTTTTAATTTATGTGCTAAAACCTGACAGAGACCAGCCTTGGTTGTTTATTGGGCTGCTGTTTGTTATCGGATTTGGTTATTCCTTTGTGTCCATTACAAACTGGGCTGTTGTTGCCGATGTAATTGATTATCAGGAGTACAAAACCGGAGTAAAAAGTGAGAGCGCAATATATGCAGTATATACTTTTTGCCGCAAGGTGGGTCAGACCATTGCCGATTTTGGAGGACTGACCTTGCTGGGCAAGATAGGATATGATTCTGCCATTATGGCTAATGCAGGTTATGTTGAGGGCGTTAGCGAAGGCATACTCAAGGTGTGCACCCTAATACCGGCTATTGTATATACATTGATATTCCTGCTGTATAAGTTTGCTTATCCCTTGACTAAAGAGAGGCTGGAGCCGGTATATGAGTACGTAAGAGAGCATAATAAGAGTATAGAAAAAGAAAGAGAATCAGAAAAAGAAGCTTGTACCACAAAAAAATAATTATGGATATATATAACACAAAAGGGACGAAAAAATACACCCTCACCCAATTAATAATAAGGGGATTTGCGGCGTTGTTGTTTGCGCCGTTTACCCTAATACTGTTACGGCAGATTCGCAGGTTGAGGAGATACTGCAAGGCAAAGACATATACAGTAACCAAATTGCCACAGGAATATAAAGACAGAACAAATCTGATTGCTCACAGAGGATTAAGGGCTGTAGCTCCGGAGAATACTTTGCCTGCCTTTGAGGCTGCCGGTGAGACAGAATTTTGGGGCGTCGAGAATGATATTCACAGAACAAAGGACGGCGTGTGGGTAGTGCATCACGACTGCTACACCTTTAGGATGATGAATAAGAGCAGACATATAGAAAATACCAAGTTCAGCACCCTAAAAACCTTTTGGTACGACAACGGCTCAAATTACCGGGATTACCCCAACCTGAGAATTGCCACACTGGAGGAGTATCTTAAGGTGTGCGCACGGTATGGTATGAAGGCTTTTATAGAACTTAAAGGCAAGAGAAATACGCAGTATTATGGCGAGATTGTGGATATGGTTACCAAATACGGAGTGGATGCTACATACATCTCCTTTGAGCAAATTGCCATTACAACTATGCGTAAGCTGACGGACGCGCCTTTATTCTACATTGTTTACAAGATTACACAGGATGCTGTTGACTTTGCCGGCAGTGTGGAGAATTGCGGCATTGATTTTGATGGGGATGACAAGGATAATCAATCCCGGCAGATGGTGGATATGATACATAATGCCGGTTTGGACACTGCTATTTGGGCAGTGGATGATGTTGAATTGGTTAAAAAATATGTTGATTGGGGTGTAAAAAATATTACAACCAACCAAATTATATATTGATAACCAATAGGGACCCATGGCGGTCCCTATTTTTTCGGCAATTACTTAAGTTATGTATATACAAAAAATTAATTGACATTATTTTGTCATTGTCTTTTTATATATAATGTGTTATCATTAGCGTAGCAAATTGTAACTTGTTGAAATTTGTATGAAAGGATGTTATTTAATGAAGCAAAAGAAAACCTTAAAAAAGGGATTGCATTTATACGAGGGCAAGGAGCTCTCCAAGGATTTCCCTATTACAAGTGTTGATGCTTCTCCTGTTATGGTGTTCCCTTTGAACCAGCATATCGGCAATCCTGCCGCACCTATCGTTAATGTTGGTGACAGAGTTCTTATGGGACAAAAGATTGCAGAGGCAGACGGCGTAATTTCTGCACCGATTCACTCTTCTGTGTCCGGTACAGTAAAGGCTATCGAAAACAGATTGGTTATTGACGGCTCCCATAGTATGAGCATTGTTATTGAGAATGACGGTCTTGGCGAGACCGTACCCGGCTACGGCGAGTACAGAGACGCTATGCAATTATCCAAGGAGGAGATTGCTGCCATCATTAGGGAATCCGGCATAGTCGGTCTTGGTGGTGCAGGCTTTCCAACCGGCGTAAAGCTGACACCGAAAAATGCCGAGGAGATAGATACCCTTATAATCAACTGCTGCGAGTGTGAGCCTTATCTTACCGTTGACTACAGAGTTATGCTGGAGAAGGGAGAGCAAATAGTGAAGGCAGTTAGATGCGTACAGAAACTACTGCCTAACGCCAAGGCTATCTTTGGAGTTGAAGATAACAAGTCCGATTCCATCAAGGTTATTCGTGGCTTCATAAAGCCCGACGACAATATGGACGTTGTGTCACTTAAGACAAAGTACCCACAGGGCGGCGAGCGTTCCCTTATCTATGCTGTCAGAGGCAGGAAGATTAATTCCAGAATGTTGCCGGCAGACGCAAGATGTATTGTAATCAACACATCCACCTGCTTGGCAATATACTATGCTTTGTATAAGAACATCCCTCTCAACTTTAGATACATGACCGTAACCGGTGAGGGCGCTAATAATTGCTGCAATGTCAAGGTACCCATCGGTATAGACCATCAGTCCGTTGTGGACTTTTGCGGCGGCCTTAAGGATGATGTATGCAAAATCATTTCCGGCGGTCCCATGACAGGATTTGCAATGAGCACACTGGATGTTCCTGTCCAAAAGACATCTTCATCCATTTTGGCGTTTACACAGGATGATGTTTCCATGGTGGAGCAGAGCAATTGTATTCATTGCGGTCGTTGTGTAAAGGTTTGTCCCACCGACCTTGTTCCACAGATGCTTGCTAAGTCAGTTAAGCAGAATAATTTTGGCGATTTTGAGTCTCTTGGCGGTATGGAGTGCGTACAGTGCGGCTGCTGCGCTTACACATGTCCGGCAAAGATTCCGCTAACTCAAATGTTTAAGCTTGGCAAGGCCAAGGTTATTGAGAGTAGAAATAAGTAAAGGAGGAAGAGAGATGTATAATGTTTCCGTTGCTCCCCATTTGAGAGCACAAGACACCACAAAGTCAATTATGCGAGATGTTGCTATAGCACTGCTTCCAATCCTTGCTTTTGGTGTTTACCACTTTGGTATGCCGGCACTTATGGTTACAGTGCTTTGCGTACTGTCCAGTGTTTTGAGCGAGCTTTTGTTTGAGCTTATTACAAAGAGGACGGTCACAATTTTTGACAACAGTGCATTGGTTACAGGTCTTATTCTGGCAGTTAACCTGCCTGCATCCGTTCCATGGTACATACCGGTAATCGGCGGCGCATTCGCTATCATTATCGTCAAGATGCTGTTTGGCGGATTGGGCCAAAACTTTATGAATCCTGCATTGGCAGCCAGATGCTTTTTGCTGATTTCGTTTACATCAAAGATGAGCGACTTCGCTATGTACAAGGTGTATAGTGCAGGTCCCGGCGCTTTGTTCAAGGATGGCAAAATCAAGGATTGCTTTGCACTTCTTTCCGGTCATTCCGAGACAGCTCTTGATGCCGTATCCGGTGCTACTCCACTGGTAACTCTTGGCGAAGGCAATCAGGTTGACCTTGTATCCCTGTTCTTGGGTATGCACGGTGGTACAATAGGTGAGGTATCTGCTCTTGCAATTCTTGTTGGTGGAATTTACCTTATTGCAAGGAAAGTCATTTCTGCCAGAATCCCTGTTTGCTATATTGTATCAACAGTTGCGTTTATTGCAGTTATCGGCGCAATTAAGGGCAACGATATTTCTGCAAATTATTTGTTGGGTCAGGCACTTTCCGGCGGCCTGCTGGTAGGCGCATTCTTTATGGCAACTGATTATGTTACCAGTCCTATTACTCCTGCCGGCCAGATTGCCTACGGTATTCTCCTGGGCTTTGTGACAGCTATGTTTAGAGTGGTTGGCTCATCGGCAGAGGGTGTATCATACGCAATTATTATTTGTAACCTTCTTGTACCGGTTATCGAAAAGATTACAGTACCCAAGCCTTTCGGCTCAGTTAAAGCGAAAGGAGAAGCAAAATAATGGCAAAGAAGAAATCCAATATTTTTATCAATACATTAGTATTAGTTGTTGTTACATTTGTTGCTATTGCGGCTCTTGCTATAGTAAATCAAATTACTGCCGAACCTATTGCAAAGGCGGATGTAAACCTTAAGGCTCAGGCATTCAAGGTTGTATATGCAGATGCCGCCGAGTTTGCCGAAATTGACGGCGCAGACAAGATGATAGAGGAGTCGTCAGCACTGCTTGAGGAGAACGGATTTGGCGGTTGTACAGTCACCGACGCTCTTGCAGTTAAGAATGACGCAGGCGATACTGAGGGCTATATTGTAGTATCTACCTCGCCCAATGGTTATGGTGGCGAGATTCAGGTAGCTATCGGTATCAAGGACGAAAAGATTACCGGATTCACAGCAATCAAGAATAGCGAGACTGCCGGTCTTGGCTCAAAGTGTACAGAGCCGGAATATACCGACCAGTTTGCCGGCAAGGCTGCTGCTATTCTCAGTTATACAAAGTCCGGTGCTTCCTCCGATACAGAGGTTGACGCAATCAGCGGCGCAACCATTACCACAAATGCTACTGTAGAGGCAGTCAACGCAGCTATCATTTTTTATCAGCAGAATTTCGGAGGCGGCGTTCAGGAAATTGAGGGTCCGGACCTTACAGAGTATTATCAGCAGGCTTATCCTGACGCAAAGGAATTTGCTGATGTTGAGGGCAGCGACAAGATGATAGAGTCTTCTGCTAAGTTATTGGCTGACTGTGGTCTTGACACCTGCACTGTTGAGGAAATCAAGGCTGTTAACGGCGGCGAGGGTTATGTGATTTCCACAACCGGCATCGGTTTTGCAAAATCAGCACCTATCCAGATAGTAATCGGTATCAAGGACAATAAGCTTACCGGTTACGCAGTAGTTAATCATATGGAGACTCCGGGATACGGCGCAGCCTGTGAGGAAGAGCCCTTTGCAAGCCAGTTTGCAGGCAAGGACGCTGTAGTTCTTGGTGCCGACGAGGTTGATGCAATCAGTGGTGCAACCTTTACTACCACGGGTATCACCAATGCAGTCAATGCTGCTATCGTATTTTACCAGACCAATCTCGGCGACGGCTCTGTTGAGATTGATACAAACGCAATTGCCGAGTCAGCAAATGTAGATGCTGCCTCCGGCGCAACAGCATAGGGAAGGGGGATTTTTTGTGAAAGCTATTTTAGAGAGACTTTATAATGGTATCGTCAAGGAAAACCCTACCTTTGTACTGATGCTTGGTATGTGTCCTACACTGGCTGTAACAACCAGTGCGCTCAATGGTTTGGGAATGGGTGTTGCCACCATGGCTGTACTTATTTTGTCCAACTTGATTATCTCACTACTACGCAAGATTATTCCTGACGGCGTTAGAGTGCCGGTATATATCATTATTATTGCATCATTTGTTACTATTGTAGAGATGTTGATGCACGCATTTGTTACTCCACTGTACAACAGTCTGGGCATATTCATCCCGCTGATTGTTGTTAACTGCATTATCCTGGGCAGAGCTGAGGCCTATGCCTCCAAGAATAATGTATTTCTCTCCATCTTTGACGGTATAGGCGTTGGTATTGGCTTTACCATCGGTCTTACTGCTATCGGTATTGTGAGAGAACTGCTGGGTGCCGGCACATTGTTTGGCAAGCAGGTTATGCCTGCCTCATACGAGCCTATCTCCATCTTCATCCTTGCACCCGGTGCATTCCTTGTTTTGTCACTGTTATGTGCATTGATGAACAAGGTCAAGAGCAAGACCGGCAACAAGACTACTGCCCCAAAGAGATGTGACGGCAATTGTGCTTCATGTCCGTCTGCAGAAAAGGAGGGTAAATAATGGTTGGAAAGTTATTTTTAGTTCTCATTACCACAGCGTTGATTAACAATGTTGTGCTGAGTCAGTTCCTTGGTATTTGCCCGTTCCTCGGCGTATCAAAATCAACAAAGACAGCTGCCGGTATGGGTGGCGCAGTAGTATTTGTTATTACTCTGTCATCATTGGTATCCGGTATTCTGTATAAATTTGTGTTGGAGAAGCTTAATCTCCAGTATTTGACAACCATTGTGTTTATTATTGTAATTGCATTCCTGGTTCAGTTGGTTGAAGTATTCCTTAAGAAGGCTGTTCCGGCACTATACAAGAGCCTGGGCGTATATCTTCCGTTGATTACCACCAACTGTGCTGTATTGGGTACTGCACTTACCAATGTTCAGCAGCAGAACGATATTCTTACCGGTGTTGTTACCGGATTTGGTACTGCTGTTGGCTTTACTATTGCTATCATTATTATGGCAGGTGTTCGCGAAAAGACGGAGAACAATGATTATCTCGGTTGCTTCAAGGGAACTCCCGCTGTACTGATGACTGCTTGTTTGATGTCAATTGCCTTTTATGGCTTTAACGCATTTGCATAAGGCAGAAAGGAGCATACAATGGATATAAAACAAATATTATTGGCTGTAGGCGTTGTGTGTGCCATCAGTTTGGTTATCGGTATCATTCTTGGCCTTGCCGAAAAGGTGTTCCATGTAGAGGTTGACGAAAAGGCTATTGCAGTTCGAGAGGTACTTCCCGGCAGTAACTGCGGTGGTTGTGGCTATGCAGGATGCGACGCTATGGCTGAGGCCATTGCAAAGGGTGCCGCGCCTGTTACCGGCTGTCCGGTAGGTGGAGCGACCGTGGCTGCAAAGATAGGCGCCATTATGGGCCAAGAGGTCGGCGAGATGGAGCGCAAGGTAGCGTATGTAAAATGTGATGGCAATAGTGACAAAAGAACTCGCGAATACAATTATATCGGTATTGACAGCTGTACCTATGCCGCTATGATGCCGGGCTCAAGCCCCTACGCTTGTAAATACGGATGTCTTGGATTTGGTTCCTGTGCAAAGGTTTGTCCACAGAGAGCAATCCGTATTATTAACAGAAAAGCAGTGGTGGACGAGGAATTGTGTGTTGCTTGCGGCAAGTGTATTGCCACCTGTCCTCACGATCTTATCGAGCTGGTGCCTGCCAATTCGGTATATAGGGTTCAGTGCTCATCCCATGTTAAGGGCAAGGACGTTCGTGATGCTTGTACCAGCGGATGTATTTCTTGTCGGGTTTGCGAAAAAAAGTGCCCAACAGGCGCAATTACCGTAGTAGACAATATTGCAAAAATCGATTACGACAAGTGTAATAGATGTGGTCTTTGTGCTCAGTCGTGCCCAAGAAAGATTATCAAGGAATATTAATTAAAAAAGTTTGATATTTTTTGAACAAAGTGTTGACTTTGGTAATAATTTAATATATTATACAGGTAAATCAATATATCATTTTTAGTTTTAAGAAAAGGAGTAAAGGATTATGACTAAAATGAAGAAGATTCTTGCTCTCGGTCTTGCAGGTGTTCTTGCAGTAGGTTTTGCTGCATGCAGCAACGGCGGTTCCGAGCCGGCAAATGACAACAAGGACGAGGTAGCAACAGCTAAGACCGGTTTTGCAGTAACAGCAAGTCTTGGCCACATCTCACATGATGAGAGCGAAGATGCTATCGAGATTAGCACAGTTGCAGCTGCAGTACTTGTTGACGCAGACGGTAAGGTTATCACTTGCCAAATCGATGAGGCTCAGACACAGCCTAACCTTAAGGAAAATGACGGCTTTGTTGCTGAGGACGCACTCAGAACAAAGAAGCAGAAGCTTGAGGACTATGGTATGAAGAACGCTTCTGGTATCCAGAAGGAGTGGTATGAGCAGGTTGACGCTTTTGAGAAGTGGGCAGTGGGCAAGACCGCTGACCAAATTACCGCTGGCGTTGGCGAGGACGGTTATCCAACAGACGCTGACTTAAAGGCAGGATGCACAATCTGGGCAGGTAACTTTGCTAAGGTAGTTTCTGAGGCTATCACAAGTGCTGCTGACAAGGGCGCTGCTGCTACAGATACTCTCAAGCTGGTTATGCAGACAGAGAAGTTCTACGAGAGTAAGGCAGGCGAGCTTGTTCAGTATGACACAAATATCGCTGCTGTAACAACTGATGCAGAGGGCAAGATTACATCTTGCATCGTTGATGCTACTCAGGGCAAGTGCTATGTTAAGGATGGCAAGTTCGTTGACAAGGACGGCAAGGCTTATCCGGAGATGGAGATTAAGTCCAAGAAGCAGCTTCAGGGCGACTACGCTATGGCTTCTGCATCACCAATCGGTAAGGAATGGTTTGAGCAGGCTGAGGCTTATGAGGCTTGGGCAGTTGGCAAGACAGCTGACGAGATTAAGGCCGGCATGGGCGAAGACGGTAAGGTTGCAGACCTTGCATCAAGCTGCACAATTACAGCTTACGGCTTTACATCAACAGTTGCTGAGGCAGCTACAAAGTAATAAGACTTTAACTAAAAAGGGAGTCGCAAGACTCCTTTTTTTGTTGCATATTTTGGTTGAATAAGTGCAATATTTCTGTTATAATTCTATTATGAAAAAAGTATTATGTCTTATTTTTGCTATGGTGATTGCGTTTGCTTGTACATCCTGTAGTACCAATATTGAAAAAAAAGAAAAATATACTGCCGGTTTTTTGGATTTGTTTGATACTGCGTCCACTGTTATCGCTTATGATACCGGTCAGGAAAGCTTTGACCGGCATTATCAGCAATTCTACAATGAGCTGCAGACCTATGACCATTTGTATGATATTTATCACTTGTATGAGGGTATCAATAATCTGTATATTGTCAACGCCAACGCAGCCAAGGCCCCCGTTAAGGTGGACAGCAAGATTATCGACCTACTGAAGTACGGCAAGGATATATACAAGCTAAGTGACGGAAGGACAAATATTTGTTTTGGCTCGGTGCTGGCATTATGGCATAGGGAACGCAGTGCTGCTACGGAGGACCCCTCAGCAGCCAAGCTGCCTGATATGCAGGAGCTTAGAGAGGCTGCTCAACACACCGATATTGATGACCTTATCATTGATGAGCAGGAGTCCACAGTTTATTTTAGGGACCCTGATATGAAGCTGGATGTGGGAGCTATTGCAAAGGGATACGCTGTACAGCAGGTTACTGAGTTTGCCAAAGCCAATTTGTGGTCGGCTGCTGCAATTAGTATCGGCGGCAATGTCACCACCTTTGGATTCAAAAATGACGACGGCAAAACTAAATGGACAATCGGTATAGAGAATCCTGATACAAAAGCAGAGGATTATCTTCTCACAGTAAATGTTTCTGACAGGGCAGTTGTCACCAGTGGGGACTACCAGCGGTACTATACTGTTGATGGCAAAAGATATTGTCACATAATCAATCCGGATACTCTTATGCCTAGCGAGTATGTAGCCGGAGTGTCAGTTATTTGTGATGATTCTGCCTTGGGAGATGCCCTTTCTACCACCCTGTTCAATATGAGCATAAATGATGGCAAAAAGCTGGTAGAATCTATGGACGGCGTTGAGGCTGTATGGGTGGACAAGGAGTACAACAAAACATTGTCATCCGGATTTGATGATTATATAGAAAAATAAAGGAGTATTCATAATGAGTAAAAAAGCACATAACAATCCAAAATCAAATACTTGGTTGATTTCTTTTGCAATTATGCTGGTAATTAGCGTAGGTGTGGTGTTTGGTTCGGTTGCAATCCAAAAAGCAGTTACAGAAACTAATAATCAGCCCGTTGCCACTGACTTTACTATTACATCCACAACCCCAATGGCTGTTGCAGAAAATGAGCTGGGAATTACCGGAGTAGAAAAGGCTTTTGACAGCGCAAATAATGTTGTAGCCTATGTTATTAAGCAGCAGGCTATCGGATACAATCAGGAGTCGCCTATTGAGATGGCCACCACTATCACTGCCGACGGTAAGGTTGTGTGTGGAATCGAGATAATCAGCCAGGAAGAAACGGAGTATCTTGGCGTTAGAATTATGGAGGACAGCTTTACCAATCAGTTCAAGGGCAAAAAACTCCCACTCAAGGGCGCAGGCAGTATTGTAAAGGGCTCCGAGGTTGACCTTATAGCTCGCAGCACAGTATCCTCCCAGGCTGTAGTTGATGCAGTCAATAACGCGCAGGAATATGTTGCCGCAAATCTGGCAGAATAATTGATATGAAAAAGGCTGATTTGATTGTAATTGCCGTTGTACTTGCTGTGGTAGGTGTGCTGGTGTTCTTTTTGTATTTTGTTAACGGAGACGCGGGTAAGTACGTGCAGATTGAGGCTGACGGTAAGGTAGTAGAGACCTTTGCTCTTAACGAGGACAGGGAGTACGAATATAATCACGACGGCGACACCAACACGGTATCCATCAAGGACGGCAAGGTAACAGTAATTGAGGCCAATTGCCCCGACCGTATTTGCGCCAACCACATGCCAATTAAGAGAAGCGGCGAGTCAATCATTTGTCTTCCACACAAGCTTGTGGTGACAGTTCTGGACAAGGTTGACGACGAAAATGAGATTGACGCTGTTGCGTAGGATAATATATGAATAAGAGTAAAGTAAAAAACATAGCATTGTACGGAGTTATGATTGCGCTGGCTATGATATTTAGCTATCTGGAGTCGTTTATTCCCATCAATCTTTTGATTCCCGTACCGGGTGTAAAGCTGGGCTTGGCCAATATTGTGGTGTTGTTTGCACTATATACAATGCGGGTTGGGGACGCAGTTGTTATTGCGGTTATCAGAGTGTTGCTGTCAGGCTTTATCTTTGGCAATCCAATGACTATTGCTTACAGTTTGGCAGGAAGCTTGCTGAGTATAGCAGCAATGTATTTGTTAAAAAAGACGGATTTGTCCATAATCGGAGTTAGTATGGTGGGGGGCATAACCCACAATATAGGTCAGTTGATAGTGGCAGTAATACTAACATCCACGGTGAGGATTGCGTATCTGGTGCCGGTATTACTGGTTACCGGTATGGTTACAGGATTGCTGATGGGCGTTGCCGCAAAGCTGGTTATCCCAAGAGTAGAAGCCATAGTAAAGAGAATATAAAAACATCCACAGTTACTTGTTGTAATTGTGGTTTTTTGTTGTTATCATTATTTATTTGTGATATAATACTTTATATTTTTTATAGGGGAGTGATATGGATGGAAGGTAATTTAACCAAAGGTAGTATTTTTGGCAATATTATTCGCTTTTCTGTTCCGTATATGCTGTCCTATTTTATGCAAATGCTATATGGACTTGCAGACCTTTATATTGTAGGCAGGTATGACGGTACTGCCAGCATCACTGCTGTGTCCATAGGCTCCCAGATTATGCATTTTGTCACAGTAATGCTGGTGGGAATTGCCATGGGCACCACTGTTTCTATCGGCAGGGCAGTAGGCGAGGGGAATAGCAAGCGAGTGTCCCGGATAATCGGCAATACTATTATTATATTTATAGTGGGTTCTATGGCTTTGATGGGTATTATGCTGGCGCTGGCTAATCCCATTGTCCGAGTTATGTCCACTCCTGCCGAGGCTGTTTCTGAGACCAAAGGCTATTTGTTGATTTGTTTTGCGGGAATACCGTTTATCACAGCATATAATATTATCAGCTCCATTTATCGAGGACTGGGGGACAGCAAGAGCCCTATGTATTTTGTGGCTGTTGCCTGTGTTGCCAATATCGGCCTTGATTTTTTGTTTATCGGCGGTATGGATATGGGTGCTGCCGGTGCAGCCTTGGGCACCACTTTGGCACAGACTGTCAGCGTAGCAGTTGCTCTAATATCGGTTAAGTGCAAAAAGGGTAATATCTCCATAGGCAGGGATGATTTGAGGCCCGATAGGGATATAATTAGCAACATACTTAGGATTGGAGTTCCTGTGGCATTACAGGACGGTTTTGTTCAAATAGCATTCCTTATTGTGACAATTATTGCCAATCGTCGGGGCTTGTTTGATGCGGCTGCTGTTGGTATTGTTGAGAAGATAATAGGCCTGGTATTCATTATTCCATCGTCAATGCTGTCCTCTGTGTCTGCTATTGTGTCACAGAATTTGGGCGCCGGCAAGGAAAAACGCGCTACTGATTCCCTGCGTGACGCTATATTTATCTGTGCCGGTTTTGGTCTTGTTGTATCTGTTATTGTGCAGTTTTGTGCCGGAGGAATTGTTGGAATATTTGAGGACGACGGCAGAGTGATTGAACTTGGCAGTCAGTATCTGCGTAGCTATATTTGGGATTGTTTATTGGCAGGTATTCATTTTTGCTTTAGCGGTTACTTCTGCGCTTGCCAACATTCCGGAATATCTTTTTTGCACAACAGCTTGTCCATTGTACTGGCGAGAGTGCCCATTGCATATTTTATGTCAGAGAGGTATGGCGATACCTTGTTTCCCATGGGCACGGCAGCGCCTATTGGCTCATTGCTGTCGGTAATAATCTGTGTGATAGCTTATATAATCTTACGGCGTAGAGAAAAACAAAATACTCCATAGCAAAACCCAGAAATAAAAACAGGTGCACTTCCTATTTGGAAATGCACCTGTTTTCTATAATAGTTGCTATCTTATTTTGTCTAATACTTTGTTGAACAATGGCATAATATATATCTTCAATATAGCCTTGACACCCTTTAGGTTGAGCAGGGCGTTGATGATAAGGTACTCGGCCGCAGTTATTAATGCAACAATTACGGCGTACATTATCCATTGCCATACTGTGCTGATTGAGCTAAAGGGAACCCATTGCAGTGATACATATACCACACCAAATGCGATGATGTTGATTAAGTAACGATATATTACCCCTTTTATATCCCAATGTACTATGTGCTTTGACAAATAGAATATGTAGTCGGTGCTGCGGTATATCATAGCCACCAGTGTGCCGATTCCTACGCCCACAATACCGTATTTGCCAACCAAAAGCAGGGAGATGATTATGTTTATTCCGGCTTCCACAAAGCAATTACGCATTGTCTGTTTGAAGTGACCGGCAGCATATATAATACAGGTGTATGAGCAACGAATACAGTATATACACTCAGCCAGCAGTATAATAGCGGAAAAAGTCGGTCTAATGTAGTTTACATCAGTAGCAATGTTTGTGTACAACCTAACAAAGGGAATAATCATAAAGTAGGCAATGGAGAATACTACAAACATTATCATCATATTTAGATAGTCAAAGGCAATGTAGTTTTGCTTTGCTTTTTCTTTTTCGCCGGTTGCCAGCAAATTGCCAAATGCTGCCGATACACCATTGGACAGCGCCGAGGTAAACGAACGAAGTCCTTGCAAAACCATGGCATATACGGAGTACACGGATACCTCCAGCACACCTGCAAACAGTGTTAGCAGTACAATGTCGGTATTGCCGTGGATGAATGCGGCAATATGCTGACCCAGACCGCTCCATTTGTCTTGAAGTACGGATTTGTCCCTGTTAACTTTGTAGTCTATTGAGTAATGCTTTTTTACATAAATACTGAATATAACCGGTATGGATATTAGAGCAACAGCGCTAACCAGTTTTACAATTACAATATTGCAATTGTTGATAATTAGTATTGCCATAAGAGCAGTGCTGACAATATTAGCTCCTATTTTTGTGGCATTTACTATATGCAGCTTTTGGTCAGAATGGATAACCAGTTGGTTTGCCAAACCAAATAGATACTGGGTAAATATGGTGGCGGATATTATGATTATCAGCAGAATTTGTGTTGTGTTGGGTATTCCACTCTTGACCAGCAGTGGGTAAAGTCCGCACATACCGGCAACATAAACCAGAGCCACATAAGCAATGCACCTAAAGAATATGCCGGATTCCTTAAATATTTTGCTCAGTAGTAGATTGTCATTGTCTGCAAATGCCTTGTAGTATTTTGCGATTACTACACTGCCGACACCGGATTCCATCAATGTAATATATGACAGGAATTGGGTGATGGAGCTTATGAGTCCGTTCGTTGCAGAGCCATAATACTGGATTATCAGTCTTGGTATTATGAAGTTTACCAGCAGCATTACCACTTGCAGAATCAGAGAGGAAATGATGTTATATAACGCGTTCTTCTTTCTCATATTACTCCTCTACCCAATAGGAAGTTGCAAGATGGGCGATGCGGTCCTCTTCTTTTGGTAATTGCATATAGTCGCCGTACATGTGAGTTAGATAATGGTCATAGTCCTTTACGGTGGTCAGCTTCATATCCTCAAAATCCAGGTCCACCAAGCTGTCATATACCCGGCGTTCACATAGCATGGGCATACCTACACCTGTGCTGAATGCACCGGCTAAATCTGCATCGGGAGAATCATTCTCCCTGGTAGCAAATTTGTCTATTTTTTGGAGATAATACTTGAAATTCCTTGGTGCAATAATAGGTCTTGCAATTTTTTTTAGCAGCGTAACACCTTTTCTGCCGGATGGTGAGCCCAAGCTCAAATGCAGCTGCTTAATCAAAAACAGCATGTATTTGTTTTTTAACTTAATGTTTTTTGAGCTGACATAGTCGATGGGAAAAATGTCAACTGCTACCCCAAGTCCGGGAGTTACTTTGCCCCAATCGTCAATAATTCTTGTTTTTGAGTCACTGATTTTTGCAAACTGGTTGTAAAAATCATCCCTTTGTGAGTATTCAAATATTTCGTACCGAGGATTTCTATACTGCTCATATATTTCGAGAAACTTATAGTAATCCTCACGCTTGATGCCGATGTCAATATCGTCATCCCACGGTATGTACCCCTTGTGTCTGACTGCACCCAGCATTGTGCCTGCCAGCGCCATATATTGGATGCCGTGCTCCTTGCATACTCGGTCAATATCCTTCATTGCGCCCAGTATTGCAGAGTGTACCTCCTCGATTGTTAGTTTGTTCATATTGATTCCTCACAATTATTAGTGTCGGTAATTATCTGTTCTTCCGCGGATGGTTCTTCCTTTGGGAATTCCAAGATGGACACCATTAGTCCCAGCAACATATACGGCGCCATAGCAGCAGGGTAGAAGAATGCAGGCGCGGCCAGACTGGATATAAGGTCGTACAGTACAATACTGCTGGCAACCCAAAAGAATACCAAATCCTTTTTTGCCGACTTCAAGATATAGATAATTAATTGGATTATTGCCAAAGAGAATGCGGCGGTTCCCAGCCAGCCTGTTTGGGCAATAACAATGGGCCAAAAGGTATCACTAAGATATTTACTCTTTCGTCCCATTCCCCAAATTCTAAGGTAACCTAATTCTACATACAGCTTTGAGTAGTGCTGCGCCGCCATACTGGAAGCAAAGCTGCCGAATCCCGTACCGATAGGAAAATGCTGGTTAGCGATTTTGACACTATCTTCTGTAAGCCGTAATCTAATAGATTCGCGAACATTACCATAGTATCCGTTAAAGGAGTCGTATCCGAGATAAGCGCCACCGATACCTCCGGCAATAAGTACGGGCAATTTGTTTTTGAATCCGATTTTGATAAAGTAGATATATATTACCCAGAACGCCATTATTGCTACGGTTGCCTTTGTTCGGTTTGTGAGTATCATAACTCCGGTGAGCATTATCATATAAATAAAGTTGTTCTTAAAGTATTTGGTATTATATGCCAGTACAAATATTATTGTTATGCAAGCACGGGCAAGACTTTCCGGATGGCCAAAGAACAGCATAACGGATTGTCCGAATGTTCTGTAGTCGTGTGTTGGCCACCATGGAGTCATAAATCTTTCGTGCAGAGTCAGCAAAAAGAATGCCGTAGCCAGCAATTTGCTGATATTGTTTAGGGAGAAGAAATATCTGTCCGTAAGTTTTCCTTTGGTTAATATTCGTGCAGAGTAGTAAAAAATAAAGAATTTTACACATGTAAAAGCATCGACCAGAGTATATACCACTGTTTGATAATTATAGTATAGGCCGGCAAAAATTCCTGCTAATTCAAATATTACAACAAAGAATAGCATTCGCCGTTCAAATTTTAACAAGTGAACTTCAAATTTATTTATAGCCAGTACCAATGCTAACAGGCATAGTGATATTGCCTCATCAGAGTAGGTGATGATTGTATTTAAAAATGAATTGCTGATTAGTTCAGGTAATGATGGCTGGAAGATAAGATATATGTACAATACTTTCCATATATCAATTTTTTTGAATGATAATTTCATCTTTATTCCTTAGTTTTTAGTATTTTTTTGTAAAAGGCTTCAATTTGTCGAGCCATTACAGCTTCGTTACATTCGTTAGCAAGGTATTGCTTTGCGTTGTTGATAATGCTGTTTTCGAGTCTGGGATTATCTAATATTTTTCGGATTGCTTCGGCACAGGATTGTGGGTCCTCCGGCTGATAAAACATGGCTGTTTTTTCGTTTTCGGCATAACCCTCCAGGCTGGGCACAGCAGCGCTGATTACGCATTTGCCCAGTGCCATTTGTTGCAGAAATGTCATTTGCCCGTAGGAAAATTTGTATTCCTTAAGTGGCAGTACGCACAACCGAGCATTGTATATTTGGTTTATCATTTCGCGCACAGGGACATGGGCAATTTGTCTTACTCCCGGTATTCCCTCATATTCGGGGCTGATATTACCCAATATTCGCAATTCCAAGTCAGTGTCCAATGTTTTGTACGCCTCTATCAATGTGTCCCAATCCCGTCGGGACGCACCAACGCAGAGAATATATTTGTTGTTATCCGCGCTGATTGACAAATCTTGTGGGTCAAAAAAGTCCAAATCCGCACCAAATTTTATGAACTCACTTTTGTTTGCAAGCCAGGGATAGTATTTTTCGTAATACTCCTTTTGGCATTTTGAGTGATAAATTATGCCGTCGATGGATTTGCTCACAAATTGCATAATCTTCATTACCTTGCCGGATTCAGCAGCACTGTTGAAGCAGCCTATGTCAAACACAATGTGCTTTGGTAATTTTGCTTTGGTAATCTTTCTCCACAGTGCAACAATCACAGCACTTGGCATACCATGGGATACTATCAGGTCATAGTTCTTTAGCTTGGGAATTGCTTGGAGTCCCTGCTTGATATAAAAATGCAAGGTCTTCATCTCAAACTGCTCCAACGCAGGGAATGACGATATATCCATCACATCCACTGTGTGCTCATCCTGAAAATAGCGATGGAACCAGTAATTCTCTCCGTCGCCCTTGACGTAGTAATCAGGCGGTTGCTTGTCGCCGGGCACTTCGTCGCAATACCTTACTATCCAGTTTACCAGCATTAATATTTTCATATTTGCTTATACCTTTTCCCACATTTTGGTTTCGCTGTTATATTTTTTTATTACCTTTGCAGGGGAGCCCACGGCAACACTGTAGTCGGGAACATCATGTGTGACTACTGAGTTTGCGCCTATGACGCTGCCCTTGCCTATTGTGACATTGCCTACGATTACAGTATTGATTCCAATATAGGCATTGTCTTTAACAATCACTTTGTTATCTCTGTCTATAGTGCCTTGGCAGATAATCGGCTTGGTTACATCTTCGTATTGGTGGTCACAGTCGGTAATATATACATTGGGCGAAAATAGTACATTTTGTCCGATTTCTATATATTTCACTCCGGAAAATCGGCATCTCTCTCCAATTTCTGTACCACTGCCTACTGAGAATACGCCTCCGGCAAAAAGATTGCTGCCGGGTCTAATATTCACATTATCACCCAATAGAATATTTCTGCCACCGGTGAATTTTACATTCTTGCCAACATACACATTTTTGCCGGCGCTTACACCGTTTTTGGTGCATCTGATTATGCCCAAAGCATTTTTTACAATTGATTTGATGCTCATATATTATGCTTTTTCCTTAACTCTGTTGTCGAATTTTATGTATTTTGTAGGGAATACCAAAATATCCAATTTGATAAGCTTCATTATCTCCATTGCTATAACCGGTCCCACAAAGCCCAGTAATATACCTGCTACAATATGTACTACAGTATTGCCTATGCCTATCTTAAACAAAATACTTCTGCCTGTTGCGGCAAATATTGTGTGCATCAGATATATCGGCATAGTATATTTTGACAAAAAAGCCATTACCTTGCTTTGTTTACCGGTGTCAAAATATTTTGTGACAGAAATAACGGATGTGCAGGCTATGATGCCCAGCAACAAATCCCTGCCATAAAAGCTTATATTATATACATACACCAATATTCCCAGAGCAATAAATACAATACCACAGCCTATACCCAGCGAAAGGCTACCCTTTATTTTGTAGAATTTTAGGTAGCTTAGCATCATACCTATTACGAACCATAGCTCATATTTCATAAGAGAATTGATTGCATATATGGTTATACTGTCACCGGCAAAAACAAATATGATTTGCAACAGAATTGCCAGGGCGACTGTTGATATTGCCATACCCTTGTTCTTAATTAGTGGAGTAACAAGGAAGATTATGAACAGGCAATACAGATACCAGTATGGTGCTAACGGAGCCACAAACAGTGCAGAAAACAAGCTACCCACCTGGTTGTTCGTTTCGCCTGCAAATAGGGTTTTTAGTACCCACAGCGCAGTGCAAAAAACAAAGAACGGTACTCCCAGCTCCAGGGCTTTTTTTAGGGTGAAGTTAGTTTTATCTTTTGCTGTGCTGATTCTTGCATACTGCTGGTACAGGTAACCGCTGCAAATAAAGAACAGATGCACATGAAAGCACTCCACCGATTGGTTAAAGCACTCAAATACTCCGTTCCAAGGCAGAATATTAGATTTTACAAAGCTTTGGTACAGGTGCCATATTACAACAAAAAAGCATGCAATTACCTTTGTTGTATCAACCCAGTATTCTCGTTTGGTGGCTTGTGGCATTGGTTGTGTTCCTTTACTATCTTAGTTGCTGTGCAATATCTGCGTCAACAATTTCTTCGCCGGTTTTGTCCTTTAGCTGAGCCATTGACTCCTCGGACAAGCCGTTGTTGATTACAGCGTTCATATCGCAGGTGGATAGATTATCCAATTCTTCTTTTGTTACCTTGCCGTCACGGTAGTCACGGACAATCTTGTTTTCGTACATACTGTATGGCTTCTTTGTGAACAGTGATTTTGCCTTATGCTTAACTACCCACAGAGCAGGTACCCAAATGTACTTGTGCATTGCAGGGGATACGGAGCCAATCATCCAGCAATCACGGTCGCAGCAACGCACCTTTTGGCGTACATTCTCTGCTTGCTCACTATTCCATAGTTCGTCCCAGCTTTGGAGGTTAAGGTTGCCCATAACCTCCTTATCCTTTGTGCCGTTACATGGCATTACATCTCCGTATGGGTCAATAAAGAAGGTGTCGAAGCTCATATCACAGGGCAATAATCTTTTTTGGCCATATATGTAATTGATTAGACCGTGGTTAAAGTAGGCACGGAACCACTTTTTTGGACTATTGGATTTGAGGAGCTCGTTGATAAGGCTCTCAAAATTCTCTGCTACCATGGGTCTGTCGTTGATTATGTTCTTTGCCTCAACAAAATAGAAGCTGTTGTGCAGTGATGCTGTAGCAAATTCCATATTCATTTCGTTGGACAGTTGATACAGCGGTACAAGGTCGGGGGCATTTTTGTCCTGCACAGTCATGCCGAAGCCTACATCCTTCATTCCCATGCTAACCAGCTTTTGGAGGGTGGTATAACCACGATTAAAGCCGTCGTCCAGCCCTCTAATCTCGTTGTTTGTCTGCTCCAATCCTTCAATGGAGATACGAATACCGATTTGTGGAAATTCCTTGCACAAATCTACAATTCTATCGGTGAAGAAGCCGTTGGTGGATATTACGATACGGTCGCTCTTTTTGTAAAGCTCGCGCACAATATCCTTAAGGTCGGTACGGATAAAAGGCTCACCGCCTGTAATGTTGGTAAAGTACATTGGCGGTAGCTTTTTAATGGTTTCTACGGATATTTCTTCCTCAGGCTTTGATGGTGCCTTGTATCTGTTGCACATAGAACAGCGGGCATTACAGCGATATGTAACGATAACTGTTCCGTTCAACTTTTTTGCCATAATTGTTTCCTCACTTTTCCCAAGAATCGGTATAGTATTTTGCTATTACAGACCAGCTGTAATTATCGGTGGCAATGCTGCGAACGCTGTCACTCAGTTGCTGATAATTCTCTTTGTTGCCAAAAATAATATCTTTAACCTTTGACTCAAAATTATCTTTGTTATACAGTACTGCGCCGATGCTGAATGCAGATGTGTTGCTTTCGTCAATGAGTGTGGGTATTCCTGCAGAATATGCCTCTACAACAACCAGGCCGAATGCCTCATATTTGGATGGGAATATGGTAGCCTCTGCCATATTGTAAACCCTGTTTAGTTCTTCACCCGGTGACAGCATACCCAAGTATTTTACTTGGTTGTCCAGACCGTTGTCTGCAACATATTTTTTTATGCTGTTATGGTATTCTTCATCCACTATGCCACCTGCATACAGGTACATTAGGTTTGAATCTTCTTTCATTAGTGGGGTTAGATATTTGATAGCTCTGTCCTGTCCCTTATTGTCATATACGGAGCCCACCTGGAGTATGATTTTTTTGCCGGTAACGCCGTAATCTGCTTTTATAGCCTCTTTTTCCTGTCGGGATAGAGGTCTGTACACTTCTGTGTTTACGCCATTGTTGATCCGAACAATCTTTTTTTCATCAACACCCAGGTGATTGATGATATTTGCCTTTGTGTCATCATTGAGTATGTACAGCATGTCGGCATTTTGTAGGCATTCCCATTCCTGAAAATATCTTTTTTTCAGGGTGGGCTCTACCTCGTCCCACTTAAGGCTCCATATACCACTGTGGTTGGTGTATGCCATAATGCACTTTTCTCTTTCTTTTTTGCCGGTCATTTTTAGGAAAAAGAACATATTGTACTGATTGTGAAAATGAAATACAACCTTATCATTTGTTTTCCTGAGTATCTTTTTTAGTTTTCCGGCCAGAGAGATGGAATATATCACTCTCTTTAGTTTGTGAATAATACCCAGAGAAGTATCAGTGGATGTTAAGACGCTAGGCACAGGTACTTCGTTGATTTTTAGGTCGGTTTCTTTTCTGTTTTTGTCCCGGATGTCAATAATCTCAACATCTTTGCCATTGCTTATCATAGCAGAGGATAGTTGTTCTATTACAATTTCTGTAGCAGCAGAGATTGTGGCAGGTATTGAGGTGTATCCGGTTCCGATTTCGTATATTTTCATACTATTTCTCCAGTAATTCAGAGTATAGATTTGTTAACTTGGTTATGTAGTTATCCACTAAAAAATGCTCTTTAGCAAATTCGCAAGTGCTTCTTGACAGCTGAGTGTATTCCTCAGGCGACAGATTAACTGCTTTTTGCATAGCCGAAGCAAGGTCGTCGCTGTTACCCGACTCAAATGTCCATCCTGTTACACCTTCTATTGCCAATTCCGGTATGCCTCCGATTCTGGCGCCGATTACCGGCTTCCCGCATGCCATAGGCTCCATTAGTCCGTATGGACAATTCTCGTAGCACTCGCTGGCCATGATTACGGTGTATGCCTCTTGGGTTAGAGTAGTGAGGGCATTACCCGACACAAAGCCCAATAGCTTGATATTATCGCCTAGGTCGTTAGTCTTTATATAATCCCTCAATGCTTGTTCCTCAGGACCGGTACCGGCCATTAGCAAATGATAGTCCTTGATGTCGGATTTGTGAAAACCCTTGACGATAGTCATAACACCCTTGTCCCGGGTAAGACTGCCTAGGAACAAAAAGTATTTTTTTGCAGGGAAGGTCTTGTATTCTGTGCCTGCCGGCAAAAAGTTAGTAATATGATGAATAGGCATTTTTGTTATGCCGCTTTTTATTATCTCGTTTTTGTGAAAACCGGACGGTGTAATATATGCGCTGATAAGATTGTAGCTGCCATGCAGCTTATAAAAATTCTCTTCAACAAAGGCTACAAGACTTTTTGCCTTGCTGCCCTTGATACAATTGTTTTTTACGCAGTTTATGTACTTGCCTCCATAACAGGCACGGCAAGTTTTTCTTTCCGGAGTCAGCAGACTGCCTACAGGACAAGCACAAACCAAATCGTGGGTGGTAAACACCACGGGAATATTATGCTTTTTGCATACATCCAGTATGCTCAAGGTTATTTGCCTGTGCACCAAATTAAGGTGTACAATATCCGGTTTATACTCGTTGACCAATGCCTCGAATTTTCTTTTAGCTTCAATGGAATATATGGACTTGATACCCTGCTTGATTTGGTCAACAGCTGAGCCTTCCTTTGCGTAATCAATATTGTCAATATAGTATTTTTCTTCCGGCCTTGGGGTGTTGTGCTCATCCTTCATACCAAAAAAATATACAGTGTGACCCGATTTCTCCAGAGCATCTGCCAGTGCAAGATAGTATGTCTCGCTTCCGCCACGCTTGTATAAAAACTTGTTGACAAGTACTATTTTCATATTACGCCTCGAATTGTTTTATTGGCTTCCAAGCCTTATCCTTGTCGGATAGATTTAGTTCCATACCATCGGGTATAGTCCAGTCAACCCCTATAGCTGGGTCGTTATATGGGATTCCGCTCTCGTCGTTTGGGTGGAAGAAATCATCCACCTTGTAGCAAAACTCGGCATAGTCGCTGAGCACCAAAAAGCCGTGAGCAAATCCCTTGGGAATTAGAAATTGCTTTTTGTTTTCTTCGGTTAGTTGGATACCATACCATTTTAGGTATGTGGGACTATCCTCCCTCATATCCACAGCCACGTCATAGACGGCGCCCTTGATTACTCTAACCAGTTTCGTTTGGGGATAGTTGATTTGTCTATGCAGTCCGCGAAGGACGCCTTTTGTTGACGCCGATTGATTGTCCTGAACAAATTTGATATTGATGCCGGCCTCAAGCATATCTTTTTCGTTGTATGTCTCCATAAAGTAACCGCGGTTGTCACCGTGTACAGTAGGGGAGATTACACATAATCCTTCAATGCCGCCGACATTTTTTTCTATACTAATTTGTCCCATCAGTAATCAATCTCCTCCAAATATCTTGATAATGCGTCCTGCCATGTGGGTAGTGGCTTAAAGCCTGCCTCCACCAACTTGGATTTGTCCAATCTGCTGTTGAATGGACGCTTTGCCTTTGATAGCCCATATTCAGCAGTGGTAACAGGCACAACCTCTGTGGAATATCCTGCCTGCTTAAATATCTCTTTTGCAAAGTCGTACCAGCTTATATATCCGCCCTCGTTAGTGGCGTGATAGTATCCGTATTTTTCCGTCTCTATCATATCTACCAGCAAGCGCGCCAGGTCATGGGTGTATGTTGGCGTGCCTATTTGGTCATTAACAACAGTAACTCTATTGTGAGCTTTGCCCACCTTTAGCATTGTCTTGATGAAGTTGTTTCCGTTTTTGCCAAACACCCAAGCAATGCGTACGATAAAGAATTTGTCCAGTATTTGGCTTACGGCTAACTCTCCATCCAGCTTTGTCCTGCCATATACATTCAGTGGAGCATACTCCTTGCAATCAGGCTGCCGGGGTTCGGCGCCCTCACCGTCAAATACATAGTCGGTGCTGATATATACCATTTTGCAGTCCAGATTTTTGCAAACCTGTGCAATGTTTTTTGTTCCGTATGTATTGACAGCCTTTACCTTATGAATATTTTCGTCGTATTCTGCAAGGTCAACGGCTGTCCATGCGGCACAGTGGATTACTGCGTCGGGATTAGTGTGGGTGATAACATCGTTTACGCTATTGCTGTCAGTGATGTCCATCTCGTCTATATCAACGCCGATGGCAGTGTGTCCTCGGATTTTCAGTTCGTTGACTACATCGTAGCCCAATTGTCCCTTAACACCGGTTACCAGTACTTTCATTATCTGTTACCATACATTTTTTCGTAATAATCTTTGTATTCGCCGGAGATGATGGTTTCCCACCATTCTTTGTTGTCCAGATACCAGGCAATAGTTTTTTTGATTCCGTCGGCAAACTTGGTTTCAGGGAGCCACCCCAGTTCGTTATGTATCTTGGTTGGGTCGATAGCATATCGCATATCGTGTCCTTTTCTGTCTGCTACATAGGTAATCAGGTCCTCGCTTTTGCCAAGCTCCTTGCATATTAGCTTGACAATGTCGATATTCCTCATTTCGTTATGACCGCCGATGTTGTAGACCTCGCCTACAGTTCCCTTATGGATGATTAGGTCGATAGCTTTGCAGTGGTCCTCAACATATAGCCAATCACGCACATTGAGACCCTCACCATATACAGGCAGTGGCTTATCGTAAAGAGCGTTGGCAATCATCAGCGGTATCAGCTTTTCCGGAAAGTGGTAGGGACCATAGTTGTTCGAACATCTGCTGATTGTTACAGGCAGACCGTATGTTCTGTGGTATGCCATTACCAGCAAGTCTGCCGAAGCCTTTGATGATGAATACGGTGAGGATGTGTGTATGGGTGTTTCTTCAGTAAAGAACAGGTCGGGTCTGTCCAACGGCAGGTCGCCATATACCTCATCGGTTGATACCTGGTGGTAACGGTCTATACCGTATTTGCGACAGGCGTCCATAAGTACAGCTGTACCCATAATATTTGTTTGCAGGAACACATCCGGATTTTCTATACTACGGTCAACATGACTTTCTGCAGCAAAGTTGACTATGATATCCGGGCTTTCTTCATCAAATAATTTATATACAGCCTCTCTGTAACATATATCTGCTTTCACAAATCTAAAATTAGGATTGTCCATAACAGGTGCCAGAGTGGACATATTGCCGGCATAGGTTAGCTTATCAAGACATACTATGCGATAGTCGGGATACTTCTTTAGCATGTGGAATATGAAGTTGGAGCCAATAAATCCGGCACCGCCTGTAACGATGATTGTCATATTCCAAGTACCTCCATTTCGTCATTGTCTGCAAGCTTTTTTAGATACTGTCCGTAATCGGATTTGCCATATTTTTCTGCTGATTTCTTTAGCACATCTGTGCTTATCCATCCCTTGCGCCATGCAATTTCTTCCGGGGCGGATATGCGTATGCCCTGCTGATTCTGTATTGTTTTAACAAAATTACCTGCGTCAATCAAGCTATCCATTGTGCCGGTGTCAAGCCAAGCGTAGCCTCTGCCAAGCAATTTAACATCAAGTTCTCCATTTTCAAGATATACTCTGTTAAGGTCTGTGATTTCTAATTCGCCGCGAACCGACGGCTTTAGGGATTTTGCGTATTTTATACATCTGTTGTCGTAAAAATACAAGCCGGTTATTGCCCAAGGTGATTTTGGATTTTGTGGCTTTTCTTCCACGGATAGTACTTTACCGGATTTGTCAAATTCTACTATACCAAAACGCTCCGGGTCCTCCACATGGTATCCGAATACAGTTGCTCTGTGATTTTCCTCAGCGTTCCTCTTTGCTTCATTAAGTGTTTTGCCAAAGCCTGCACCATAAAAAATATTGTCGCCCAGCACCATTGCACATGTGTCGTCTCCAACAAAATCCTCTCCGATGATGAATGCTTGTGCCAGACCGTCGGGAGATGGCTGTTCTTTGTAGCTTAGCTTTATTCCGTACTGACTGCCGTCGCCCAATAGCTTTTTGAAATTAGGCAGGTCAGTTGGTGTGGAGATTATCAATATGTCATTGATTCCGGCCAGCATAAGAGTACTGAGCGGATAATATATCATTGGCTTGTCGTAGATTGGGAGCAGCTGCTTTGATGTGACTATTGTCAGTGGGTACAGCCTTGTGCCGCTTCCTCCTGCGAGTATGATTCCTTTCATATTGAGTCTCCTTATTTTCTGTATTGGGTTAATGTTTCTTCCACAACATCATCCCAATTATATCGGTTGCATATATAGTCAGCCGCCTCGTTCTGATATTTTTTTACTGTTTGCGGGCTGTCGCACAGCTGCTGCAATTTGTGACTTAGGTCGTGGATATCGCCTTTTTTGAAGGTGATTGCCTTGTCCTTTACTACATCGCTGCATTCTGCAATATCGCTGGTAACACAGCAGTTACCGTAGCTCATTGCCTCCAGAAGGCTCAGGGGCATACCCTCCAAATCTGATGGAAGAGTGTAGATATATGCGTTGCTGAACAATTCCTCCAATATTTGTCCTTGCACAAATCCGGTAAAGATAATGTTATGGTTATCTTTTGCCAAATTGTGTAGTTGACCGGCAAATTCATCACTGTCCGATGAGCCGCCTGCTATTACCAGCTTTTTGTCTGTATCTAGGGCTTTGTATGCCTCAATTAGGTAGTGAATACCTTTTTCCGGGACGAGTCTGCCCAGATAAAGAATGTAGTCATTACCCTCCAGACCGTATTCTGTAGTAATCAGCTCGGGTGGCAACTTTGTGGCTTTTTCTACACCGTTGGGGATGAATACGGTATCACGATTGTATGTTGACTTAAAGTAGTCCTTTACTCCTTGGCTGAGTACGATGATGGTGTCAGCATATTTTGCAGCACATTTTTCTCCAAGCATAATGTATGTACTTGCCAGCTTGCCCCATTTTGCTCTTTGGTGGTCAAGACCATGTATGGTTGCTATGCACTTTTTGCCAAACAACTTAGGTAGCCACAGCATTGCACAGGGTCCCTCAGCGTGAAAATGAACAACATCGTATTTGCCAAAGGCACATTTGATTGCTCCAAATACGGATGCACTCATTGCTGCCAGTCCTCGTTTATCAACAGTGGCAACATCCACCAATCTAACACCCTTGTAATCTTTTGCTCCGGCGGTGTCAAATTCCTTTCCGCTGACATGATGGCCTTTACGATTGTAGCAGGTTACATTGTGTCCTTTGGCTACCATTCCGGTGCTCAACTGTTCTACCACAATCTCAATACCACCTTCTCGTGATGGGATTCTTTTGTGGCCCAGCATTGCGATATTTAGCTTGTCATTTTCTTTTTTCATACTATCACTTGTTTATTCTGCGCCCTTGTGGGTGAGTACTACGCCTACTGTTTTGAACAGCAGCTTTAGGTCGAGAGAGATTGACCATTCATCGATGTATTTGCAGTCAAGCTTAACAACCTCTTCAAAATCCTGGATGTCAGACCTACCGCTAACCTGCCACATTCCAGTAATACCGGGTCTCATGGATAATCTGCGCTTGTGACGGCTTTCGTACTGCTCAAACTCGTCTATTGTGGGTGGGCGTGTGCCCACAAGACTCATATCTCCCTTAACTACATTGAAGAACTGCGGTAATTCATCAATACTGTACTTACGGATAAATTTTCCGACTTTAGTGATACGAGGGTCGTTGTCCATTTTGAACATTAGGCCATCCATCTTGTTGTTTTCCATCAATTCTGCCTTGCGCTTTTCGGCATCAGTGTACATTGAGCGCAATTTGTAGATATTGAAGATTCGTCCGTTCTTGCCAACACGCTCCTGCTTAAAAATAAGAGGACCGGGTGATTCTATCAGTAGTGGTATTGCGGTAATCAAAATAATCGGTGTTGATAATATACAACCAATTAGACCAAAGAAAATGTCAAATATTCGCTTCAGTATCAGCTTGTTGCTGTCGTGTACCGCTGCCGCAAAGCTGGCCATAGGATAGCCGGAATACATACGGCAGTTGATATTGTCATAGCTTGTTTTGTTCAGCAATTTTTCCAGAGTGGGGACATTGATGTGCACTGTAATCCCCATACTCTCAAGCTCTTCAACAATTTGGTACACATTGTCGCTTTTTTCGTAGGGGACATTGATGTACACCTCGTCAAGGGGAGCGCTCCTAATCCAATCAATGAATCTGGAGTCGGTGGCAATTACAGGAACATCCTTAACGCTGTGAGGAAAGCGCCTTTTTTTCTTGAGCTTGACACTGGATTGACCCTCAGCGTTGAACATCAGCTCGCCGTTGTAGTTAAAGTGGCCGTCCTCGCAGAAATTGTCTAACAGGGCGATGCCTGTAACATTTTTTGTCCAATCCTGCTTTAGTTTTTCAACCAGCTCCTCAGCTCTGTCTTTTACAGTAAGGATTCCTACAATAGAAGCATTTTTTGTACTGGAAAAGTGGTTGGTCATGATTCTCTTCAGGTGATATCTTGCACCTGCACAGGTTATGATAAAGAAGAGAAAAGCAAAAACAAACAGATAACGGCAGTTAATTATGGGGTTCTTTGCCAATAGTAAGAGCATGGCAAAGAGCATATAGGTTATGGTTGAATTTTTGAAAATGTTGACAAGCTCTTGTGTTTTGCCCCTGTGTTCAAAATCAATGTTAAAGTGGAAGCAAATATATGTTACAAGATAGGATATTGCCAGCAGTCCAACATATTGAGCCCATTCCCAAACAGAGAAGTCATAAATCTTTATGTAGATGTACTTAAAAATCAAGAAGGATAATGCATTGGAAAACATTAAGCATATCAAGTCAGAAAAAAATTCTGCCCACAGCTGCGTTCTTCTTTGTTTGTTCATTAAATCACCTTGTAAATACGATTAATTGTTGCCGTAGTTATATCTGTATTTGTAGCTGTATCTCTTGTAGTACGAGTAGTACTTCTTTTTCTTGCTGTTAACATCGTTGATGATAAAGCCAAGAATTTCGGCGTCAATCTGGTTGAGGTTAGCTACAGATGTCCTCAAGTCGTGAATGTCTGTTGTATCTGTCTTTACTATCAGGATGTATCCCGTGGTTTTGCCGGCAAATACGGTACAGTCTGTTACCAGATTGATAGGTGGTGTGTCAATAAATACACAGTCATAGCGTTCCCTTACGAATTCCAAAAGCTTATCCATTCTTGGGGAAGCGAGGAGCTCGGCAGGGTTTGGCGGAATCTTACCTGCAGTGAGGATTGACAGATTTTCAATCTCGGTCTTGGTAACAGAGATGTTGTCTGTCAGTCCCGCAAGAATTTCGGAAAGGCCGTTCTTTGACGGTACAGAGAACATACGGTGTACTGTTGGGTTACGCATATCTGCGTCAATAAGCAATGTTCTCTTGCCTATCTGTGCAAAGCTTACTGCCAAATTTATGGAGTTAATTGTTTTACCGTTATTTGCAGTAGGACTTGAAATTACAAATACAGGACATTTTTCGCCTTTTTGGGTGAACATGAGGTTGGTTCTAATTGAATTATATGCCTCTTTTACTGCAAAGGATGATTCGGTATTGAGAATTTTGCCCTGGTCGCTCTTGGAAAAGCCTGATGGCTTAGCTCGTAGGCTTTTTAGTCTTTGTAGCTTACTCATTTTCAGAATCTCCTTTCATTTCTTGCAAATTTTTTAATATAGCGCTACTTGGTTTTATGTCAAAGCTTGACTCTGCACTTTTGGTTGAAGACAGTGTGGGTAACGCCTGCTTTTCGTCAGATTGGTAAGGATATTTGCTGACGGAGTCCAACTCCGGGATTGTACCCAGGATAGGAATAGTGAATTCTCTTTCAACATCCTTTGCGTCTGTGATTGTTGTGTCAAACATCTCTGTAATGAAGAAGAATGCAAACGAAACAAGGAATCCCAGCAATGCGCCTACAATAATATTTTTTTGTAGGTTAGGGGATGAAGGCTTTGTTGGAGTTTTTGCGTAGTCGATGATTTCTACACCACCGGCTTTGACTACTCTTACAATTTCGTTGGGAGCAATTTTTGCCAGAGAATTCGCGATGTTTGCTGCCCATTTTGGGCTCTTGCTTTTTACCCTAACTTCGAATGCGATTGTATCTGTAACTTGCTCTGCACTAATCATACTCCTTAACTGTGCAGCCGTTAGATTTAGGTTAAGGTCATCGGCAACTGCTTCAAGTACAGTATTGCTTTTGAGGATGTACATATATGTATTAACCAAATCCTGGGATGCGGTCAATTCTGCTGTGGAGATTGATGAGTCGGTAGTGATTCTGTCACTGTCAGAATATACAAACATCTTTACGGTAGCGGTGTATTGCGGGTCAATACAAAAGTGAGTTACCAGTCCGGTAACAATACTTGTCAGTATTGTAAAGATGACGATGAAAACGATTTTTGTTCTCATCATGTAGGCGACTTTTCTTAGGTCAACCTCAAGTTCTTCATTTTGTTGTTTTACTTGTTCCATAATTACCTCCTAATGTGTACATTCATAGTCTTCATTATTTTAACACTATTTTTATACAAAGTCAATTATATATTATAATATATGAAGATATAAAAAATTACCGATCACCTGAGTGACCGGTATGAATTGACGATAATTACAGGTTGTAGTCTATGGCAACAGAGGTCTCTGTTACTCTGTGCATATGCTCCTTGACTACATCGCAATGGTATGGGTCCTTTTGGTATTGCTCCAGTGCCCTTGCATCCTCCAATACCACTTGCAGAACAACATCATAGGACCTGCCGGAGTGCAAAAAGTCGGTACCGACTTCGATGGATTTTATGAGGTCTACATTCCCCTCCATGGAGCGCAAGATTTCGGCTGCCTTTTGGCATTCGGCTTCGCTGTTATCTTTGAGCTTAAAGCATACAATGTGTTTTATCATATTGTTTTCCTTTCAAAAAAGGGTGGTTATTCACCACCCTAGATAGTTTATTTTGCGATGTCGGTTGTTCTGCTCTCTCTGATTATGTTAACCTTAATCTGGCCCGGATATTCCATTTCATCCTCGATTTTTTTAACAATTTCGCGAGCGACCAGAGGCATCTTTTGGTCAGAAATAACCTCCGGCTTAACCATAACTCTAACTTCACGACCTGCCTGGATAGCGTATGCTTTTTCTACGCCGTCAAAGCTGGTAGAGATTTCTTCCAATTGCTGGAGACGCTTAATGTAGTTTTCCACATTCTCTCGTCTTGCGCCGGGCCTTGCAGCAGACACTGCATCGGCAGCCTGAACCAGCGCAGCCACAACAGTTTTGCATTCCACATCACCGTGGTGAGCCTGGATTGCGTGAACAACCTGGTCATTCTCTTTATATTTTTTGGCGTATTCTACGCCCAGTGCGATATGGCTGCCTTCCATTTCATGGTCAAGAGCCTTGCCGATATCGTGCAACAGTCCTGCACGGCGTGCAAGCTTCTCGTCAGCACCCAGTTCTGCAGCCATAAGGCCTGCGATATAGGATACCTCCAGTGAGTGCTTGAGCACGCTTTGACCGTATGATGTACGGTATTTTAGCTTACCAAGAAGCTTTACAAGTTCCGGATGAATTGAGCCGCAATTAGCGTTAACAACGGCTTTTTCGCCCTCGGATTTGATGGTTTGCTCTACCTCTCTCTTTGCCTTATCATACATTTCCTCTATGCGGGTAGGATGGATTCTGCCATCCTGGATAAGACGCTCCAAGGTAAGGCGTGCAATCTCTCTTCTTACAGGGTCGAATGAACTTACAGTGATAGCCTCCGGGGTATCGTCGATAATAAGTTCAACGCCGGTAATCTGCTCGATTGAACGGATGTTTCTGCCCTCACGACCGATAATACGACCCTTCATCTCGTCGGTAGGCAATGCTACCACGGATACTGTGGTCTCGGCTGTGTGGTCTGCTGCACAACGCTGAATAGCTGTGCTGACAACCTCTCTTGCAAGTACGTCGCTCTGGTCTCTGATCATCTGCTCGTACTCGAGGATTCGCTTGCTCTTTTCTATATCCAGCTCGGTCTCAAGGGATGCTAAAAGCTGTTTTTTAGCCTCTTCCTGTGACAGACCGGATATTCTTTCCAGCATGTCAAACTGACTTTTCTTGATGCCATCGATTTCTAACAGTTTTTCGTCTATTTGCTTTTGTTTTTCAGTCATAGCGTCGGCTTTCTTTTCGAGAGCGTCAGCCTTTTTGTCAAGATATTCTTCTCTTTGGTTGAGTCTTTTTTCTTGCTTTTGGACCTCGCTGCGTCTTTCTCTAATATCTCTATCAGCGTCAGAACGCAACTTGTGAATTTCGTCCTTTGCTTCTACCAGGCGAGCTTTTTTTGTAGTCTCTGCCTCGGACAAAGCGTTGTTCAAAATACGGGTAGCCTCTTGAGTTGCAGAACCAATTTCTTTTTCGCTGGTTTTGCGTCTGTATTCGCTTCCTACGATAAAACCGATGGCTGCAAATACTATTGCACAGGCTACAACAATTGCGATAACAATACTAGTTGACATATCGATAGCACCTCCTTCTGTGTTAGATTTTTTAAACTTCAAATTACAATTACATCAGAAAAGGTACAGTTTTTTTACTAATAAATTGTGCAGAGTTTCATATACTATATGAACTGTATATAGAACTCCTTGAATATAATACACCCACATATTGTATTTGTCAAGAAAAAGCCTATAAAATGGTTACAAAAGTTACAAAAAGGTATTATGAATAGTTAATTTTTGTTGACAAAACAAACCAATGGTGATACTATATATCCAACAAATCAGTGACAAGGACAATGTCCGGCGACTTAGTTTACAGAGAGTGCGCGG
Organism: Eubacterium sp.; assembly: GCA_051881195.1. Classification (GTDB taxonomy): domain Bacteria; phylum Bacillota; class Clostridia; order Oscillospirales; family Acutalibacteraceae; genus Eubacterium_R. Next base: position 86,148 of record JBJEPK010000010.1, on the reverse strand, counting down.
TAGGTGTGAGCGCACAGCGATGTTGACGGGATACCACCTTGGAGTGACTGCAGGCAATGGCAGTTCGTATTTCGGCGTTAACGATTTTGAGTGATACTACTGTGTAGTATAATTCAGGTGGAACCATGCATTTTTTGCACCCTGATATTCGGGGTGCTTTTTATTTTTTAGGAGGGATAATATGAAGATTACATTGAAGGATGGCTCAGTAAAGGAGTTTGCTCAGGCAACCACAGCTGCTGACATCACAAAGGAGATTTCTATGGGTCTGTACAGGAACGCTTGCTCCTGCAGAATCAACGGTCAGGTTGCCGATTTGCGAACTCTCATAACCGAGGATTGTGAGTTCGAGGTGCTTACATTTGATGACAAGGACGGCCAAAAGACCTTTAATCATACTGCTTCCCACATTATGGCCCAGGCTGTTAAGCGCTTGTACCCTAATGCAAAGTTGACTATCGGTCCGGCTATTGAAAATGGGTTTTATTATGACTTTGATGTTGAGAAGTCGTTTTCTCCCGACGATTTAGAAAAAATCGAAAAGGAAATGAAAAATATTGTAAAAGAAAATCCGGCTATCGAGCGTTTTGAACTGCCTGTTGATGAAGCAATCAAGATGATGGAAGAGAAGGACGAGCCTTACAAGGTAGAGCTTATTAAGGAGCATGCAGAAAAAGGCGAGCCTATTAGCTTTTACAAGCAGGGCGAATTCACCGAGCTTTGTGCCGGCCCACATATCATGGATATAAAAAATGTTAAGGCATTTAAGCTGACACAGTGCACCGGCGCTTATTGGCGTGGCGATGAAAAAAACAAGATGCTCTGCCGTGTATATGGCACAGCATTCCCTAAGGCATCAATGCTGGAGGAACATCTTGCCGCTCTTGAGGAAGCAAGAAAGCGTGACCACAACAAATTGGGCAGAGAGCTGGAGTTGTTTACAACAGTTGATTATATCGGTCAGGGACTGCCGATTCTTTTGCCAAAGGGCACAAAAATTATCCAGACCCTTCAGCGTTGGGTAGAGGACGAGGAGGCTAAAAGAGGCTGGCAGTTAACTAAGACACCTCTTATGGCCAAGTCCGATTTGTACAAGATTTCCGGTCACTGGGACCACTATCAGGACGGTATGTTCATTATGGGTGACCCGGAAAAGGATAAGGAGGTATTCGCTCTGCGTCCTATGACCTGTCCGTTCCAGTACCAGGCATATTTGAGCAAGGCGCGTTCTTATCGTGACCTGCCGCTTAGATATGACGAGACCTCAACCTTGTTCCGTAACGAGGCGTCGGGCGAGATGCACGGCCTTATCCGTGTTCGTCAGTTCACAATTTCCGAGGGCCATCTTATGTGCCGTCCCGACCAGCTTGAGGATGAGTTCAAGAGCTGTCTTGAGTTAACAAACTATATGATGGAGACCATTGGACTGAAGGAAGACCTTAGCTACAGATTTTCACAGTGGGACCCGGAGGATACCGAAAAATATATCGGCACCAAGGAGCAGTGGGACGAGGCTCAGGGTGTTATGAAGAAGATTCTGGACGACCTTGAGGTTGATTATGAGATAGGCATTGGCGAGGCTGCATTCTACGGACCCAAGCTTGACATACAAATCAAGAATGTATTCGGCAAGGAGGATACCCTTGTTACTATCCAAATTGACCAGATGCTGGCAGAAAAATTCGGTATGGAATATGTGGATTCTGACGGACAAAAGAAGAATCCATACATCATCCACAGAACATCAATAGGATGCTACGAGCGTACATTGGCTCTGCTTATTGAAAAGTATGCAGGCGCATTCCCAACCTGGCTTGCTCCGGTACAGGTTAAGCTGTTGCCTATCGCTGACAGACATCATGACTACGCTCGTGAGATTATGTCAAAGCTCCAAGCTGTGGGTGTTCGATGTGAGTTGGACGACAGAAGCGAGAAAACAGGCTTCAAGATTCGCTCTGCCCAGATGGAAAAAATTCCGTATATGATTCTTGTGGGTGACAAGGATATTGAGGCGGGTACAATTTCTGTTCGCTCACGCAAGAACGGTGATGAGGGCGCAACTACGATTGATGAGTTTGTTGCCAGAATCAAGGAAGAAATTGACACCAAAGCAAGATAATAAAGCAAAAATAACGGGACAGATAGAAAGCTATCTGTCCCACTTTTTTTACTATTCTTCGGGTTTTTCCGCCTGCAACTTTTCTTTTTCCTTGCGTTTTTTTAGATATTCCTTTGGCATTGTACCGTGTTTTCTGTATTGACGGCGCATTGCCTTGACAGTGTCATCGTCCTGCTCTCTGACAATTGGGAAGAAATCCTTAAGCCATGTTTCCCTAATTGTTGGGTCTGCTATTTCGCTGCAAATTTTCCAATTCTTCATTAGGCAGGCGTAAGCACTCTTTTCGTACTCACTTTGGCAGTATTCGGCAGTGAATTTGTCATCGTTAAAGAACATAAAACGCACGGTATAATGGTCGTTAGCTTTGAAAAATCTAACCTTTGTGGCTCCCATTCTTTCGTAAAATTTGATTGTGCTAACATTTTTTTCAGGAGTACAAAATGTGATGGGTAATCCCAATTCATCGGCCTCCTGACAAATTTTGCTTACCAGTATTTTGCCCAATCCGTGATTTTGGTACTTAGGTAATACGCCCAAGTGACATAGCTTGACTACTTTGCCTGTGCAGTACCATTTTTCAATTTCGGATATTTCCATAGCGATGGTGCCTGCAATCTTGCCCATGTATTTTGCCACAAATATTTTGCCACCGTTGTCCATAATACCTTCCAAGGATTCTGTAAAGTCAGAATAGTTGGTAAAATGGAAATCACTTTTGTTCATTACATCTGCAAAGGATTCTTCAAGTATTGAGTTGATATTCGGCAGTAGTGTCTTATCGGTAATTTCAACCACCTTTATCAGCCATTTTTCTTCAAATATCTTTTTTATGCTACTCATTTTATTCTACCATCCAGCTTGATGTTATTATGATACCAAATTTTAAGCAAAAAAACAATATGAAAATAAAAAGCAGATAGCAACAAACTATCTGCTTTGCGCTTTATTATAGGAGGCCGTCCCAGGTGTCAACCTCTTTTGCTTTCATTTCTTCCTCGTCAAACCAGTGCTGAGTTACAGATTTGCTCTCTGTGAAGAACCTATATGCATCCTTGCCCAGACAGTGCAGGTCACCAAAGAATGATTGCTTGTGACCGCTGAATGGGATGAATCCAACGGGTACGGGGATACCAACATTGATACCTACCTGACCGCCGTCGGTGTATCTTGCGAACTGGCGCGCATAGTAACCGCTCTGGGTGTAGATTACGGAGCCGTTGGCATAAGGATTGTTGTTCATAATTTCCAAGCCGTCGTCAAAGCCCTTGCATCTCTTGATACAAAGAACAGGGCCAAATACCTCTTCGTCGCCGATTGTCATATCTGCAGTAACATTGTCAAATACTGTAGGACCAACAAAATATCCGTTTTCGTAGCCCTCAGGTAGCTTTGGATTACGGCCGTCAACAACAAGGGTTGCACCCTCGTCGATGCCCTTTTGGATGTCAGCAAGTACTTCTTTATAGTGCTTTTCGTAGGTGATAGGGCCAAGACGAGTGCTCTTGTCCCATGCCGGACCACAGTTGATTGCCTCAATTTGCTTCTTGAGTTCGGCAACAAACTTGTCAGCGATGGATTCCTGTACTACACAGCAGGACAGGGCCATACATCTCTGGCCACCACAACCAAATGCAGAGTTAATAACACCTGCAACAGTTCTCTCCAGTGCACAATCCTCCATTACAAGGGCGTGATTCTTTGCCTGGCAGAGTGCCTGACATCTCTTGCCGTTAGCAGCAGCCTTTTCGTAAATCTTGAGGCCTACAGGAGTGGAGCCAACAAAGGTAACACCCTTTACATCCGGGTGTTCCAGGATAGTGTTAATCTCGTTTCTGGAACAGGTGACGATATTAAGTACGCCGTCCGGTACGCCGGCTTCCTTGTATAGCTTAGCAATGGCCATGGCTGTGCGTGGAGTAAGGGATGCAGCCTTGAGTACAATTGTGTTACCGCAAGCGATACATACAGGTGCCATCCAGCCAAATGGAATCATAGCGGGGAAGTTAACCGGTACAATACCTGCGAACACGCCAATAGCTTCTCGATACTTTACTGTATCAAAGCCTGATGATGCGTCCATAAGACTCTCACCCATAAGTAGTGACGGTGCCTGTGTAGCAAGCTCGGTGCCTTCTATTGCCTTGCCTACGTCACCGGCAGCCTCGGACCATGTTTTACCATTCTCTTGGCATACAAGCATTGTCAGTTCGTCGGTATGTTCAATAAGCAGCTCACGAACCTTGTAGAGAATCTGTGCTCTTTTTCTTGCCGGAGTAGCCTTCCATGCAGGAAAGGCAGCCTTGGCAGCCTCGATAGCCTCCAAGACTTCGTCGTTAGTACAGCAAGGAGCTTGTCCGGTAACCTCGCCGGTTGATGGGTTGTGCAGGTCGTACCACACCTCAGCCTTTGAGTCCTTGAACCGGCCGTTAACAAAGTATTGTAATCTTTCCATAATATTACCTCTCAAATTTTTTATTCTATTTATTGTATCATCATATTGGACATAATTCAATAGAATTACAGTAATTTTTTTGCCTCGAATATAGATATATCCTTATCGTTTGCAATTTTAGCAAGGTCATCGAATTCCGGTTTTTCTTTTGTAATATTGCCGTAGGATGAACGCTTAATGTGTACTTGGTTGAGTTCTTGTATTTCTCGTTTCATAGCGTATCGTAGGCATTGTATTTTTCGTATTCCTATTGTGGTAGTATGCTTGAATACTTGTTTAGCCATGGAGTCGCTGTTTTCCGGAGTGGTTATTACCGTCAGTTCCATTGCCGGGCGAGATTTTTTCATAACGATTGGTTTAACATAAGCGTCCAGCGCACCCAGGGACAGTAGCTTTTCTATTGCGAATCCCATTTCCTCTCCGGTCATATCGTCGATTTGGCATCGTAGTTCAACAACGGATTCGGTATCATCATCTTTTGACAGAAAAGCCCTGAGACAATTAGGCCTCTCAAAGTCCTTTGTGCCCAGACCAACCCCTACCGATGATACGGTCATATCATTATTTTTTGTAAAATCCGTAGCATAATATTTTATTATAGCCACGCCTGTAGGAGTGCACAGTTCACCCTCAATATCGCCGCTGTTTATGGGAATATCCTTGAGAAGCAGAGCAGTTGCAGGTGCCGGCACGCTTAGGATTCCGTGGGCGGTATTCACGCTTCCATATCCGGTTGTAATTGGGGATGCAATAACTTTTGCTCCCAGTAGGTTGATTAGGTAGCATGCAGATGTAATGTCGATAATTGCGTCTATCATACCTATTTCGTGCAGATGAATTTGGGCAACATCCACGCCATGCACCTTGCTCTCGGCTTTGGCGATGAGGCGGTATATTGACTTAGCGTCTGCCTTTGTTTTTTCGTCAATAGTTGTGTAGGCGTCAATCAAGGCCATTATCTCATCCATTGTTCTGTGGCAGTGATGGTTGTGGCGGTCAATAATTACATCAAATTTAGTGCCGGTGATACCCATTTTTTTGTCATTGCGTACATTGACGACGGCACCTTGTATTTCCAGGGACTTTACGGTGGCAATAGCCTCCTGCCTTTGGTTACCATCCAACAAATCCAGCAGTGACCCAACCAGCATATCGCCGGCGATACCCATATTACATTCTATATACAGTGTTTTCATTGCGTTATCCTATTCCTGATGATTGATTATGCTGGCGATATAACCGGCACTGAACCCGTTGTCTATGTTTACCACACTCACATTACTGGCGCAGGAATTCAGCATTGCAAGTAGTGCAGTCACTCCACCAAAGCTTGTACCATAGCCAACACTGGTAGGTACTGCTATAACAGGGCAGTTGACAATACCGCCCACTACACTGGCCAGCGCGCCCTCCATACCTGCTACTGCTATAACTACCTTGGCGTTGGTCAGTATATCTGCTTTGTCAAGTAGTCGGTGTATGCCTGCCACACCTACATCGAACAGACATTCCACCTCATTGCCAAAGGCCCGGGCTGTCAACGCAGCCTCCTTTGCACAGTACAGGTCGCTGGTACCGGCACAGCACACGACTACCTTGCCCTTGCCGGTGACGGGCGCATTTTTTCCTACAATACATAGTCTGGCGTCCGCATGGTATTGGCAGGTAATATCTTTTGCCAAAAAATCTGCCTTGTCTCGGTCAATGCGAGTTATTAGTATTGTGTCTTCTCCGTTTGCCAGCAGGGAATTGACTATTCCTTTGATTTGTTCTTTTGTTTTGCCCTCGCCATAGATGACCTCAGCCACACCCTGTCTCAGCGAGCGTGATGTGTCCACTGTGGCATAGCCCAGCTCGTCGTAGGGAGACAGCTTTATTCTGTTTATTGCATCATTTGGGTCGATGACTCCGTTTTTTATATCATTGAGTAATTGCAGCAATTCGTTTTGCGTCATTGTGTCACCACCTATATCTTGCATTATATACCATTTGTTTGAGAATTGGAATATTTTTTGTAACAAAAAACTGCCGTACAATAGTGCACAGCAGTCATAACTATTTTATTGACATAAAAGCGTCAATAATTTTTTTGTAATTTTTTTCTGTTATGGCAGCAAAATCGGGATTATCCTTGCGTGCCTCTTCTATTATACGGGCAGATACAGCGTACGCCCAGGTGTCCATCAGGCAGTCAAAATTTTCCACATGACTGAATCTTGCTTTTTTTCGTAAGTAATCACTGAGAAATGCGCTTGCGCACTTTTGGATGGTTGTGTACAAAAACATTATTTCGTCTGCTTTGGTAGCCTTTTTTATAATATTTGCATATCTGTTCATAGCCTGAATATTGGGTTCATTGGCTTCCAGCAACGACCTTTTGTCAGTAATAGCGTCGCATGCCTCCTTGGTTTTTTGAAAAAATGCCCAAGCAATCATTTCTTCCATTCTGTCAAAATGGTAGTAAAATGTCTGCCTACTGATGTTGCATTTTTCTACCAAATCGGTAACAGATACTTTTTCGTAATTATCGTCGTTAATCAAATCAAGGTATGAATTTACTATTGCTTTTTTAGTCTTATTTGCCATCAAAAAACCTTCTTTATATCTTTTCATAACCATAACATAATCCCTGATTTTTTGCAACATTTTTTGGATATTGTAAAAATTTGTTTTGACAAAAATAAAAAAGCGTCCAAATAATGAACGCTTTTGCTATCAACATATTCTTGGCAAGCCCTCTCCAATCAGGACGTTAACGCGCCTTTTTCCACCCAACGGAGTTATCATATTTACACCGATATTGCCATAGGATACTGTGCCTATTTGTTGGGCGTTTTCGCCGTATTTACACTGTCTCATTATTTCCACTGTCTGCTGTGCCTGAGTATTGGGAACAAACAGTACCATTTTGCCCTCATTGCCCATGTGCATGATGTTGAGTCCCAGTATTTTGGCAAAGGCTTTGACTTCATCACTGACCGGAATCAGTTGTTCTTCAATATTAATTTCAACCTTTGAGGCTTGGGCAAGTTCGTTTAGTACCGTGCCCAGACCGCCTCTGGTGACATCTCTCATACAGTGTACCTCTATGCCCTGCTTCAGCAGTCGGCGCACCATTTGGCACAGGGGAGCATTGTCGGATTCAATATTGTTCTCAATACCCATTCTGGCTGCCAGTATGGTTGCATGATGGTCACCCATTGTTCCACTGACGATTACTGCGTCTCCCTGCCGGATATTTGTGGATGTTATGTCGGTACTGTCCTTTACAAATCCCACGCCTGCAGTGTTGATATATATGCCACCGTTACCGTTGATTACCTTGGTATCACCGGCAACAATGGTAACTCCCGCTTCGGCGGCTGTATCTGCCATGGACCGGGCGATTTGCTTTAAAGTATCTGTATCAGCACCCTCCTCAATGATAAAGGCGGATGTAATATATTTTGGTGTTGCACCACGCATCAGCAGGTCGTTGACAGTGCCGCATACTGCCAGTCTGCCGATGTCGCCCCCCTTGAATATCAGCGGCGTCACAACAAAGCTGTCTGTGGTGATGGCGATTTTGCCGTTACCCTCAACCACAGCGCTATCCTCCATCATATTGAGAATGGGGTTGCTAAAGGTCTTGGCAAATATTGAGTCTATCAGTTGACCGGTGGCTTTGCCACCGCTACCATGGGATAATGTGATTTTCATAATTAACCTCTGTTGGAATAATAGTTAAAGCAGCATCCCTCACCGGATACCATACACGCGCCCTTTGGGTTTTCCGGAGTGCAGGCTGTACCGAACAGCTTGCAGTCGCAAGGAGATTTAAGTCCTGTGATAACATCCCCACACATACATCCCTTGCTGTATGAATAGTCCTGTATAATATCTTTGCTTCCGGCATCATATCGGGAATATTCCGGTCTTAGCACTACGCCGGAATCGGCGATAATTCCCAATCCTCGCCATGCCGCATCGTATGGCATAAAGTATTTGTTAACCAAGTCTGCTGCCTTTTCATTTTTGCTGTCATGCACTACGGATTTGTATAGATTCATAACCACACCTTTATTCTTTAGGTGAACCAGGGCATATATGGATGCCAGTATTTCTTCAGGCTCGAATCCGCTTACAACAAATGGCAGTCCGTGTTTTTTTGCCAAAGAGTCAAACGCATTACTTCCTGCAATTACTGCTACATGACCCGGTGCCAAAAATCCATCCACAACATTGTCCCTACGGCATATTGTGTCGATTACATTAGGCATCGTTTTGAGTGCTGTTAGAAGCTTAGTATTGGTGATGTCCTGCTTTATTATTTCATCCAGCAGGATTGCATATATAGGTGTGGTGGTCTCAAAACCCACCGCTGCGAATACAAATTCTTTTTTTGGCTCTGCCTTAGCCAGCTCAATTGTGTCCATGGGGGAGTACACCATACGAATGTCGGCACCGGCACTCTGTATGTCCTTTAGCGCTTTGGCTGAGCCGGGGACTCTGATTAGGTCGCCGAAGGTTACTATTGTACTGCCCTCCAGCGCCAGTTGGCACAGGGTGTCTATGTATTGGGACACAGTAACGCATACCGGACAGCCGGGCCCGGTTACCAGATGAATTTTTGGACTGAGCAGGGACGGAATTGCATTTTCCACTATGGATGCAGTGTGAGTACCACAAACCTCCATCAGCGTGATGTCAGGTCCGTCATATCCTTTTAGGTATTCTATCACATTATTTATATCCATTATGCACCCAGTCCCTCTAAATCCTTGAACAACCGGGTCATATACTCAGCCTCATCCTCAGGCAACACCTGGATTACTAGTCCGGCGTGAACCAGTACATGGTCGCCGACTTTGGCTTCAACTATGCCCAGGTTGGCGTGGGTGATATTGCCGTTGTAGTCAAGAGTGGCTGTGTTGCCCTCGATATTGATTATTTTTCCCGGTGCGGCTACGCACATAGCTATGCCTCCTCTGTAGCAAGGTATGCCTGTCCCAGGGAGATTCCGTTATCTCCGCAGGATACCTTTTCGTTTGTATATACATTATATCCGTTTTCGGTTAGTAATTTGGTAGCAGTGGTCATTAGTATTCTGTTTACAAAGCAACCACCGCTGAGCACAATTTGGTTTGTGTCATATTGCCGGGCTGTGTTGAGAATTAATTCTGCCAGCATATAATGAAAACCCAGCGCAATTTCTTCAACAGGGGCATCTGCGTTTTTGATTTGCTCCAGTATTTCTCTCGGATTCCAGCCGGGTGCAATGGGATATGGCTTTGTTGCTCGCCTAGCTGTACTCTCCAGTGCCATGGCACATTCTCCCTCATAGCTGTTGTAGTTCTTGATGGACAGCAGGGCGCATACTGCGTCAAACAACCTGCCCATACCGGAGGACGGCACCACATTGATATTATGCTTTATCGCCTGATTTACTATGGGGTTGGTACCCAAATAACAGTCCAGTGCCAATTGTGCATTTTTTGATATTTCGTCAGATGCAGGCATCATAGTATAGTCCAGGTGCCCCACTCTCTCTTTGTTAAAAAATACTTCGCCGCCCCATATAGCGCCGTCGTCGCCGTAGCCGGTGCCGTCGAATACAAAGCTCAGCACATCGCCCTTTAGCCCGTGCTCTGCCACAACGCTGTATGCGTGGGCAAGGTGGTGCTGTATCATTTTATCAGCCTTGTATATTCCGGATGAATGGTAACCGGGATGCTTGTCACATACTATACGCTGTGGTTTTATGGAATGTAGGGAGCACATACGCCGGATGCATTCCTTGTATGCAGTTTGGTATGCCTCATCCTCCAGGTCGCCAAAGTATTGGCTGGGATATACATAGTCCTTATGCACCAGTGCAAAGGCGCTTTTTAGGTCGCCGCCCATACATAATGTATCTTCATCGGCTACATTATCTATTTTTATTGCCAGTGGCACATATCCTCTGGCACGGCGGATAAATTGCACTTTGTCATTGTTGACCTGCACAACACTGTCGTCCAGCGGTGTCAGTATTTTTCTGTTATGTGATAGTATGGGTACACCGAATTTTTTTATTTTTTCGTCGTCTGTTATGATAGGCTCGCCGCTGATATTGGCGCTGGTCATTATCAGTGGTGAGACTCTGTCCAGTATCATGATTTGGATTGGATTACATGGCAGAAATGCGCCTATGTAGTCGCTGTCTCCACACACTTGGTATGGTAGTTCCTTTTTCTTTTCCAGCAGTACGATTGGTCTGGCAGGGGAGGTGAGTAGTTTTTCTTCTAATTCTGTGATTACGCAGTATTCCTTGATTTGCTCAATGCTTGCAAACATTACGGCAAACGGCTTTTTTTCTCTGCCTTTGATTTCCCGTAGCTTTTGGGCAATATCGTCCCGGCATTTGCATGCCAGGTGGTATCCGCCAATGTCCTTTATTGCCAATATGTTGTTGTTATCCAGCATATTTACAGCGTCGTCAATACTGATGTTGGTGGTAGGTCCACAGTGATTACAGGCAATAGTCTGAGCATGGCATCGCCTATCCTGTGGTTTTTTGTATTCTGCTTCACAATCAGGGCATAGGTCAAAAACGCCCATTGTGGTATTTTCTCTGTCATAAGGCAGGCAATCAATGATAGTATATCTTGGACCGCAGTTCACACAACTGATGAAGGGATGGTGGTATCTGGGATTGCCCGGATTCTTTAATTCTGCCTCACATTGGGGGCAGGTGGCGATGTCGGGAGTGACAAATGGGACCTCTCCGTCGCCGGTGCTGTGAGATATAGTGAATGATGAGTATTCCTCACAGTGGATTATTTCTTCGTTATAATTCTTTATCTCGAAAAGTGCAGATAGGCGTTGAAAATAATCATTCAACGCCTCATCCTTACCTTGTGCGATAATTGTTACATTACCGCCTGAATTTTTTACTTCGCCTTTGATGCCAAGCCGTAATGCCAGCCTGAGAGCAGTGGGGCGAAATCCAATGCCCTGTACAATACCGCTGAGGGTATATTTTTTTGTCGTAATGTTACGCTTCCTTTTGTAGTGTTACAACACCTTTTTCGCCGTCGTCTTCAACCATGGACAGCGCCTTAAATTTTAGGCACGCGTCCACACAAGCGCCACACTGTACGCACTTGTCACGGTCAATGGACCAGGTTTTTTCACCGGTTCTGTCAACGGTGATACATTCCTGTGGGCATTTGCGGGCACAAAGTCCACAGAGTATGCACTTTGTCATATCGTTGGTTACCTTGCCGGCAGGTGTCTCCGGAATAGGTTGGGCATAAGTGTCAACTGTCATTTCTACTGATGGGTCTGTGTAGCCCGGTTTGATGGACAGGCACTTCTTTGGGCAAACCTCCACACAGTATGAGCATTGTACACATCCCATACGCTGAATGGACCACTCCTTTTTGTTGCGGTCGACGGTGATGGCACCGGACGGGCACTTACGCATGCACATACCACACATAATGCAGTCGTCAATATCTATTTCGATATGACCTCTGCTGCGCTCCGGATAAACGGCGGGCTCTGCAGGGTAATTTTTTGTTGCCGGCTTTGAGAACAGGTTCTTGAGAGCAAATCCGGTAAAATCCATTAATTTCATCACAGGCACCTCCCTTATCTCTCTGTACAGCTGATGCACGGGTCGATGGTCAATATCTGCATTGGTACATCTGCCATATCAGAGCCGGGCAAAATATGAATAAGCGACTGAATATTGGTGAAGGTGGGAGTACGGATTCTAAAACGCTCAAGGAATTTTGTTCCGTTAGCCTTGGCATAGTAGAGCGCCTCTCCACGGGGCTGCTCAATGCGAACAAATGCCTCGCCGTTTGGCATACCCTTAGCTTTCGGTGCAGCAATAGGGCCGTCGGGAATCAACTGACCGACTTGACGAATAATTTTGATGGATTGGAACAATTCACCGATTCTTACCGCACAGCGGGCATAGCCGTCGCAGTCGTTGGATGTGATAATATCAAAGTCGATATTGCCGTAAGCCTCGTAACCGGTTTTGCGCATATCAATTTCTATTCCGCTGGCTCTTGCCATGGCTCCGGCTGCGCTGAGACGGTGAGCATCCTCTTTTGTTAGGATGCCTACGCCCTTGAGTCGGGTTTGTACAGTGTAGTCGTTAAGGAATACATCTGTCATACGCCTGAGCTCCTTTTCCATTCCGTCAAAGATGTCAATAAAGCTCTTAATCATAGCAGAGTCCATATCCTTTCTTACACCACCGATGGTGTTTACAGAAAAGATAACGCGTCCGCCTGTGGATTCCTCGAACATATCCAGAACCTTTTCTCTCATTCTCCAGGCCTGCATAAACAGTGCGTCAAATCCAAAGGCGTCAGCCAAAAGTCCGAGCCATAGCAAATGGCTGTGAATACGGCTCATCTCAAACCAGAATGTACGCAGATACTTTGCTCTTTCAGGTACCTCCTGGTTCATAATAGCCTCCAGTGCCTCAACATAGCCGAGACCGTGACCGAAGGAGCAGATGCCACATGTTCTTTCCACAACATACAAGTAGTCGTTGAAGTCGCGCTTTTCTGCAAGCTCCTCAAGTCCTCTATGTACAAATCCAACCGAGGGGATTGCCTCCACAACTTTTTCGTCCTCCAGTACAAGGTCGATGTGGATTGGCTCAGGCAGTACCGGGTGTTGAGGACCAAATGGAACGATTGATTGTTTACTCATTAGTCGTGGCCTCCTTCTTTACTACCTTGATTTGCTTTTTGAACGGAGTGTCCTTTTGGATGCGATAGAACTTGTTGTTGTAATCCAGTGCCATACCAACAACTTTTACGCCCCATAGCTCCTTAATTTCGTTTTCATACAGAGTTGCTGCAGGAAAAATATCTGAAAAAGATTTGATTTCCTCATCAATAGGTAATTCAATCTTATAGTTTTCCATATCGTATTCTTTGTTTACAGAATAGATAACCTCGTTGTAACCCTCAAATGCCGTGGCGCAGATTTGTGTCATACGGTAGCCGTCCTCATACTTTTTTTGCATGATTTGGTACAGCTCATCCTTAGTTACGAGAGTGATAGGAAAGTCGTTATATTTATTCAACCTTGTCAGCCTCCCTTATTGCTTTTTTGTTTGCATCAAATTTTTCGCTCTTTTCTTTGAGCAGAGCAAGGGACTTAACTACGCCGTCAATGATTGCCTGTGGTCTGGCTGCACAGCCCGGTACATATATGTCAACCGGAATTGCTTTGTCAACTCCACCCAGCACATTGTAGCAGTCCTTGAATACGCCGCCGTTGCAGGCACAAATTCCGATTGCGCACACAACCTTTGGCTCGTTCATCTGAGCATAAATTTGTTTTACTACATTTTCGTTTTGCGTGTTAACAGAGCCTGTAATCAGAAGAATATCGGCATGCTTTGGGTTACCTGTGTTGATTACGCCAAAACGCTCAACATCATACAGTGGTGTCAGGCAAGCAAGCACCTCTATATCACAACCGTTACAGGAGCTACCGTCGTAATGCATAATCCATGGGGATTTTGTTACATCAGCCATTTTATCTTTCCCCCTTACTTAATAATCTCAACAACGATAATATTGATTGCGCCCAACACCGCTGTCACAATCCATGTGTTCTTTAGCATTGTTTGCCATTTAACTCTGGCATTGGTGTTGTCAATAAGAATTTCAAGGAAATAACAAACGATAAGTCCCACAACAGCTAATGCAATGCTCCAAGTATTGCCATTCAGGAAGAACAGCGCCAGCATACCGAGAAGAAAGATATTCTCATACCAGTGAGATACTTCAACAATTGCAAACATCTGTCCGCTGAACTCGGTGGTAATACCCTTTACCATCTCTTGGTGAGCGTGGTGGCTTGTTGATAGGTCGAATGGGTGCTTTCTTAATTTGATGGTCATGATATACAAGAAGCCCAAAAATACACCGGGAAGATAGATAATCGGCGGCAGATTGTTGGCTGTTACCATTTCGGAAATTCTGAAGCTGCCGGTTACAATATAGAGACCGACTGCGGTAATTAACACCATCGGTTCGTATGCCAGCATCTGTACCAACTCTCTGCTGGCACCCATAAATGAGTATGGTGAGTGACCGCTGCTGGCTGCGATTACCAGGAACATATTTGCTGTGGTGAGTGTAAATAATACCAGCAGAATGTCGTATCCTGCAAAGAACAGCACGCCTGTCATAACAACAAAAAACAGAAATGTCATCAGGTACAGAATTTGTACTCTGTTGATAACCTTGGTTTGCTTTTTCAGAAGCTTTGCCACGTCGTAGAGGGGCTGCATAATCGGCGGACCCTGACGACCTTGCATACGAGCGCAAATTTTTCTGTCGAGACCTGCAAGCAATGCGCCTGCAAACGGTGCAAGAATAATGTAAGCGATTGCGCTGATAATAGATTGTACCATTAGAAGCCACCTCCCGAAACAACACTTGTGATAACAAAGGCAAGCATAATACCGATGGATACAGCACAGGACGGCCTGTACATCAGACGATAATCAAAAATGTCCTCCATATACCAGTTGGTAAGGAATTCCTTTTTTTCGTTGCCAAAGGAATCAATAAAACCTACCTGGTCCTCGGTACCGGCGCCGTTGAAATAACGCTCTGCTTTAGGGAACGGTCTGTTCCTTGCAATAAGAGTGTAGGTGAGAATCGGTATCAGGAATATCAGTACAATCATAATTACCGACAGCACGATATTTTCCTGACTCAGTACTTCGGAGATGACGCCATATACACCATTGATGTATGGCAGTACAACATGTTTTGATATTGCGGTAAAGGTGAAGCAAATCAGTATCATCAGTCCGCCATGAGTGAATAGGGATACCCATTGGTTAGCAGTAATAGTGTTTTTGTGGCGTTTGTCAGCAGGGTTGCTTGCCAGTGCTGTTGCCAGCCATTTTGACCAGTAGAACAGTGTGGTGGCTGAACCGAAGCAGATACAAAGCACCAGTACTGTGGATACCAGCGTGAATATAACATTGTCGCTGTGAAGACCTGTGTCAACAAAGGCCTTGAGTGCTGCCCACTTTGATACCAGCATACCGAATGGAGCCAGGAACATACCTGCAATTCCGATTACCAGTGTCAAAGTGAGGTATGGATAACGTCTGACAAGACCATGCATTGTCTCTATATCACGGGAGCCTGTCTGATGCTCGATAGCACCAACGGTCTGGAATAGCAGTGCCTTGCTGACAGCGTGGAAGATTATGAGCATAATTGCAGCCCATACAGTCTCCTGCGTGCCGATACCGGCACAAGCTGTGATAAGACCCAGGTTGGACAGGGTTGAGTATGCAAGCACGGTTTTACCGTCGGATACGGTGATGGCCAGCATTGACATTGCAAGGAATGTAAGACCGCCAACCAGCGCTACCATAAATCCTGACAACTGGTCCTCCATAACAGGGGATAATCTAACCAGAAGATATACGCCTGCCTTTACCATAGTAGCACTATGGAGCAGTGCTGATGATGGTGTAGGCGCAACCATTGCACCCAGCAGCCACTTGGAGAACGGAAGCTGTGCACTCTTTGTGAGAGCGCCGAATGCCAAAAGCATAACCGGAATTACCACTGCGGCACCCAGTTCACCACCGTTTGCGATAAGGCCGCGGATGTCAGAAATGTTGTGCTTAATGCCTAAAAGCACGATGCCTCCTGCCATACCCATGCCACCCAGCAGGTTCATCCACAGCGCTCTGAAGCTGTTGTGAATAGCCTCTTCTGTACGGGTGTAGCCGATAAGCAGGAATGAACATACGCTGGTCACTTCCCAGAAGAAATAAAGCCACATTAGGTTATTGGACATTACTAAACCAAACATTGCACCAATGAACACATACATTATTGCAAAAAAGAATGGACGCCTGTCCTTAACATCTGTGTGATGATTGTGGTAATCATCCATATATCCACATGCATAAACTGTTATCAGCGTACCAACAATAGCTATGATGAGCACCATAATAACTGTCATTTGGTCTATGTACAAATTTCTGATAGCAAATTCCGGCTTTTTACCGGTGAATTCGTACCAGAATTCCAATCCTGTCTGTGCCACAGATAGCAGTATCACATACCACTTTTTGTACTTAATACCCAGGATTGTAATAAGTGCTACAAGAAAGCACTCTCCGCCAATCATGCCCCAGTCAACAAGTTCGGTGATTAGGTGTCCACCCAGTCTGCCGCCTTCCTCCACAGTCAATGGCATGCCTCCCAGTGTATAGAAGGACACTGCAAATGTCAGGGCTATCAGGATAATAAGAGCAGATGACGCGTAGGTGATGACCTTCCTGGCAGAGTTGTTTCTAATCAGTGTCAGAAGCAACGCGCTGATAAATGGAAAGCCAACCAAAAACATTACCAATGTTCCCATTTCTTCAACCTCTTTCTTTACATTTGTGGGATTATATATAAATAGGTATAATTCACACCTCATAGATATTAACATACTGTTAGTTAAAAATCAACAACAAAAATTACTATTATTGACAAATATTTAACATATACTAAATTAGCGAAAAAAAGGGTAATGTATGTGGAAAAACCAGGGAATTAAAAAATGATGAGGATTTAACAAAATAATGGTTGAAATTGTTGTGAATACGCACTATAATGATTTTACTATCTTTAGATTAGAGGTGAGTGGATGAAGGGACTTAAAATAAAAGCCTTTGGACTTGCAGCAGTGGTTGTTGTGATTATTTCGGCTATGATTGCAATGAGTGCAGTACAATCCAATAGTGTTGCCGATGTCAAGAGCGCAAAGGTTGATAGTGTTGATTCTACAGGCGCAACGTTATCTTGGTCCAAGGTTTCATCTGCTGATGGTTATATGGTCTACGCTAAGAGTGTTGATAGCCCGGATTACAAGCTGATGGATACAGTTCAGGGTAAGGCAAACACTACTATTAAGCTTAAGAATTTGGAGCAGGCCACACGGTATGATATGTGTGTATCTGCCTACAAAAGTAAGAAAAAGGGCAATGTGGAGAGTGAGACAAAAGCAACTGTTAATCTCTGTACCCTGCCGGCACAGATGACATTGACAGCCTCCAGTCCCGATGCAGGCGTTATGTCACTCAAGTGGGACAAAAATGACAGAGCTACCGGCTACCAGCTGCAGTATGTTGTGGGTGATGATTTCGGCACAGCAAAGTCAGTTGATGTTGATGCAAAAAACAGCAAAAAAAGTATAAAGAAGCTTAAGGCAAAGTCCACCTACAGTATTAGAGCCAGAGCGTATCTTATGGAGGGCACAGACAGATTATACGGCCCTTGGAGCAAGGTATCCAAGGTAAAGATTGCCGAGAGAATAAAAATGCCGTCAAATATCGACAAGTCGAAGCCTATGATTGCTCTTACCTTTGATGACGGTCCCGGCTATAACTCAGCCAGCGACGACATTGTTGATGTCCTGGAAAAGTATAATGCAAAGGCTACATTCTTTATGGTTGGCGTTAATGCAAAGGACCATCCGGCCAATCTAAAACGCAAGCTCAAGCTGGGCTGCCAGATTGGTAATCATACCTACAATCACGGTAGTTACGGTTCCAGTGTTACGGCAGAGGATATCAGTAAGGCAAGCGAACTTATTTACCAGGCTTGCGGTCAGTATCCAACAGCCTTTCGTTCCACAGGCGGAAATACCACCAGCCTTATGCGAACAGAGTGTAAGAACGAGAATATGCCATTGTATTACTGGAGTCTGGATACCCAGGACTGGAAGTATAGGGATGTGGACCATATATACAATGCTGTTATGGATAATGTCAGCGACGGAGATATTATTCTGATGCATGAGATTTATCCTACTACTGCCGAGGCCGTCAAGAAGATGGTTCCGGATTTGATTAAACGAGGCTATCAGTTGGTTACCTGTGACGAGCTTGTGGCTGCTAAAACAGGCAAGAACCCACAGCCGGGAACTCAGTATATGAACGCCACTACAATCAAGAATAAAACCAGTTAGCAAAAAGCACTCATTCGGTGGAATGAGTGCTTTGTACTATTTATGATATTTTGTACCGGCTGATATGGTGAAAGCCCTGTAAATTTGTTCCAGCAGAACTACTCGCATCAGCTGATGCGGTAGTGTTAATTTGCCAAAGGATAGCTTGTAGTTTCCCGGTGTCTTTACTTCATCACTGAGACCGAATGAACCTCCTATGATGAAAGTGATTTCGCTAAAGCCTTTTACGGCAACACTTTCTATATGCTTGGAAAAGTCGGGACTGCTCAGCTGGGTGCCTTCGATACACATAGGTATTACATAGGAGCCTTTAGGTATCTTTGCGAGGATTCTTTCGCCTTCCTTTGCCAGCACGTGATTTATTTCGGCCGGGGATGGATTATCGCCGCATCGTTCCTCGGCAATTTCTGTGATACCGATTTTTGTAAATGAGCCCAGTCGCTTTATGTATTCGTCGCAGGCATCACGCAGATATTTTTCTTTAAGCTTACCGACGGCGATGATATTAATTTTTATCATAGTACTATTGGCCTTTCTGTGTTAACCGGTGCTGATACTGACAGCCTAAAGTCATAGTTTTCTTTTAGGCCGCAGGATACCAAAGATGACAGAGTTGTTTGGTAGGCAACATCCGGCGTATTGTTTTCCTGACTAAGGTGGGATAGTACGATTCTGGTTGTGCCGTTTTGTACCAAATAGGTAGCAAATTCTGCTGCAGCATAGTTGGACAGATGCCCTTTTGCGGACAATATCCTTTTCTTTAGTTGATAGGGGTAAATTCCGTTTTGCAGCATGGTGGTTTCGTGATTTGATTCCAGGAATACCAGGTCGCTGCCGGTGATATTGTCCTTTGCCGATTGAGTTACATATCCTGTGTCAGTGCATACAGATATGCAACGGGAATCACTCATATTCAGTCGGTATCCCAGACAAGCCACGCTGTCGTGACTTTGCTCAAAAGGGATTATATCCGTGCCACCAATCCGGATTGCTCCGGTAATTGCATTTGCCTGTATTTTTTCTGTAATTACGCCGTTATAACGCATACTTTCCAGCACATGCGGATGTGCAAAAACAGGTATGTTATGGCGTGTTGCGAATACTCTCAGTCCACTGATGTGGTCGCTATGTTCGTGAGTTATCAGTATGGCATCCAGTTCTTTTGGGTCCACACCGATAGAAGCCAATGCTCCATCCAATCGCTTGGCGCTGACTCCTGCGTCCACCAGGAATTTGCCGCCCGATGATGCTATGTATATTGAGTTTCCTTTGCTGCCTGAAAACAGCTGGCATACCTTTGACATTCTATACCTCTTTACAACAAAAATCCTCGTTCACCGGAACGAGGATTACTTTTTAGCCTGCTGTGGGAACAGCCTTTGCGTCATCCTTTACTTCAACACGCCTAATATCTGCACCAAGGGCAGAGAATTTAGCCACAACATCCTCGTAGCCTCTGTCGATATACTGGATGTTCTCTACTGTGGTGACTCCCTCCGCCACCATACCGGCGATAATCATTGCCGCACCGGCACGCAGGTCGGTTGCCTTAACAGTGACACCGGCAAGAGACTCAACACCCTCGATAACGGCAACCTTACCGTCAACCTGAATGTTGGCTCCCATACGCAGGAGTTGTCCTACATACTGGAATCTGTTGTCCCATACGCTCTCATTTAGGATACTGGTGCCCTTTGCTATTGACAGCAGTACAGCCATTTGTGGCTGCATATCGGTAGGGAAGCCCGGATGTGGCATTGTCTTGACATTGCACTTGTTCAGATCCTTAAAACGGGTAACTCTAACCGCGTCATCATATTCTATGATTTCGGCACCGGCTTCCTCCAGCTTTGCGCTGATGGACTCAAGGTGTTTAGGTATTACATTTTTGATAAGAACATCGCCTCCGCAGGCAGCAGCAGCTACCATATATGTGCCCGCCTCAATTTGGTCAGGTATGATGGAGTATGTGCATCCATGCATGGTCTCCACACCGCGAATTTTGATTACATCGGTGCCGGCGCCTCTAACATCCGCACCCATTGAGTTAAGGAAGTTGGCCAGGTCTACAATGTGCGGTTCCTTGGCTGCATTTTCTATAACTGTCAGGCCTCTTGCCAGTACAGCTGCCAGCATTACATTGATTGTGGCACCAACGGACACATTGTCCATATATATTGATGCCCCCACCAGCTTGTCTGCATTGGCGCATACCATACCGTCAATAATGTCAATGTCGGCACCAAGCAGCTCAAATCCCTTGATGTGCTGGTCGATAGGTCTTACACCAAAATTGCATCCACCGGGCATTGCTACCTCGGCTTTTTTGAAACGGCCCAGCATTGTGCCGATAAGATAGTAGCTGGCTCTAAAGTGGGATGCCAGCTCGTATGGTACCGGCTGGTAGTTGATGTTGGACGAGTCAATCTCGATAGTGTTGCGATTAATTAGCTTTATGCCGGCGCCCATGCTATCCAAAATTTCGATAATCAATTGAACATCACTGATTTGAGGTATGTTTTCTATACGCACCTTATCATTTGCCAGCAACGCAGCAGGAATGATGGCAACAGCCGCATTTTTTGCACCGCTGATATTCACTTCTCCGAAAAGCTCGTGCTTTCCTTCGATAACAAAGTTTTCCAAAATTATGCCCCCTGATAAAATGGGTTTTATATAAATAGTATTAGTATGTGATTCATTCTTATGTGTGGCAATACACAGTAAGGATTATAACAAATAATAGTAGTAAAATAAAGAAAACAGTAGGTATTTTATCCAATTTGTAACTCTTTGCATTACCAAATATGCTGTTTAGTTCGTTATTGCCATACAATATATTGTATAATCACTCTAAAATACAGAAAAGCAACAAAATATTGTTGTTTTTGTAGGTAACAAAAAAGTAACATATTATTACAAAAAAGTCAATATATTATTCACCGAATTCCTAGTTTTATGCAAAAAAATAAATGCCCTAAATTCTGTGTTTTTTGGGCATATTGTACACTGTTATTAACCGGCAATTTTTTTGTCGTATTTTTTACAAAAAAATGTTATGTCTGCATTGCACAATTGTCGTATATTTTGCAGCCATAATTCTATATATTGGCACTTGTATTGTATTTGCAATTTTTTGTATTTGTATTTTGGGTGGTATTATAGTTGATATAACCGGTATTTGCTCTTGACTTTGGGGTAAAAAAATAATATAGTAAAATAAGTATAGTCAAAATTTGCTATACAAATACACATTGCGTGATTTGGCGAAAAGAGATTATGAAAAAACAAGAGTTTATAACAACGGATACAGTGATTGTCGGTTCGGGTGTAGCCGGCGTGTTTGCGGCACTGTGTCTGCCAAGCAACCAAAATGTTTTGGTTATCACAAAAGAGAGATTGGACGAGTGTGATTCCTATTTGGCTCAGGGCGGCGTCTGTGTACTGAAGAGCATTGATGATTTTCAGTGCTACTTTGAGGACACAATGAAAGCAGGCCATTACGAAAACAATCCTGAGGCTGTTGAGGTTATGATTAAGGCTTCATCCGAGATTATCAACACACTGATTGAGCTGGGTGTTGACTTTGATACCGATGGCAGTGGCGAATACGACTACACTCGTGAGGGTGCACATCGTCGCAACAGAATTCTCCATCACAAGGATGAAACCGGCAAGGAGATTACCGACACTCTGCTCTCCATGGCAAAAAAGAGAGAAAATATTACATTTGTTACTCGTACCACAATGATTGATATTATAGAAAAGGACAATACCTGCTACGGTATTGTGTGTGAGGATGAGTATGGCGAAAAGGGAGCAATCCTGGCTCGCAATGTAATCTTGGCCACAGGGGGCATTGGAGGTCTGTTCCTTAATTCTACCAACTACCCACATATCACAGGGGACTCCTTTGCGCTTAGTCTTATTCACGGAATTGAGTTGGAGAATATCAATTATATCCAAATTCATCCTACCACTCTGTACAGCAATAAGAAGGGCAGACGCTTTCTTATCAGCGAGAGCGTTAGGGGTGAGGGAGCTATCCTCCTTAACGAGGAGGGCAAGCGTTTTACTGACGAGCTTCAGCCCAGGGATGTGGTTACCGAGGCAATCGTGGCTGAGATGAAGAAGTTTGGTACAGACCATGTGTATCTTACCTTGCCAACTATGACAACCCGGCAGGCAAAGGAGCGATTTCCAAATATATTTGATGCTTGTATGGAGCAGGGATATGATATTACCAAGGATTTGGTCCCTGTTACTCCTGCCCAGCATTATCTGATGGGTGGCGTCAAGACGGACATTAATGGCGTTACCAGTATGAATTATCTGTATGCTGTGGGTGAGACAGCCTGCAACGGAGTCCATGGCAAAAACAGATTGGCATCCAACTCCTTGCTGGAAAGCCTGGTGTTTGCAAAGCGTGCTGCAGACCTTATAGCCAAGGACAACAGCAAAAAGGATGACAATATCCCACCGGTTGACCTGGACAGTTATCCAAGCAAGGAAGAAGTACTCAAGAGATTTAAGAAGATAATTATGGAAGAAATAAAGCGAAAGGATATGGATTTTTATGCTAAATGGTGTGACAATGAAGATTAATGTTGACGATTATATTCTCAACACACTTAGGGAGGACATCACCTCCGAGGATGTTTCCACAAACGCTGTTATGCCACAGGATAAGCAGGGCAGGGCGGATCTCATTTGCAAGCAGGATGGAATAATTTGCGGTCTTGATGTATTTGAGCGAACATTCCGGCTCCTGGACAGTACCTCTCGCTTTGAGCGTAATTTTAACGACGGCGATAGAGTAAAAAAAGGCGACCTCTTAGGCGTTATCTACGGAGATGTAAAAGCAATCCTTTCCGGTGAGCGTACAGGACTCAATTATTTGCAGCGTATGTCGGGTATCGCTACTATGACCAGGGAGTATATGGATGAGCTGGAGGGCTATGATACCGTTCTCCTGGACACAAGAAAGACTACTCCCAATATGCGTCCTTTCGAGAAAGAGGCTGTCAGAGTGGGCGGAGCTACCAACCATAGATACAATTTGTCCGACGGCGTGCTGCTAAAGGATAATCATATCGGTGCTGCAGGCTCTGTTACCAATGCCATCAAGATGGCAAAGGCCTATGCTCCTTTTGTTCGCAAGATTGAGATAGAGACCGAGACCTTGGAGCAGGTGCAGGAGGCCATTGACGCCGGCGCTGATATTATTATGCTGGATAATATGGACAACGACACCATGCGCAAGGCGGTGGCAATGATTGACGGCAGAGCCCAGACCGAATGCTCCGGCAATGTTACTAAGGCAAGACTTAAGGAAATTGCAGAAATCGGCGTTGACTTTGTATCCTGTGGTGCACTGACACATTCAGCCCCGATTATGGACGTTAGCTTGAAGAATTTGACTGTAATTGATTAGGAGAGTAGTTATGATATTTAGACCTGATTATGACGAAAACGGTGTAAAGACCTTGTGTGAACGAAACGGCGTAAATGCCGATATGCTTATGGACATTTATGTTTACAGACTGAACAAGGGCGAGGCATATATTTGCAATTTGGATAATGACGAATGTGCGGTTCTTTTGCTGTCGGGTAAGGTTAATTTCAATATTGATAATGGAAAGATTAACGAGACCTGCCACAGAGAAAATCCGTTCCAAAAAACGCCCTATGCCGTCCATTTTTGCAAGGGTACTCCTGCCGGTGTAACGGCATTGCAGGACGGCACGGAGATTTTGGTGCAGATTACAGATAACGACAAGACATGGGAGCCTGTATTCTATAACCCTGACAATTGCTTGTACCAGGAATTCGGCAAGGGTCAGTGGGGTGGTACCGGCCATCGTATCGTATCCACAATGTTCGATTTGGACAATGCTCCGTATTCCAATATGGTAATGGGAGAGGTATTTAATCAGCCGGGACGCTGGTCATCATATCCGCCCCATCATCATCCACAGCCGGAATTGTATTATTATCAGTTTGACCATCCGGAAGGCTTTGGCGCCGGATTTGAGGGCGACACACCATATAAGACGGAGAATGGCACCTGTCTGTGTATTCGTGGGGGTAATGCTCATCAGCAGGTGACTGCACCCGGATACGAGATGTACTATGTATGGCTTATTCGCCATCTCGATGGTGACCCATGGGATAAGACCAGAATTTATGTGCCGGAATATGAATGGCTGGCAAATGCTGATTAAGAGGTAGATTATGAGTGTGATTCTTGATAATTACACAGATATTGATGAGGTTTTTGAGCGTTACGGCGTTCAAAGGCCTTTTCTTTGCTGTGGCAAAAGCTTCCAAAAAAGCGAGGCTTTTGAGTATATAAAAAAGTTTAATCCCGTAATTTTTGACCACATTCGTCCTAATCCTAGATTTGAGGATATGATTGACGGCGCAGAGTTGTTCAATAGGGAGAGCTGTGATTTTCTCATAGCAGCAGGTGGTGGCTCGCCTATGGATAGCGCAAAGATGATTAGGCTGATGACCACAAACGATATTGCCACATGCCTTGAACAGCCAATGAAAAATAATGACATAAAAACTTTGTTTATACCTACCACTGCCGGTACAGGGGCAGAGGCTACAAAGTCCTCTGTGTTCTATGTTAATGAGGTGGATAAGCTCAGTATTGCAAATTATGATTTTATTCCCGACTATGTTATTCTGGACGAAAAGCTGTTGTTCACCGTTCCCGACTATCAGCGCAAGTGTACCTGCCTGGACGCTCTGTGCCACGCTATTGAGAGCTTTTGGAGCACAAAGGCAATTGATGAGAGCAGGGAATATGCCGCAAAGGCAATTCAACTTTTTATGGAGAACAAAGATGATTATATGTCCAACACCCAATCCGGCAATCGTGGTATGCTGATGGCATCATACTATGGCGGCAAGGCCATCAATATCACCGGTACTACTGCCGCACATGCAATGTGCTACAATATTACTATGAATTGCGGCACTGCCCACGGACACAGCGTTGCAGCTTGCCTTGTTGAGATATGGAGATATATGCTGGAGCATAATGACAGAGTGAATGACCCCATGGGTAGGGAGCATACATTGGATACCTTTGCACAGCTTGAGGATATGATGGGTGGCTTAACTGACTTTGAACGGATGGTAAAGGACGAGTTTGCGCTGGCTGCTCCAAGAATTGATGCCGGCAGAATACCGGGATTCGTATCCAAGGTTAATGTCTCCCGATTAGGCAATAATCCTACTGTGTTGGAGGCAGATGATGTAGCAGAAATATATAACAGAATATTGGTAGAATAAAAATACACCCGCCGTGATTTCACGACGGGTGTCAGACTGTCGATAAAGTGGATTGAACCACGCCAAATAAAATAAAACAAACCGATTAAGCCTCCTTTGTGTAAAGGGAGGTGGCAGCGCTTATGCGCTGACGGAGGGATTGTAAAACTGCCTTGGACATCTAATCCAAGGCAGTTTTGACGTTTTTCGTTTTTTGCTCAGTCGAGGTATAAGCATACATCTTCCTTCGCAAGAAAACGAAATTCAATTCCATTTCTCGAAGTCTGTTGCTTTGTTTTATTAAAGTTCTGCGATTATTTCAACCTCACACAGTACGCCCTTTGGCAGGTCCTTTACTGCCACGCAGGAGCGTGCGGGCTTTGATGTAAAATAAGTGCCGTATATTTCGTTAAATTTTCCAAAATCGTCGATGTCTGCAAGAAAGCATACTGTCTTTACCACCTTGTTCAGTGATGTACCGGCAGCCTCGCATACTGCCTTTAGGTTCTCGCACACCTGGGTGGTCTGTGCCTCGATTGTGGTTGCTTCAACACAGCCGCTGGCAGGATTGATAGCTATTTGTCCTGAAGAAAAGAGAAAGCCGTTTGATTTTACTGCCTGGCTGTACGGTCCGATTGCGCCGGGCGCATTGTTTGTTGATACGTATTCCATAGTGATACTCCTTTTTTTATTCGCACACCTTGAATCCTGCGTCGGCAAGTGCCTTCTTTACTGATACAATGTGTTCAAAATTCCTTGTTTCTACACCTATTTTTAGGTAGCAGTCGGTTATGTTCATATCCAGGTCGGTGGAGTCGTAGTTAACAGATACTACATTTGCCCCCTGGTCGGCAATGATTTGGCTTACACCGCTGAGCTGACCCGGTTTGTCTGACAGAGCGATTACTATATCTGCTGTTCTGCCGCCCATCTTCAGTCCTCGCTCAATAACGCGGGACAAGATAGTAACATCAATATTGCCTCCCGATACGATACAACACACATTCTTGCCGTCAATATCGGGGATTTTGCCGTTCATAATTGCAGCAACAGGCACTGCGCCCGCACCTTCGGCAATGAGCTTTTGCTGTTCTATGAGAGTGAGTATTGCCAGCGCGATCTCGTCATCGCTGACTGTCACAATGCCGTCAACATATTTTTTGCATAAATCGTATGTTAGAGTGCCGGGAGTTTTTACTGCAATACCGTCGGCTATTGTGTTGACATAATCCAGAGTCTCGATAGTGTTGTCGTTTATGCTCTGCTCCATGGATGGGGCGCCTGCAGCTTGTACTCCATACACCTTGCAGGTTGGCTTCAGCTGTTTGATGGTGTATGCGATACCGCCGATGAGTCCGCCGCCACCGATTGGTACAACCACAACATCAACCTCCGGCAGCTGACGAATAATCTCCAGACCGATTGTACCCTGGCCGGCGATAACATCGGGGTCGTTGAACGGGTGGATAAAGGTCATATTTTTTTCGTCTTTTATCTGTAGTGCTTTGTTGTAGGCGTCGTCATATACTCCCTTAACCAGGCATACCTCTGCCCCGTATTTTTTTGTAGCCTCTACTTTGCTGATAGGTGCACCGTCAGGCAGGCAAATAATGGACTTGATGCCCTTTTTTGTGGCAGCCAGTGCCACGCCCTGGGCGTGATTGCCGGCAGAGCAGGCGATTACGCCGTTGCTTTGCTCCTCCTCGGTGAGTTGGCTAATCTTAAAGTATGAGCCCCTTACCTTAAATGAGCCGGTAACCTGCAAATTCTCGGTTTTTAGGTAGATGTTTGCCGAGTTGCTAAGCTTTGGAGCAGCAATCATATCCGTTTCTCTTACTACTTCCTTGAGCACATTGGATGCCTTGTACACCCTGTCAAGTGTTATCATTGCTTTGACCTCTCTTTTATATTTGTGTATATTATAATCCTTTTTGTCGATATGTCAATTACAATTCAATTATTACAGGCTTATCAATCACCATACTGCCGGGCGTGATGACACAGTCCATTGCCAGTACCTCCACTCCGTTTTTTCCGGCTAGGCGCAGTGTATCGGCAAAATCCGGGTCGGTAATGTCATTGGGAATGAATTTTGTGCATCCTTTCATTTGGATTACAAACAACACCGCTGCTTTGTATCCGTTTTCTTTAGCCTTTATCAGTTCACGCAGATGCTTTGACCCTCGTTGGGTCGGAGCATCCGGAAAGCATGCTATTCCGTCATTCTCAAGTGTTACGCCCTTTACCTCGATATATGCTTTTTCGCTTTTGCTCTCTATGTAAAAGTCGATTCGCGAGTTCCCGTATTTTGCTTCGGGCTTTACAAGAATCGGTGCTTTGATATAACCTCCGTTGCTTAGCCACTCGTAGGCAGCCTTGTTTGGTGCCTGGGAGTCCATATTTATTAGTTTGTCACACTTCTTTACAGCGATTAGGTCGTATTTTGTTTTTCTGTTAGGATTATCGCTTACTTCAAGATATACTGTTGCATTGGGCGTTAGCAGCTCCTTGCATCTGCCGGTATTCTTTACATGTACGGTTTGGATATTTCCGTCCGCAATACAATGTGCTATGAATCTGTTGGGTCTGTCCACAAAGGTGGCCTCTACTATATTTTTATATTCCATAGGTTATAGATTAATTCAACTGTTCACTAAAGTCAATAGTATTACTTGACTTTAGTTATGTTTTAATATAAAATTGGTGTGTAACTATCCTAATTGGGAGGATTATTTATGAGGATTACAAAAAGAGTGTTATCTCTGTTAATGGTCGTTGCTTTGGTGGGCGTTATGTTTACCGGATGCTCATCAAATCAGGAGGCAAAGTACAGTGATACCGTATGTATTATCGGCTATACAGAGTCGGTGGCTCCATTCCTTGAGGTGGACGACAAGGGCAAGGCAACAGGCTTTTTTGCAGACCTGTGGTCAGCAATATTCGACAGTGTCAAGGGCGACCTAAAGAGCTATGTGTTTGAGCAGGTTGACGAGGGCTATAATCTTGAGGAAGACGGCGGATTTGTTAACAAGAATGGCGGTAAGGAATACAGCGCTGCGTTGCTGATGGGTGCTGTTTATAAGAATCATGGCACAATCAACGAGGATTATTCCTTTACTCAGCCTATTATCACCAACAGGGTTGTCACTGTTACAGCAAAGGATAGTGAAGTGAAGAGCTATGCCAATCTCGGTGGACATAGGGTTGTTGCCGTAGGCGATATAGCTAACAAGGCTCTGGAGCTTAATTCAAAAATTGCGGGCGCCATCAAGCCGGTTGGCCCTGCCGACGACCTTGACGCTGCATTAGATATGCTGGATACAGGCAAGGCTGATGCTGTAGTGGTTGATGAGCTTACATTTATGCCTAGTGACAGGTCAGAGAATTATGCAATTCTTGATAAAGAACTGGATACTGTAGAGTATTATATCGCTTGCAAAAAATACAGTGGCTGGAAGGATTCAATCAACGAGGCAATCCGTGAGCAAAAGAGTGATAAGTATGGCGACGGCGATACCTTTACTCCTTTGGTAGAGAAGTATTTTGGCTACAACGCCTCATCATTCAGCTACGAGACTGCCGGAGATAATTAGAATACAAGATAGGAGGGGCGCTGCCTCTCCTTTGTTTTGAGTAGGGGGATATTATGGCTAACTTTTTGGAGACAGTTATGCTTATTTGTTTTGGCCTATCCTGGCCGATAAATTTGATAAAGAGCATTAAGGCTCACACGGCAAAGGCAACCAGCCTGAAGTTTTTGATTTTGATTATGGTGGGTTATGTTGCCGGCATATCGGCCAAGCTGATTAACCACCAAATCAATTATGTTCTCGTATTTTACATTCTTAATATCATTGTGGTCGGTATGAATTTGGTGGTATATTTTATTAACAAAAAATATGACCGAGAGGCGCAAAAAAAGAGAGTCGATTGACTCTCTTTAGACTGTCGATAAAGTGGTCTGAACCACGCCAAATAAAATAAAACAAACCGATTAAGCCTCCTTTGTGTAAAGAGGTGGCAGCGCTTATGCGCTGACGGAGGGATTGTAAAACTGCCTTGGACATCTAATCCAAGGCAGTTTTGACGTTTTTCGTTTTTTGCTCAGTTGAGAATAAGGGCTCCCGACAAACTTTAGTTTGTTGGGAAGAGGAGAAACATATGAAGCATATTTACAAAACTTTGTTTTGTTCTATGCGGAATATGTTTGGACGACGTACAGCTCCCACTCGCAAGAAAACGAAATTCAGTTCCATTTCTCGAAGTCTGCCAGCGTGTAGAAATTTAATATTGGACTTTTTCTACACGCTGAAGAGAGTCGATTGACTCTCTTTTTGCATATTGGTTATGCTCCGTAGTTATGGCCTCCGGCTTCTCTTACGCCAAAATCTTCTTTTGAGATTTCCCAAGCATCACCTGCGCGAGAAGAGTAGATTACATTTTTGCCGTTGTAGAACATTATTCCGCATGACCATATTTGAGTGCGATTTTTTTTCCCGGTATAGTACAAATCACGGTAAACATGAATACAGTTGCAAACCCTGTATATGTATTTTGATTTTACTCTTTTTATACTGTTGTCTTCAAAGTATTTTTTGCCATAATCGGCATCGGTATAAATGGGGTCGTTGGATTTTATTATTTTTGTCAGAGAAGCACTGGTTCTGATACCTAAATGCATTCTGTATTTTACATCATTGATAACCTTGTAAAGAACAACATCGTATTTGTTTTCTTTTAGGGTTTTGAATGAGGTTTGGTTCAGCTTAACGCAGGAGCCGTTTTCAGCCTTCCATCCGGTATATTCCTTAGCGTTAATTGTTGGATAGGAATACACGCTGTTATTTTTGCACATCTTATATACATTGCGCACACTGACTGTGCCCAGGTTAACTGATTTGTCGCCGAATTTGGCGGTAATCTTTGCCTTGCCCAAGCCCTCAACTGTAAAATATGCCGTGAATTTTCTCGTGGTGTAACCGTTTTGGGTATCGAATAAGTTTGCGTCACAACGCTCAAAGGTTACAACACTGTTGTGAGTGGATGAAAAGCGTGGATTGTATTTGTCTAGTTTTTCGCTTTCTTTGTACTGTACCGTAAATTTTGCGGAAATGGTGCTAATATCGTTGTTTCCTGCAGAAGCGGATGACGGCAATGCTTTAGTTAATGTAATCTTGTATGTAGGTGTACTTGTAGTGGCAGCAAGGGATGATATACTTGTTGCCGATAATGTTGATGCTAACAAAACAAATGTCATTAGCAGGGCGAAAATTCTCTTTGTCGTTTTCATAATAATCTCCTTTACTATCGTTAATATTGTTTGTATAGGTTTCAGATAAAAATCAGTATCCCAAGCTTTCGTTCACTATTATTACCTTGATTCTGTCCTTGTGTCTTTGGCGGGCAGATACAACATAGTTGCAACAGATTCTGGCGTCCGTACCACAACCGTCACATATATAACTGTCCGGGTTATCCAGGGATATGCAGTGACCGGTTTTGCTGCAAGGAGTGGCGCAGTCCAGCCTAACACAGTTTGGTGGGGCAGCAGTGGTTTTTACTCTCTCCATAGCAGAATTGATGTCGGGCACAATTTTGTTTTTGCCTACCACAATGATTACCTGCCTGGGGCCGTACACAATGCAGGATACTCTATTGCTGTTGCCGTCAACATTGTATAGCTCACCTCTTTGAGTAACTGCGTTGGAGGAACAGATGTATGTGTCGCATCCGTATGCGGCAATGTAGCTTTGGCGAATAGCCTCGCCCTCAAGTCCCCTGCGGTCGATAAAGTTGTAGTCACCGCTCTCCAAAATTTGCTCAAATACGCCACACTCCTTGATGGTTTCGCTGCCACCGTTGGATAGGCTGTCGCCCTTGTTGATAAGTGTTTTGATTAGCGGCACAACCTCCTCTTTGGTTTCTACATAATATGGCATAAAGTTGTTTCGCTCAAGATTTTTTATAGTTTCTGCAATATAGTTTTCCATATTTTACTCCCAATATTTTCTGTCCAGTGCCCTGAATTGGATTGCCTCGGCAATGTGCTGTATCTCAATGTATTCGCTGTCATCCAGGTCGGCAATGGTTCTGGCAACTCTCAGTATTTTGTCATAGGCTCTGCCCGACATCCCCATGGACTCAAAGCTGTTTTTCATCATAGCGTCAGCCTCCGGGGTGAGTATGCAAAATTCTCGTGTGGCAGCAGGGGTCATCTTTGCGTTACAGGTGATTCCCGTGCCGGCAAAGCGTTCTCTTTGCTTGTCTCTGGCCTTGTTTACACGCTTGCGTATTTCGGCGCTGGATTCCTCCTTTTGCTTGCTGGACAATGTTTCGTACTCGATGTTCTGTACCTCAACATGGATGTCAATTCTGTCCAGCAGAGGTCCGGATACTTTGTCCTTATATCTCTTTAGTATGGCTTCGCTGCATGAACATTCTCTTGTGGGGTGGCCCTTGTACCCGCAGGGGCATGGGTTCATTGCAGCCACAAGCATTATGCTGGATGGGTATGTAACAGTGCCCGATGTTCGTGATACAGTCACTGTTCCGTCCTCGATTGGCTGGCGAAGGGACTCCTTTGCCCTACGGTCAAATTCCGGAAATTCGTCCAGAAACAGCACACCGTTATGAGCCAGACTGATTTCGCCCGGCTTTGGCGTTGAGCCACCACCGGTCAGTCCCTGTGCCGATATGGTGTGGTGGGGATGACGGAATGGCCTTTTGGATATTAGCTTTACATTCTCTGTCAGTTCTCCGGCTACGGAGTACACCTTGGTTGTTTCAATTTTTTCGTCAAAGGTCATTTCCGGCAGTATTGAGCCGATACGCTTTGCCAGCATGGATTTGCCGGTGCCCGGTGGACCTATCATCATTATGTTGTGGCCGCCTGCTGCGGCAATTTCCAGCGCATGCTTCGCTTGTTCCTGGCCCCTTACATCACAGTAGTCCAGCTCTTCCTCCAGTACTTGGTCAGGCTCTATTTTGCTGCTCATAGGCTCGATTAGGAACAGACCGCTCAGGTGAGCCAGTATATCTCGAATATTGCCGGCAGGGAGTACATCAATACCTGATACAACACTGCCTTCAGTCGCATTGACGGCCGGTACAAATATGGCTGACATATTGTTTTCCTTGGCTCTCATTACCATTGGCAGCACGCCGTTGGCACTACGAATTTCGCCATCCAGCGACAGCTCGCCGATAAATGCGTATTGACTGATGTCACCGGTGATTTGGCCACTGGCTTTGAGTATTGCTATCAATATCGGCAGGTCATATATAGAACCTTCCTTTTTTATATCGGCAGGGGCGATATTAACCGTGATTCTCGATACAGGAAAATCCAGTCCCGTATTCTTTATTGAGGCTCTGACTCGCTCACGACTCTCCTTAACGGAGGCGTCGGGCAGACCAACTATATCGAATCGCGGCAATCCGGAGCTTATATCAGCCTCAACTTGTACATCAAAGCTGTCTATACCGAATATTCCCTCGCTGTTTACCTTTGCAAACATGTTAATCACCAACAGATACTATTCTTTAATTAATATTATACATTAAAAAAGTGATATTGACAATACGAAATAATAATATTAAAATGTAGTTAGTTTTTTCTTAGGAGATATTGTTTATGGATATTAATTGTTTGTATAATGAATGGCTCCAAAAGGCCACAGGCGACCCTGACCTGATTGCTGAGTTGGAGAGTATCAAGGGTAATGATGACGAGATTCTCGACAGGTTTTACCGTTCTCTTGAGTTCGGTACAGCAGGCCTTCGCGGTGTTATCGGTGCCGGTACCAATCGTATGAATATCTACACAGTGGGCAGAGCTACACAGGGCTTGTCCGATTTCCTCAATAAGAATTACGACAATCCATCCATTGCTATCGGATATGACTCTCGTATTAAGAGTGAGTATTTCAGCAAGGAGGCTGCTTCTATTCTTGCGGCAAACGGCATTAAGGTGTATCTTTTTGAGGAGCTGGAGCCTACTCCGTGCCTGTCCTTTGCTATCCGTCACTTCCACACATCCAGCGGTATTATCCTTACTGCCTCTCATAATCCTGCCAAGTACAATGGCTACAAGTGTTACAACCCAAAGGGCTATCAAATGACTGACGCTGAGGCTGCCGAGACCTACGAGTTTATCCAAAAGGTGGATTATTTTACCGGTATCAAGCGTGTTGATTTTGACCAAGCTGTGGCTGACGGCGCCATCCAATATGTGGGTCAGGAGGTTATTGATTTATTCCTTGACCAGGTACAAAAGCAGTGTGTAAACCCCGATATAATCAGGAATGCTGACTTGAAGGTTATATATACTCCACTTAACGGTACGGGCAATAAGCCTGTAAGACAGATACTCAGTCGTATCGGCATTGACCGGGTATATGTTGTGCCTGAGCAGGAAAATCCGGACGGTAACTTCCCAACTTGCCCATTCCCTAATCCGGAAATCAAGCAGGTTTTCGAAATTGGACTTGAGATGAACAAAAAAATCGACGCAGATATTTTGCTGGCTACCGACCCGGACTGTGACCGTGTTGGTATTGCAGTACCCGACAAGTCCGGAGAGTTGGTGTTGATGACAGGTAATGAGGTTGGGGCTATGCTTCTTAATTACCTTTTGTCTCAAAGGCAAGAAAAGGGTACTTTGCCTGCATCGGCTATTGCAGTAAAGAGTTTTGTAAGCACCGATCTTGCCGAGGTTATTGCCAAAAAATATAATTGCACATTCAAGAATTTGCTCACAGGATTTAAGTATATCGGCGAGTTGATTACCAACCTGGAGAGCCAGGGAAGAGCCGATGATTTTGTTATGGGATTTGAAGAGTCCTATGGCTACCTTGCCGGCACTCATGCCAGGGACAAGGACGCAGTCGTGGCATCCATGCTAATTTGTGAGATGGCTGCATATTACAAGACAAAGAATATGAATCTTGTTGATGTTATGAACTCACTGTATGACGATTTTGGCTATTATGCAAATGTGGTTGAATCCTACACCTTTGAGGGCGCTGCCGGTATGGAAAAGATGGCAGGCATTATGGATACACTGCGTACCAATCCACCACAGCAGATAGCAGGTATGTCCGTAGTTGCAGTTGCTGATTATATGGCAAGCACCACCGCATATACCGACGGCAGAGTTGAACCCATAGATTTGCCTAAATCCAATGTTCTCGATTTTCAACTTGCCGACGGCAATAAGGTTATTGTCAGACCGTCCGGTACAGAGCCGAAAATTAAGGCATATATTACAGCAATCGGCAGCGACAGGGACAGTGCCAACGCATTAGCAGAGCAACTGATTGCCGCAGCCAACGAGTTTATGAAATAAGGAGATATTATGAACAGAACTTGGGTAAAAATTACTGCCATTATTCTGGCAGTGCTTATGGCGCTCAGCGGTCTCACTGCCGGCGTATTTGCTTTTATCAATTGACGGATTAGTCCTTGTGTCACACGACACAAGGATTTTTCTTTTTTCTGTTGTATCGGTAGTAAGTTTTTGTTATAATATAATTAATTAATATTGGTAGGTATTTTATGGATAGAGATAATGGTACTAATGATTCATTGGTTATAGGCAGAAATGCTGTTATTGAATTGCTTAAGAGTGATAGAGAAGTAGAGAATGTCCTGGTTGCCAAGGGAGAGCGCGAGGGCTCAATTAACCGTATTATCGCTCTGTGCAAGGAGAAAAAAATAGTTGTCAAGAATGTTGACAGAAAAAAGCTGGATTTTATGGCGCCCGGTGGTAATCATCAGGGCGTTGTGGCCAATGTACCGGCACATCAGTATTCTTCTGTGGAGGATATTTTGGACAATGCAGAAAAAAAGGGGGAAGCTCCGTTTCTTATCATTTGTGATGAGATTGAAGACAGCCATAATTTAGGTGCTATTATTCGTACTGCCGAGGCATGCGGGGCCCATGGTATTATCATTCCTAAGCGACGCAACGTAGGTCTGAATTATATTGTAGCCAAGACCTCTTGCGGTGCCCTGGAGTATATGCCGGTGGCAAGAGTAACAAATTTGGCTGCTACTATTGTAGAATTGAAGAAAAAGAATATATGGGTATATGCCGCAGATATGGACGGGCAGCGTTGGGACAAAACAGATTTTTCCGGCGGTGTTGCTCTGGTTGTTGGCAGCGAGGGTAACGGTGTTGGCAGATTAGTAAAAGAAAAGTGCGACATTACTGTCAGTTTGCCAATGCTGGGCAGGGTTAATTCACTCAACGCTTCTGTGGCAGCAGGTGTTTTGATGTATGAAATTGCTCGCCAGAGATTGGACTAACGAGCCGTTATAGTGATGGAGAGATAAATGAGCGATAATTTGTCGATAGAGGAGTTATTGAAGCGAGCCGAGGAGATTAAGGCAGAGGCTGAGCGACAGTTGGCCGCTGCGGAGCATAACCTCCAAGAAAAGGCAAAAGTTGCAATAGACCGGGTTGATGTGGTTAGCGACGATGTTAGGCGCAGCGTAGAAGAAAAAATTAAAGAGGAGCCTGACGTAAAGGAATATGTTCCTAAGCCATCCCAAAAGTCAATAAAAGAAAAGACGCAGACCATTCGTTTTCCATCTGTAAAAAAGCCAAAGGACGATGCGGATGTTAAGATAGCTCCTGCAGTGGATGACAAAACAAGAGCTATTTCATCGGATGACCGGGATGTCAAGGCTGTTACAAAAAATGACAATGCAGATGGCAAGACCCGTCCTATGGTATTCAGCACCAACCCAAAGGTTGACGAGGCTAGTGACCTGCAAAGCATCCCTACCATAGTATCCAGGGAGCATATTTATGACGAATTCGATGGTACACCTGATGAGGAGATTGGTGTGCAGATAAGCTTTGACGGATTTGAGGATACTATTGATGAGGTCCAAAAGATTGATGAGAATGTGGCAGAGCAATTACTGGAGCAACGTCGCCGGGAGAAGGTGGGCAAGTTCCGTCTTTTCGGCCCGGACGAGACCGATATGGACCTGGGTAACAACAACCTGGAGGATGAGTATGAGGATGTGGACCAAAAGGCAGATTTTTTGTCCGTCCTTATGTCAAAAAAGTACTCAATCAGCCTAAAACTGATTTCTACAGTATTGCTGGGCGTTCCTATGTTGCTGATGGCTTTGTTCAAGGACAGTGCATTCTTTCCTACTGCATTGTCCGGGCATACTGCTTTTTTTGTAACCCAGTTGGTGCTGCTTGTGGCTACTGCTGTAGTTAACTATAACGTGTTTATTCACGGTTTTAATCTTAAAAGAGGGCTCACCTTTGACCTATCTATGTCGATTTTGTCATTGGTTGTGCTGGCGCATACCGTCGCTTGTCTGGTGCATGAGAGTTTGTGGATAGACAATGGCGTTTTGTTGACGCCCGTTGCATCCTTTGCGCTGTTTATGTCCCAGTTGGGCAAGCACCGGATGATGTCAAGAGTAATAGATAATTTTGAATTCATCACTCATTCTAAGGAGCAATATACAGTAGAGAATATTGCCAATCGTGTGGATGCGGATGTTATCAGTCGTGGTGTTATCGAGGGAGATGACGTTGTAATCAAGACCAGTGTTAAGACTGATTTTGCAACCAATTTTTTGGAGATTTCCTGCAAGGATGAGCCTGCCAATAGAGTCAGCGTTATCGTCAGTGGCGTTATGGCGTTGCTGAGCGTGATTCTTATGATAGTGGTGGGTATCATAGACGACATAAATACCGGAATTAATGTTGCTGTTTGTTCATTTAGTGTGTCGATACCAGTTTCGGCGTTGTTTTTGACAAACAGTTTGTTGGGGGATATATCATCCGGTCTTGATAGATTCGGCTCCAGAGTTTGTGGATTTGAGGGTGCAGAGATGGCCAGCAGCGGTGACGCTATGGTTATGTCAGGCGCAGATTTGTTTGGCAAAAACAGTTGTGACCTGCTGGGCATAAAGACTTTTAATAACGCAAAGGTTGACGAGGCTATCATATTGGCCGCTGCCGTTATGATACAGACTAACAGCCCGTTGGCGCATGTTTTTGACGATGTTATTATAGGAAAGCAATCTATTTTGCCAAAGGTGGAGGGCATTACCTACGAGGACAAGATGGGTACATCCGCCTGGATATACGGACGCAAGGTGCTGGTTGGCAATCGCGACCTGTTGCGCAGTCACGGGTGCAGTGTCCCAAAAGAAAGCTTTGAGCAAAAATATACCATAAAGGACAGGAAGGCGCTATACCTTGCCGTTAACGGCAAGATTATGGCTATGTTTGTGGTAGCATACAGTGCCGACCCTGACTTGAAGCGAGAGCTTAAGAAACTGGAAAAAACAGGAATTACTGTTATCGTAAAGAGCTGTGACCCATATATAAATGAGGAGAGCCTTGCTCAGTTGTATGGCCTGCCTATGGGATTTATTAGGGTGATGAATCATTCCTCTGCAAGAGTGTACGACAAGTACTCCAACCTCAGTGTAGAAAAGTCACCTGCCTATGTTGTGCATAATGGTACAGCCAAGGGTTTTGTATCTGCAATGCGAGCAGCAGGTATTATTGTAAGCTCAAAAGCATTGTTATCATTTTTGCTTAGCTTCGGCAGCGTGCTTGGATTCTGTGCTGTTACCGTGCTGTCATTTGTTGGCGGATTCAGTCAAATCAGCACTTTCAGTATTCTCAGCTTCCAGATTATTTGGGGCTGTTTTGTGGCTATGATAAGCAAGATTAGGCATTTTAGTTTGTAAACTTGTTTTGATACAGATATTATTTTGTTGACTAATTTGTTTGTATTATAGTATAATTAGTTAAACTTTATTGAAGGGTAAGAATTATTATGAGTTTTAGGATTGTTGCCGATAGTTGCTGTGACAGAACCGAGATTATCAACAAATTTGATAATATTACATTTGTGCCATTGACTTTATCAATTGGAGATTATGTTATTCCTGATGATGAGAATTTTGACCAGGATGACTTTGTGGGCAGAATGACGGCGTCATCGGATACAGCCAAGAGCGCCTGTCCTTCTCCTGACGCATGGGCAACTGCTTTTGATTGTGATGAGGATGATGTTTATGTTATCACCATTACCGACAAGCTGTCCGGCACATACAACAGCGCACTCCAGGGCAAGGCTATATTTGAGGAGGAGCACGGCGGAGCGAAGAATATCCATATATTCAACTCCCTTGCAACAGCAGGTGTTGAGAGTCTTATTGCCGAGCGAATCCATGAGCTAGCATCCGATGGCGTTCCTTTTGAACAGGTGGTAGAGGATGTTGAGGACTTGATTGTCAATAGAAGCAAATTGTTCTTTTGCCTTGAGTCTTTGGATGTGCTTAAGAATAACGGCAGGCTTTTTGCCCTTGCTACCGGATTGTTGAAAAAGTTGAGAGTTAGACTGATTTTGCATGCCTGCGATGGCAACATCAAGCTGTCAGGTCAGGAATTATCTATGAACAGAGCACTCACCAAGATGGCTTCTATTATTGGTGAGGATGTAACGGATTCTGACCTTTCCCACAAGCGACTGATAATTACCCATGTGTGTTGTCCGGAGAGAGCACAGTTTGTTGCAGAAAAAATCAGCGCTTATGCTAAATTTGGCTCGGTAGAAATAGTCAAAGCCAGTGGTCTCAATACCGTTTATATGAGTAATGGTGGTATTGTGGCATCATACACAAAATAATTTTTTCGTGTGGTGGGCAGTAGCTCACCACAGCTTTTTGTTATGAGAATACTAGAGTTTGTTGTAGAAAACAGGGATAACGGCAGGAGAATTAAGGATTTTCTTCGGGATTTTGGAGTGTCATCCTCTCTGTTAGTCAAGCTGAAGCATAGCCGGGACGGTATTGCTGTCAACGGCTCCTTTGCCAGAACGATAGATACTGTATATTCCGGTGATGTCTTGAGGATTACTATTGATAGCAGCGGCCACATGCCGTCACCAACAGAGATGGATATAGATGTTTTATATGAGGATGAGGATATTCTCGTGCTGGATAAGCCCCCTTTTATTCCGGTGCACGAGAGCCGTAATCATATCGGTGATACTTTGTCCAATTTTGTGGCATATCATGTTGAACAGGATACTGCATTTAGGGCGGTGTTCAGGCTGGACAGGGATACCAGTGGCGCCGTGCTGGTTGCTAAACACGAGTTGGCAGCCTCCAAGCTGGCAGGTAAAATAGACAAGGACTATTATGCCCTGGTGTCGGGTGTTGTGGATGAGCCCGGTGTAGTGGACGCACCTGTCAGTAGATGTGGCGACAGTATTATAAAGCGCAGAGTCAGTACCGATGGCGAATACGCAGTGACCCGATATTATCCCTTGGCACAGTATGGGGAGTATAGCCTGGTGCGATTTAAGTTGCTTACCGGTCGTACTCATCAGATTAGAGTCCACATGTCCTATATAGGACACCCATTGTTGGGGGATAGTCTTTACGATGGCAGTACTGATTTAATTAACCGTCAAGCGCTCCATTGTGGCGACATATATTTTACCCATCCTATTACCGGGGAGGATATTCATATTACCTCTCCGTTTCCTTCGGATATGAAAAATCTAATGAAAGGATGACTATATGCCTGCTTTTGCTACACATTATTTGTTTATGAGGGATATGCTTCCGTGGATTGAGGATAATGTCCGTTTTAGTATCCATCTCAATGTTATGGCGTTGGGTGCTCAGGGACCGGATATATTCTTTTTCGGCAGATTACTGCCTGTCTATATGCCCGGCAAGCCCCAGGCAGCCAAGGGCGTGGCCTTACATAATGCCAGAGCCGGTGATATAATTGATGCTTTTCGTGATTACATAAAGGAAAGTCATGATACAGACATTGCCATGTCGTATATCTACGGCTTTATTATGCATTATGCATTGGACCGTACCTGCCATCCCTATGTTTATGCCAAACAGGAGGAATTGGTGGGCAATGGCAAGTTTGTCAACGGTAGCACTGCTCACAACACTATCGAACATTCCATGGATACCTGTATGATAAAAGAAAAGCTGGGTTATGATATACCGTATCAGTTTGATGGCGCTGCCACTATCGCTTTGGACGATGTAGAGGTGGCCGAGGTGTCGAGATTGCTGCAGTTTGTGATTCCTCGGGTTACCGATTGTTCTGCAACCTACCACGATGTGGCTAATACCGTTAAGGACTTGGTTTGGTTCCAAAATACTTTGCGGGATTTTTCCGGCAAGCTTACACGAAGATGCAGAATATTGGAAACCATTGTTGCTCCTATAGTAAAAAATTACCGACTTACTGCACATATTAATCCCAGGGACTTGGAAAAAGCAAAAAAGTATGCTAATATAGAACATAAGGCCTGGCTTTCACCATATCAGCCGGATGTTCAGCGAAACGAGAGCTTTTTTGAGTTGTACAACCGTGCAATTCCGGAGGCAGAAATGCTTTTGACCGGATTTCAAGATGTGCTGGATGGTGCTATGGATGGCTATGAATTAACAAAAAATATTTCATTTTTGACAGGAATTGAGGCGTAATAATATGAAAATGATACCTAGTTTTGAGATTGACCACGATATTTTGAAGAGAGGAATATATATAAGTCGTATTGACGATGATATTACCACCTATGATATTCGTGTTAAGGAGCCCAACAGAGAGCCGGTTATGACCAATTCGGCGCTCCATACAATCGAGCATATTTTTGCAACCTATGTTCGCAATACCGAATTTGGTGACAATATTATTTATTTCGGTCCTATGGGTTGTCGCACAGGATTTTACTTCTTAACTCGCAATCTGAGTGATAATTATTCTATCCAATTAATCAAGGACGCGTTCCAATACATTGCTGACTTTTGGGGCACTATTCCCGGTGCCAGACATAACGAGTGTGGCAACTGTCTTGATCATAATTTGCCACAGGCAAAGGAGGAGGCTAGGGCTTTTCTTGAGGTAATCAAGGATTGGACCAGGGAGGACCTTGTGTACCCTGTGGCAGAAGAGACTGAGGAATAATGGAAATATGGATTGTACGCCACGCAGACCCTGATTATGAGCACGATAGCATAACCGAAAAGGGTGAGCGCGAGGCAAAGCTATTGGCAGACAGACTGGCGAAGCAGGAGTTCTCGGCAATCTACTGTTCTCCGCTTGGCAGAGCAAAAAAGACAGCGTCCTATACCTTGGACAAAATTGGAAAAAAGGCAAAGACATACGATTGGCTACGAGAATTTAGGGGTACGGTCAAGGATCCTGAGCGTACCAACTGCTGGGACAGAAAGCCGGATTACTGGACTCGTATTGACGAGTACTATGATTTTGATAATTGGCTGGATGTTGACCTTATGAAGGATGGCGATGTTAAGCGCCATTACAACCGAGTGTGCAAGGGAGTTGATAAGCTTCTTGCAAAGCATGGGTATGTCCGTGAGGGCAGAATGTACAAGGCAGTTAATCCTAATGCCGACAAGATATTGATATTCTGCCATTTCGGTGTGGAATCGGTTATTTTGTCACGAATATTCAGCGTATCGCCTATGATTATGTGGCATAATTTTGTGGCGTTGCCAACCTCTGTTACTCGTTTGGCTACTCAGGAACGGGAGCAGGGCAAAGCGATATTCACCTGTATTCAGTACGGCGATTTGGGACATCTCTATGCAGGCGGCGAGGAGCCGTCATTTATGGCTCGCTGGTGCGAGCAATATACAGACGAAACAAGACACTAAATAACAAAGCGACGAGCCATGCTCGTCGCTTTAATTATTGCTTTATGGTTTTTGTGACGGTATGCTTTTCGTCAGTGTATATGGTTGGGTACCATTTGCTGGCGAAACGGTATGGATTTCTCTCACCGTTGGCATCATAGTAGTTTTGGGGATAGTGTATCTTTTCGTTGGGGACGGCCTGTTTGTATAATTTGAATTGGGGCTCAACTTCTTTGCACAGTAATACAAATCTGTAGTTCTCCATAACATGGCTGTCAATAGATAATGTTAAATAGTTATGAGTATATGGCAGTGTGTCCTCGGTTGTGTACAGTGCACGGTGCTGAATACGGTCCCTGTATTGCACAAAGCTTTCTTCCGTCAGGTCTCCTGCAAATCGGTAATTAAAGCAGTAATCATTGTCGTCCTTTGGGTCGATGTTGGTGTAAAAGACTGCGATTACCTGGTATGTGTATTTTTGGTACAGAGTGGTGAACTCGATTTTTTGGCCGGAGTCCAAATATCCCTTTGGAGTTGAATATGTGTCCTCCAGCTTTGCAAATTCATCGGTTAGCCTAATTGCCTTGAACTGCTGGTTTTTGAGTATGCTGGTATCTTTTTCAAGATTGGAATATCCGGTTATCACTCTGCTAGTAACATACTGTGTGGCGTCAATGTCGGGAGCAGAGATTTTGCCCACCGTCTTTTGCTCCTTGCCGTATTGGTCACAAAAGCTTTCCAGTATTCCTTTTGGATACTTGATTCCGTACTTTTGCTGATACGGGCGCAGGTATGCTGTTTGGCTGTACCTTACGCCGCCCACAGTTGCTCCGGCAATTATTATCACCACTAGGATGATGATGCCAATGATTTTTGCGTTTTTCCTTATGCCCTTTGCTGCTACATCACCCAGCCTTTTCTTTAACGGAGTAGGGTCAGGTACCGTTTCCGGGATGGGTTCGCTGTTTATATCAACAGAATGTGGCGCAGGTGTGGTGACTTTTCTTTCCGGCGGAGCAATGGGCTCTATCGGCTTTTCCTCCACCACCTTTGGCATTGGGGGTGGCAACGGTTGTTGGTCCAGCCTGCTGTTTACAGTTTTATCTTTGTTCTTTATTGATTCCAGTATTTCGTCTAGTTCTTTGTTATCCATGGATTACCACTTTTCTCACGTTGTCTATTGCTTCTTGGATGAGTGCGTCCGTATTCAGTACTGCCTCAGCCTCCTCAATCTCTGCCGGTGACGGACGGGTTTTTGGGTGCTTTGGTGTGAATACGGTACAGCAGTCCTCATAGGGTTGAATAGATGTTTCAAATGTGTCAATTTTGCGGGATATGGTGATGATTTCGTCCTTGTCCATACCGATACACGGTCTGAACACAGGCATTGTTGCTACTGCATCAGTGCATCCCAGAGCATATATTGTCTGGCTGGCAACCTGTCCGACGCTTTCTCCGGTGATGAGAGCACTGCAGTTTTGGTGCCTTGCCAGTTTTTCGGCAATTCTCATCATATATCTTCTCATTATTATGGTGAAATATACTTCGGGACATTTGTCGCGTATTTCTTCCTGCAGCTTTGTGAATGGAACGATATACGTCGTGATTGGCCCTGAGTATGCTGCCACCTTGCGCAGCAAATCCATTACCTTTTGTTCTGCCAATTCGGTGGTATATGGTGGTGATGCAAAGTGCACGGCAACCAATTCAATACCCCTCTTTGCCATCATGTAGGATGCAACAGGGGAGTCAATACCGCCGCTAATCAGGGTGGCGGCTCTGCCACTGGTACCCACCGGCATGCCACCGGCACCCTTGATGTTATTGCCTCTGATGAATGCAAAGTTGTCCCTTACCTCCACTGTTACAGTGATGTCCGGATTGTGCACATCCACCTTTAGGTGATGGAATTTGGACAGAATACTGCCACCTAATTCACGACAAATCTCCGGCGATTTCATAGGGAATTTTTTGTCACTGCGCTTAGCCTCCACCTTAAAGGTGCGTGCGTATTCCAGTTCCTCTGTCAGGTATTCCAGAGCTGTCTCTGTTATGGACTTCATATCCTTTTCGGCAATGGCTGC
Source organism: Eubacterium sp. (assembly GCA_051881195.1). Taxonomy (GTDB): domain Bacteria; phylum Bacillota; class Clostridia; order Oscillospirales; family Acutalibacteraceae; genus Eubacterium_R. Next base: position 41,525 of record JBJEPK010000010.1, on the reverse strand, counting down.
TCTTGATAATGCGGCAATACCGAACACCTTTTTTAGTGCCTCTACGGCGTCGTCAAGGTCGGTGTCCTCCTCCACGGGCTGCACCATAATTGTGGATTGGCTCTTTTTGAACTTGAATTCTCCTATTCTGCTCAGAGCTTTGCGCATATTCTTTATTAGTATGTCCTCAAAGGTGCAGCGATTGAGACCCTTGAGCACCAGTTCTCCGTTTTTGATTAGTACTATTTCTTGCATAATGTATTCCTGTTATATTGGGTATTTTTTTACTGTTTCTTCCAGGGCGTTAACCAGGCGGTCAACGTCCTCTTTTGTTGTGTTACGAGAAAAGCTGACTCTAATTGACTTTTCTATAACATCGTCCGGCAGGCTCATTGCTGTCAGTACATGACTGCGTTTGCCCTTAGCACAAGCAGAGCCGTTGCTGACATAAACGCCGTATTCCGATGACAGGTGCTGCACAACTGTCTGACTTGTCATAAAGGTGGGCACATACAGACTGATGATATATGGACTGGCATCACTGCCACTGTTAATTTTTATTCCGTCGATATTCAACAGTTTTTCTATAGCGTAGTCTCTCAGCTTTGCTGTTTTCTCGTTTTGTGTCTTGAGGTTAGGTATCATATCCACTGCTATACCGAATCCGGCGATAAGTGGTGACGCCTCCGTACCCGGCCTTATCTTTTTTTCCTGCTGGCCACCGTACTGGCGAGGAATAATGCGAGTGCCTTTTTTGATGTACAGCGCTCCCACTCCCTTAGGCCCGTGAATTTTGTGAGCTGTGATTGTAACCATATCGGCGCCCAGCTTTGCAGGTTTTACCTCAACCTTGCCGAATGCCTGCACACAGTCCACATGAATTAGCGCCGGTGCTTTGGTACGGGTCACGGCTTTTTTTATTGCCTTGACGGGCAATATGGAGCCTACCTCATTATTGATATACATTACGGTAACCAGGATGGTGTCGCTGTTGATAGCCGTTGCTATTTGCTCTTCGCTGATGTTGCCGTAGCTGTCGGGCTTCAGCCTAATTACCTCGTATCCCTGTTTTTCCAGTTCGTTTATCGATTCCAGTACACTTTCGTGTTCAATTGCCGTGGTAACAATACGCTTTCCCTTGCGACGGTTGGCCTCAACTGCACCGAATATTGCCAGGTTGTTGGCCTCTGTTCCGCCGGATGTAAACACTATCTCGTCAGGCTGGCAGGACAGCGCGTCGGCTATTTTTTGTCTGGCAGTACGCACCTCCGTATTTGCATTCAGCCCTATTTTGTGAAAGCTGGAGGGATTGCCGTAGCAGTGTGTCAGCATCTCGTAAACCTTGTCGGCTACTGCCTTTTCCGGTTGGGTAGTAGCACTATTGTCCAAATATGTCATTATTTTTTGTTTCTCAATTCCTTCATTTTTAGTGTGGCGATGATTGTTTTTGCATCCTTGATTTCGCCGCTTATTACTTTTTCGTACAGAGTGTCGAATTTAATCTTGATTACATTCAGCAGTTCGCCATTGTCCAAATCCTGCTCGCCAAAGTGCAGTCCTGTGGCGGCAAAAATTCGTATGATTTCGTTGGTATAGCCGGGAGTGGGGTATATCTCGCCAAGGGGAATATACCTGTCGGCAGTGGCGCCGCATTCTTCTTTAAACTCTCTGATTCCCGCTTGCAGCGGCTCTTCACCGGCGTCCAGCTTGCCTGCGGGAATTTCGTACACCAATTCCTTGTACGGGTAGCGAAATTGTCTTACCAGCAGTACCTTGTCGTCGTCAGTGATACCGATAACACCTACTCCGCCCGGATGGTCAACACATTCTCTGTAGCCCTGCGTACCATCGCATAGTGTAATATCGTCCCGGTGAATTTTTAGTATTTTTCCGTCAAAGATTTTTTGCACATTTTCGGTCTTTTCGTACAGACCCAGGGCGATAGCCTCAATGTCGCCGACCTTTTCGGCAATGTATTTTGCACTGCATTCAATAAATTCAAATTTGTTGCCGTATCCCCACAGAGCACCGACGCCGTCCATCATATTGGCTCTAGCCCCATCTATATCATAGAATCTGTCACCCACCATAATGGCCCGGTTGCTTTGTATATTCAATTTATCCAGACATCTGCGAATAATGCTTTGCTTGGATTCGCAATCTGCATTAAAGCTCACAGCACAAACACTGTCGAATAGATGGAATATGCCAAACTTGTTTAGCAATTCTTCCACATATTTTTGCGGTTTTGAGGAGGCGATACCCAGCATGATGCCATGGGACTTTAGGGCCTTGAGCATATCCTCAATACCGTCGTATAGCCGGCTCTCATACACGCCTATGTTGGTGTATCTCTCACGAAATTTCTTTACCAGTTCTTCTGCCCGGGTTACGCTTTGCCCATATTTTTCCTGAAAGGTTACCAGCAACGGCGGACCGATAAAGCAGTTTAGCTCCTGCCATTCCTCCGATTCTATTCCATAGGCGTCCAGAGCATATTTTGCACTTTTTTTAATGCCCTCGCCGGTATCACATATTGTGCCGTCAAAGTCAAATATTACTGCATCATACATAATTATGCTCCAATTCTGCTCATAAATTTTTCAGCCTCTACAACAAATCTTTCGATAATGCCTTTGCCAATCTCTGCGCCGTTGTCCTCGTTAGCAATTACGCTAAAGGTAAGCTTGCGACGGTCAATATCGATAAGAGTGGCTGTTGCTGTGATAGGTGTTCCGATACCACTTGCCTTGATGTGAGCCACATCAATTTTTGTACCGACAGTTGTCTCTCCGTCCTCAAGAGCAGGGGCGATAGCCTTGCAGGTAGCCTCCTCCATCAGTGCTATCATACCGGGTGTGCCGAATACCGGCAGTGACCCACTGCCAACAGCGATTGCTGTATTCGTACTGTCCACAGTGGTGTGTGCCGCACCTACCATATCCCCATTGATTTGTAGCATAAATATCACTCCTTATATTATCAGTTAGATATTATACCATAATATGCCGGCTATTACAATATAAAAAGAGGCAGCAGCGCTGCCTCTCAATCACTATTATCCGGTTTGTTCATAAAATAGTAGTGAAAATAACAGGCTGTATGGACATAGTGGCTATGCCTATAAATAGCTATGCCCTTGGCCTGATGACATATTACTGCTCTCTTTGGTATTCGTCGATACCTTTTGATAGAGCAATGTAGCAATATTTTAGACTATTATTGAGTACATCCTTTGCTGCATTAATATGTCGGGATACTGTTGGCTGTGACAGCTTTAGTATATCTGCGATTTCGTTTTGGCTTTTGCCGTTTATGTACTTATATCGCAGGCAGATACTTTGCTGTTGCGTCAGTTCGTTCTGTATAATCAGTGGTACAACATACTCAAATGCCTTGCGCTTGGCTCTGGCACGATCCTCTTCTTCACACCCTACGACGCCAATATCGTAGTAGTAATCATCAACAAAATCAACCACAGTAACCATCCTCCTCATAATATCCATCGAGCAGTGATGCTGTTCTTTTGCATTCACAAGCCATATCGTAGTAGATTTTCATTCTTTTTCGCAACAGGTACAGGTCCTGACCGGTGTACACACATAGCAGGGGTCTAAGTGCGTCCATCTTGGTGTTGAGAACATTGTACTGCTGCCTGTATTCATTCGCCAATTCTGTAATTGTCATCTGCTGCCCTTCCTTTCGTATTACATTATTCGACCGACAGTGAGTGGTTTTGTCAATCTGCTTATCATATTAGTCGAACAAATGTTCGTTGTCAATAATATTTTGAAAAAAGTCCCAAAAACTTATCGACGAAAATCGACATTTGACAAAAAATGACATAATACTTATAACAATTTGTGAATTTTTACATAAAATGTTAACTAAACGCTTGACATTTTGTCTAACTCTGCTATAATTAAAGAACGCTCGCCTCGGAGCCGCAACCGAGGCGAGATAATCTGTCCTCCTATAGTTTGTTAAAGACAGAGGGGAAAAGCCGAGTGTTATACTCGGCTTTTCTTTCTTAAAATAAAGAAGGATATGACGAATTTCTCGTCATATCCTTCTTTGTTATCATTATGCTTTGTATATCTTGCTGTCAAGCCTTGCCATAAGGTTGTCAAAAATCGGTGCAATGCACACAGTGGCAATAAAGCTGGCGATAATAAACACGTATTTGTGCTTGCCTAAACCTAATTCCGACAGAATTATCATAGGTATTCTTTGCAGTATAAAGAAGCTGAATATGTGATTTCCAAAGAAGTCAAGAATTGGGTTTTCAATTTTTACCTTCATATTTATCATCATAATCATTGCCACAGCCAGGATTGCAAAGATGTTGAACACAAAGGATGAGCCTCTGTGCCGTGATACTATGTAGAATCCGGCGAACAGTACGGCAAATCCACAGCTCCATACAGTATCGTTTTTCATTACAATTTTGTCAATATATGGCTTGAGCAGGGAGAATACCATACCGGCAGGGAAGCAGAATATGGTGTTGTAATATCTGGCGCCCATACCTGCCTTGTATTCCACTGCAGCAAATACGCCTGTGAGCAGTATAACTGCTCCCACTGCAATGTATTTGTTCTTCCTAAACATAAAGAAGGATACGAAAATAATGATGTACATAGCAAAGGTGATGAATAGGTACCAGTTGCTGTTGCCCACAGATGTGTATGCTGTGAATGCCAGTATCATATCCTTAAGCTCATAATGCCTCTTAAATATAAGGTCAACTATTATGAACATAGCCACTACTATTGCATAGTGATACCATAGTCTAAATAATCGCTTTTTTGGTATATCTATTGCATAGGAATAGCCTTTTTTGTTTATGCTCTCCATTATGCCGTATCCGGAGTACAGCAGGAATGATGCTACCACGATTTGGCCTATATATTTTCTGAATGCCAGATATGGCTCATCCAGTGGGCCACCGAGAGTGGTGTACTGGGCCGAGTGACTAAGAAATATTAATAAGGAAAAAATTGCATTTATGGTTGCGGTCTGCTTTTTTGAGCAGTAATCGGTATAGAATTGGTCTTTTCCTTTCACCTGCATACCATAAAAAATTATCGCTATGATTATTACCAAAAAGAATATCATACTCTTCACCCCGTAATTATTTTATCATCTACTGTGTATTTTTGCAATAATTAACTGATAAGGCAAATAATAGTACTATGTTTTACGAGTTTAATGATGACCTTATTACTATTGACGCTGCGAATATCAGCACCAGCAATCTAACGGCGGGATATATTTCGTTATCCAATTTGTGTTCGTTGACAGAGATTTTGCACTATCCCAGAGGATGGGGAATTATGTGTGCCGGCGATAACGCTTATTCCTCGGTGGAGTCTGTTGGGGATTGCGTCTATGGCGTGCTCAATATAGTCAATCCATCCGTTGTGTCCTCAGACAGTGACCGTATCGGATTTTATATCACAAAAAGTTTGGTGCTGATAGTTGAGCTTTTTGATGAGGATTGCTCTGTGCGTGACGGATTTCTCTCTGCATTACACAGATTTGATGCGTCGGATATGGACTTGCAGCGTCTGTGCTATTCTGTTTTTGATACCATAATAGGTGGAGACAGCGATTTTATGCAGGATATGGAGGAGCACATTGATTCCCTGGAGCAGACGGTGCTGCAGAATCAGGACAGCCGGAATTTTAACTCCATTCTTCTTCAATCAAAAAAGCAGCTGCTCCATATTCATAGCTATTACAACAGTTTGGAGGATATACTGGAAGCAATAAAAGAGAATCTATTGGATGAATGTACATTGGTTGATTTATTAATACGCAGGGTGGGTAGACTCAGGGATAATGTTCGCGTTTTGTCGGATAGTGTGGTGCATCTGCGTGAGGCATATCAGTCATCCCTGGAGATTAGACAAAACAACATAATGAAGATATTAACATTGTTTACAGTGTTTTTTTCGCCGTTATCCTTCGTAGCCGGATGGTATGGTATGAATTTTGTGTCAATGCCTGAGCTTAGGTGGAAATACGGTTATTTGTTAGCAGTGGGTGTAGTAGTAATAGTGGTGGTTACATTGCTGCTTTATTTTAAGCGTAAAGGGTGGATATAAGTTGTTTTATTATCATATACATTATTGGTGATTTTTTTGAGACAAAAAAAGAATGGAGGCTCAGCTTCTAACATGGTGTCCTACGCACTGACTCCCCACATTCAGGTGATAGGTAACAGTGAGTGTGTGGTGGACGGGCTTAAGAGCGTAGTAGAATATACTAATCAGCGTGTCAAGTTCAATATGGGTAGTTATTATATCACATTTATCGGTGCTGACCTGTGTATCAATTCTTTTTCCCGTCAGGGGGCAATAGTGCAAGGTAATATAATGTCTATGGAGTTTGATAATTATGGTTAGACTGTTTAGGTGGCTGTGTGGTTATGTGGTATTCAATTTTAGCAAGGGATATATCGAGGGATTCATTAATTCCTGTTATGAGAGTGGTGTGGCTGTTCGTGACATTAAGAGACAGGACAAGACAGTTCTGACAGGTCAGTGCAGTCCCACAGCTTATATGCGACTCCATCGCATAGCACGACAGAATGGCGGCGTGGTATCCGTTGTCAGTAAGCATGGACCGGTATTTTATATTCTGCGCTTGCTCAATCGACCGGGGTTGCTGGTGGGTGGTTTCCTCTTTGTTTGGATAGTCAGTTACTTTTCGGGCTTTGTGTGGAATGTTGAAGTAGTAGGTAATCAGGATATTACCGAGACGCAGATTATTTCATTTTTGCAGGATAATGATTTTGGAGTGGGTACTTATTGGCGGAGCGCAGACAGACCTCAACTTGAAAATTTGATGATGGCATCCTTTGATAAGTGTGCATGGGTGCATATCAACCGGGATGGTACTACGGCACGAGTGGAAATAAATGAAACCGTAGATTCTCCATCAGTTGTAGATACCAATGTTGTAACTAACCTCAAGGCAGTTAAGGACGGAATTATAGTAAAAGCTATCGTATATGACGGGTTTAAAGTGGCAAATGTCGGCGATAGCGTGGTTCAGGGCGACTTGCTTGTGTCAGGAGTTTATGAGAGCGAGGACACAAAGCGCAATGTTTTTGCCCATGCCAGAGGGGAGTATATTGCTCAGGTTAAGGATGATTTTTTGCTGGTGGTCAATCGTCAACAAAGTGTTCGCAGATATGACGATACCAAGAGATACAGGACGCTTTGCTTTTTTGGTCTTAACATTCCATTGTATATCGGCTCCTCATATCGTATCAACAGTGAGGATACTTATGATTCCGTTTATATTGATATTGATGGTAAGCGACTGCCAATCGGTATTGTTACTAAAACTGTACGGCCATATACTATGACTACCAGGGTACTTACAGACAAGGAATTGACAGCATTAGTTCAACAGGAAATCAATAGACAACTGGACAGAGATTACGGCGATTGTGAGATTATCAGTCAGGATATAGATATTGAACTGGGAGCTGATAGCGCGCGTGCTGTCGGCACTATCCAAAGCTTGCAGAATATAGGCAGGGAATATAGACTAAAATAGTTTAATATTGGAATTATATTATTGATATTTTATATTGATTGTGTATTTATTCTGTGTTAAAATTGTATTGTTAAGGAGGATTAGCCTATGCAAATGACTTTTAGGTGGTTTGGCACAGAAAAGGATACTGTCACACTGGAACAAATCAAGCAGATTCCCGGAGTAGTGGGTGTAGTACCTGCCCTTCACGATTTGCCTGCCGGTGAGACCTGGACTATGGACAGAGTTCAGTCTATGTATGACGAGATTACTGCTGCCGGCCTAACAATGGAATGTATTGAGAGCGTTAATGTACACGAGGATATAAAGATTGGTCTGCCGACAAGAGACCGTTATATCGAAAATTATAAGGAGTCCATTCGCAATCTGTCCAAGGTTGGCGTCAAGGTAATATGCTACAACTTTATGCCTGTTTTCGACTGGACCAGAACTGACTTATATATGCCTTTGCCGGACGGCTCAACCTGTCTGTGCTACGACGGCAAGCAAGTGGAGGGTAAGTCGCCGGAGGATATGTTCCGCGAGATTGATGATAATTCCAATGGTTATGCTATGCCCGGTTGGGAAACTGAGCGTATGGGCGAGATTAAGGAATTGTTCCAAAAGTACAAGGGTGTTACCGCCAATGACCTTTGGGAGAACCTGAAGTATTTTCTGGAGGCTATTATGCCTACCTGTGAGGAATGTGATGTCAAGATGGCCATTCATCCGGATGACCCGCCGTGGGGAATCTTTGGTTTGCCGCGAATTATTACCGGCAAGGACGCCGTAAAAAAACTGCTTGATATGGTACCCAGCAAGTACAACGGACTCACTTTGTGTACCGGCTCGCTTGGAGCAAGCCCAAACAATGATATGGTGGATATTATCAAGACAGCCGCAGACAGAATTTACTTTGCTCATTTGCGCAATGTACAGATTAATGACCGTTGGTTCAACGAGACTGCTCACGAGAGCGGCGCCGGCTCACTGGATATGTACGAGATTGTCAAGGCGTTGCAGGAGGTTGGATTTGATGGCTACATCAGACCCGACCATGGCAGAATGATTTGGGGCGAGGTTGCTCGTCCGGGTTATGGATTGTTTGACAGAGCGTTGGGAGTTAGTTACCTCAACGGTCTGTGGGAAGCAGTAGAAAAATCAAGAAAGTAATCACACAGGAGTAATATTATGACACACGAAAATTTGAAGGGCAGAGTAGCTGTAGTTACCGGCGGAGGCGGAGTGCTTTGCGGCCGGTTTGCAAAGACCCTTGCTAAGCAGGGCTGTAAGGTTGCTGTTTTGGATTTGAACGAAGAGGCTGCACAAAAGTGCGCTGACGAGATTGTTGCCGATGGTGGTGAGGCTATTGCTGTAGGATGTAATGTCCTGGAGCAGGAGTCCATGCAGAAAGCAAGGGACATTATTGCCGAGAAGCTTGGCACCTGCGATATTTTGCTTAACGGTGCGGGAGGTAATAATCCAAAGGGCACTACCACAAAGGATACTCTGGAGGCTATTGACTTGGTGGAGAAAAATCCCGATGTCAAAACATTTTTTGACCTTGACCCAAACGGTATTTCCTTTGTTTTCAACCTTAACTTTTTGGGCACTCTTATCCCTACCCAGGTGTTTGCCCGCGATATGGTGGAGAAGGACAATGCCTGTATTGTCATGGTAACATCAATGAACGCATTTCGCCCGCTGACCCGTATTCCCGCTTACTCTGCGGCAAAGGCTGCCGTAAAGAACTTTACCGAGTGGATGGCTGTGCATTTTGCCCCCATGGGAATCAGAGTTAATGCCATTGCTCCCGGCTTTTTCTCAACCAAGCAGAATGCGACTTTGCTGTGGAATCCGGACGGCTCTCCAACTCAGCGTACCGGCAAGATTCTTGCTGCAACACCTATGGACAGATTCGGCAAGCCGGAGGAATTGGACGGCACACTTCTGTTCCTTTGTGACGAGGAGTATTCCGGATTTATTACCGGCGTTAATATTCCGGTTGACGGCGGCTTTAACGCATATTCCGGCGTATAATCTATTGTGATATAATTAAAAGAGGACTCAGCCGAGTCCTCTTTGTTTTTGCTGTTTTTACTTTGCCATTTCTGCTCTTGCTTCTTTAATTCGCTGGACAAAAATTTTACCGGTTTCGGTAATCTTTTGGTAGTCGCCTGTCTTGGCACCGGCAGTTAGGGATGAGCCTGCACCGACAGCTATAGCACCTGCTTTAATCCAATCCTTTACGTTGTCCACATCTACGCCGCCGGACGGCATCATAATAGCGTGAGGAATTGGACCGTGAATGTCCTTGATAAAGCTAGGAGTTGCCAGGTCGCCCGGGAACACTTTGAGCACATCTGCGCCGCATTCCATAGCCTGTACAGCCTCGGTGGGTGAGTAGATACCCGGCATTGACGGAATACCGTATCTGTTGCAGCACTTGACTGTCTCCGGGTCAAAATACGGAGCAACAATGTACTCTGCACCAGCGAGAATAGCGATTCTTGCAGTAGCAGCGTCCATAACTGTACCGGCGCCGATGATGATTTCGCCATTGTTGTATTTTTCTCTCATTGCCTCAATCAGCTTGTCAGCGTGAGGCACTGTGAATGTAAGCTCGATAGCGGCAACGCCACCGGCGATACAAGCGTCGGTGATTTTTTCTGCCTGCTCAATGGATGTAGCACGAACAACCGCTACTATACCTACCTCTTGAATTTTTGCAAGGGTTTCAATCTTGTTTGCCATTATGTTATCCTCCTGTTATCTCTGTACTCTGGCACCTGCGCCGTTTACCTTCGCTTCAACCTCTTTTAGGGACGCCATGGATGTGTCTCCCGGTGTGGTCATAGCCAGTGCGCCGTGAACAACGCCATAGTTTACTGCCTTTTGGGCATCTTGGTAGGTCATAAGACCGTAGATAAGACCTGATGCAAAGCTGTCGCCGCCGCCAACTCTGTCCATAATCTCCAGTCCCGGATATTCCAGTGAGTTGTAGATTTTGCCGTCAGCCCAGCAGATTGCCTTCCAGTCGTTTACAGTAGCTGTCTTTACTGTACGCAGTGTGGTAGCGATTACCTTGAAGTTGGGGTATGCCTTGGTTACGGTCTCTATCATCTTGTAGTATCCGTCCATGTTCAACTCTTTAAGGTCTGCGTCATTTCCCTCTACTTCAAATCCCAGGGATGCAGTAAAGTCCTCCTCGTTGCCAATCATAACGTCAACGTACTTTGCAATTTCTCTGTTAACTTCCTGTGCTTTAGCCTGTCCGCCGATACCCTTCCATAGAGATGGACGGTAGTTAAGGTCGTAGGATACGATTGTGCCATATTTTTTGGCCGCCTTTACAGCTTCAATTACTACCTGGGCAGCAGTTTCGCTCAGTGCAGCGTAGATTCCGCCGGTGTGTAGCCAGCGTACACCCAGCGTACCAAAGATGTAGTCCCAATCAATGTCCCCCGGTTTTAGCTGGGATGCTGCTGTGTTGCCTCTGTCAGAGGTGCCCACAGCACCGCGAATACCGAATCCACGCTCGGTAAAGTTGATACCGTTGCGTACTGTACGGCCGATACCGTCGTATGGAATCCATTTTATTAGAGATGTGTCCACGCCGCCCTGTAGTATGAGGTCCTCCATAAGATAACCAATCTCGTTGTCAGCAAATGCAGTAACAACAGAAGTCTTTAGGCCGAAGCAACGACGCAGTCCGCGAGCAACATTGTACTCGCCGCCGCCCTCCCATGCACGGAAGGAGCGAGCAGTCTTTATTCTACCCTCTCCGGGGTCAAGTCTGAGCATGATTTCGCCCAGTGAGATTTCGTCAAAAGTACATTCTTCTTTTGGTCTTAGATTAAGATTCATAATGTCCTCCGTTTTAAAAATCAAAGTATTTTATTGCGTTGTTATATGAGATGCCCTGGACAATCTCTTTTAGGATATCCTTGTCGTAGGCGTACCAGCCGTCCTCAACCCATCTGCCCAACAGTCGGCACATGATACGACGGAAGTATTCGTGTCTGCCGTATGATGTAAAGGAACGGGAGTCCGTCTCCATGCCCACAAATTTGCCCAGCACACCCAGATTGCCAAGGGATTTCATTTGGTTGGTCATACCGTCCATGGTATCCAGGAACCACCACGCAGGGCCAAACTGAATTTTGCTGTCTGCCTCGGCACTTTGGAAGTTACCCAGCATAGTGGCCAGCACAGTGTTGTCCTTGTCGTTTAGGTTAAACAGTATGGTCTTTGGCAACCGGTTGGTTTTATCCAGCGCATTCATAAATTTGGACAGTGTTACAGCGATTTCGCAATCGCCGACTGAGTCAAAGCCTGTGTCAGGACCCAGTTGATTGAACATACGACTTGAGTTGTTACGGATAGCACCAATGTGTATCTCCATTGCCCAACCCAGTTGATGATATTTTTTGCCAAGCGCAAGCAGAACGGGCGTTCTGTATTTATCGCTTTCCTCAGCGGTGATTGCCTCTCCTGCCATCGCCTTTTGGAATATAGCATCAACCTCTTCATCATTGGCTATACTGTACGGAACATACTCAAATGCCTGGTCGGACACTCTGCATCCTACAGCGTGAAAGTAGTCACATCTTTTGAGTAGGGCGGTTATTACATCCTTGTATGACTTGATTTCCGTTTCTGCAACCTCTCCCAGAGTTTTGATGTAATCAGCAAAGCCCTCCAGATGAATGTTAAGCGCCTTGTCAGGTCGGTAGGACGGCAGCACAGTACAGTCAAAGTCCTCTACTTGCTTTAGTAGTTTATGGTACTTCAGGTCGTCAATGGGGTCGTCCGTAGTGCAAATATATTTTACATTGGATTTTTTGATTAGCGTCTGCGGCCTAAAGTCGCCGTTGGCGATAGCCTCATTTGCGCATTGGTAAATATCCTCGGCAGTTGCTTTGTTTAACGGCGTGTTTATGCCGAAGTATCTCTGAAGTTCAATGTGTGCCCAGTGATACAATGGATTGCCGATGCAGTATTGCAGGGTCTCGCCGAATTTGAGAAATTTTTCCTTTGGAGTTGCGTTGCCGGTACAATACTTTTCTTCCACACCGCAGGAGCGCATTGCCCTCCACTTGTAGTGATCTCCTGACAGCCATAGTTGGCTTATGTCGGATGGCTGTTTGTTTTCGTATATTTCTTTTGGACTCAAATGACAATGGTAGTCGCAGATTGGCATATTCTCAGCATAGTTGTGAAATAGCTCCCTTGCTACCTCCGTGTCCAACAGAAAGTCCTTGTCCATAAATTTGTTCATACCATACTCCTAATATTGTACGAATTTTGTGTATATTATATACCTAAAAAAAATCTATTTCAATAGCATTTGTACATTAATTTCTATATTATTATTTTTTTACAAACCGCACAATTTTTGTTTGACTTAACAGCGAAATAGAAGTATAATTTAACTAAAGAATTAAGGAGGTATTATTTATGATTTGTCCTAATTGTGGAAGAGAATTAGCTGAGGGTGAGGCTTGCACTTGCACAGTATCGCCTGAAAACGAAGCTCATGTTGCAGAGGAACCTGTTGTTCAAGCCCCTGTTACAGAAGAGCCTGCTGCAGAAGAACCGGTTGCCAATAACCAATCTTATTATGCAGACCCACAGCAGAATTCATACTATGCACCCAACTTTAACCAACCGCCGTTTGCCGGAGCACCTAACCAAAATTACTACGCTCAGCCTGTAGATTTCAAGCCGGCATCCAGCACTGATTATCCGGACGGCTATAAGATTAAGAGAAAGTATGTAGCAGTTATTCTTGGCGCAACACTGGGTATGCTGGGTATTCACAATCTGTATTTGGGCAACAAGTCCAGATTCCTGGCACAATTGCTGGTATGTGTTGTGGGCTCGTTGTTTTTTGGACTTGGATTGGTAGCTGCAGAGATTTGGGCTTTGGTTGAGACTGTGCAGATTCTTACAGATGATATAGATGCCGACGCTAACGGATTCAAGATAGAAACCTTTGAGGAGGCTATTGCAAGAGCATCTAAAAAATAACTTCAATGTCAAATAGCACAAAAAACAGCACATTTTTTTGTGCTGTTTTTTTATTGAAAAATGCAAGTAATTAATGTAGAATTAAACAAAAAGGGGTAATGATATATGAGCGAAATTTATACTATTACTAGCCAGAGAAGTGACCGTGTATTTATTCATGTTATGAGGGGTCACTTTATTTCTTCTAACAATCACATAAATTATTATGTGGGAACATCGGACGTTAAACACAATCATAATGTGTCTGTTGATGCCGCTATGCTGTTAGCCGAGCATTACAACAATACAATGACCGATGTTGACACCGTGCTATGCCTTTATGAGACACAGACCTTGGGTGCTTATCTTGCACACGAGCTGTCCCGTCCCAATATGATGAGACCCAATCCCGACGGTTCTGTATTTGTTGTAGGCTCGGAGTATGATGCGGCAGGTAATCTTATCTTTCGTGACAATCTGCGCCGTATGATTACCGGCAAGAATGTTGTTATTCTCATTTCCTGTATCACCAGCGGCAGGACTGTGGAGAGAGCAATGGAGAGTATTGCATATTATGGCGGTAATACTGTGGGTATCTCCAGTGTGTTCAGTATGCAGGACAACATCGGTGGTGTAGAGGTTGACTCTATTTTTGACAAATCCGATATTCCTGATTATATGGCATATCCCGCTCATAATTGTGAGTTGTGCAGACAGGGCTTGCCGGTGGACGCTATCAGCAACGGCTACGGATATTCTAAGCTGTAAAAACACTTGACAAAAAAATTATATTTGCTATAATATGTTTACTGAAATAACAGTACCCAAAAAAGACTGTGATGCAGAAAAAGATTTTTCATTTTAGTTTCAGCGAGTCGGCGGTTGGTGCGAGCCGATACAGGATGATTAATGTATAGCTCTCTGTTGAGTCGCTGTCCTGAATAGTAATTAATAGGGACGGACGGGTAGCTTCCGTTAAAGGCTAAGGCATTGTTTGATGCTAAAGGGCAGCTTGCTGCCGAAGTAGGGTGGTACCGCGTGATAACTACGCCCCTATACATTACCGTGTGTGGGGGCTTTTGTTATGCTCCTACAAAATGAAAGGAGATTATTATTATGAACCCAGGCTACAAAAAGTACAGACCGTTTAAGCCGGTGAATATCCCCGACAGAACATGGCCTGACACCCCGATTACAAAGGCACCGGTATGGTGCTCAGTGGATATGCGTGACGGCAACCAATCCATTGTTGACCCTATGAATTTACAGGAAAAGCTGGAGTTTTTCCAGACTCTTATTGATGTAGGATTCAAGGAGATTGAGGTTGGATTTCCATCAGCATCCGATACCGACTATGAGATTTTGCGTACTCTTATCGAGGGCGGATACATTCCTGATGATGTTACCATCCAGGTACTTGTTCAGGCCAGAGAGCATCTTATCAAAAAGACATTTGAGGCTATTGAGGGTGCTAAGAATGTTATTGTGCATTTTTACAATTCCACCTCAACCCTTCAGCGTAAGGTTGTATTCAAGACGGATATGCAGGGCGTAATCGATATTGCAATCAACGGCGCAAAGCTGATATATGACCTTACAGAGGAACAAAAGAAGCTTCATCCCGAGATGAATATTCGCTTTGAGTATTCTCCGGAGTCATTCTCCCAGACCGAGGTTGACAATTCTGTGGAGATTTGTCGTCAGGTTATGGAGGCATTGCATATCACCAAGGATAATCCTATTATTCTTAATTTGCCAAATACAGTTGAGTGTGCATCGCCAAACTATTATGCCGACCAGGTTGAGTATTTTTGTCGTCATTTGCCAAACAGAGATGCGGCTATTATCTCACTTCATCCACACAATGACCGTGGAGAGGGCGTTGCTGCTACCGAGCTTGGTTTGATGGCAGGTGCTGACAGAGTTGAGGGCACATTGTTTGGCAACGGCGAGCGTACAGGTAATGTGGATGTCATTACTCTTGCTATGAATATGTGGACTCAGGGTATTGACCCCGAGCTTGATTTCCATCATATCAATAAGATTAAAGAGGTGTATGAGCGTTGCACAAAGATGCAGGTTCCACCTCGTTGGCCATACGCCGGCGAGCTTGTTTTTACTGCATTTTCCGGCTCTCACCAGGACGCTATCAACAAAGGCAAAATATATATGGAGGACAGTGGTACAGACCTTTGGGAGGTGCCATATCTTCCTATCGACCCTGCCGATGTGGGCAGAGAGTATGAGCCCATCATCCGTATCAACTCCCAATCCGGCAAGGGCGGTACAGCCTTTATTCTTGCAAACAATTATGGCATTAAGATGCCAAAGGCAATGCACCCTGAGTTTGGTGCTATTGTGCAAAAGGCTTGTGACGAAAAAGGCAAGGAAATTACCCCTGACGAGGTATTTGACCTCTTCCAAAAAGAATACAGAAATGTTGCCGGCCCTTACAGATTGGTCAACTACAAGATTACTGAGGAAAAGAATGAGGAGGATTACCTCACTTCTGTTCACTTTACCGGCACACTCAAGTATAAGGATAACGAGCCTGTTTCTATCGAGGGCTACGGCAATGGTCCTGTAGCTGCGTTTTGTGACGCTATGAACAAGACAGAGCTTCGCGAGTACGACTTTGTTGATTATGATGAGCATGCTATATCTGTTGGCTCTGATTCCAAGGCTATCAGTTATATCCACCTCAAGACGCCAAAGGGCAAGGATATTTTTGGTATTGGCGTTAGCCACAATATCGGTTATGCTTGTATGAAGGGTATCATCTGTGCCATCAACCGTGACCAGGATGATGTTTATCGCGATGACACAATGCCGGGTATATTTGACGTTTGTTAGGAGGACATAATTATGAATAAATATAAGATTACCGTACTCAAGGGCGACGGAATCGGACCCGAAATAGTTGACGAGTGCATTAAGGTTTTGGATAAAGCGGGGGAGAAGTTTGGCTTTTCGTTTGACTACAACTACCAGCTTCTCGGTGGTTGTGCCATTGACGCCGAAGGTGTTCCTTATCCTCAGGCTACAGCCGATGCCTGCAAGGCCGGTGATGCAGTGCTGCTTGGTGCTGTAGGCGGACCTAAGTGGGATAATCAGCCTGGAAGCAACCGTCCTGAAAAAGGACTGCTTGCAATTCGTGAGGACCTTGGATTATTCGCTAATCTTCGTCCTGCAAAGATATTTGCGCCACTCAAGTCTGCTTCTCCGATTAAGGAGGAGATTATTGGCGACGGTCTTGATATTCTCATTGTTCGTGAGCTCACCGGTGGTATCTACTTTGGTGACCGCGGCACCTATGAGGAAAACGGAGTTGTGGGAGCATACGATACCGAACGCTATACATATCCTGAAATAAAGAGAATTGTCGTTGCCGGATTTGAGTATGCTATGAAGAGGGACAAAAAGCTAACTTGTGTTGACAAAGCAAATGTGCTGGATTCATCAAGATTGTGGCGCAAGGTTATGGAGGAAACTGCTGTGGATTATCCGGATGTAGAGGTTTCCTATATGTATGTTGATAACTGCGCTATGCAGCTTGTTCGCAATCCAAATCAATTTGACACCATTGTTACCAGCAATATTTTTGGCGATATTCTTTCTGACGAGGCATCTATGATTAGTGGCTCAATCGGTATGCTGGCGTCTGCTTCGTTGGCAGAGGGTACCTTTGGATTGTATGAGCCTATCCACGGCTCAGCTCCCGACATTGCAGGTCAGGGCAAGGCTAATCCATTGGCCACCATACTTTCCGGCGCAATGATGTTGCGCTATACCTTTGGCGAAATCCAGGCTGCCGATGCTATAGAAAAGGCAGTTGACACTGCATTGACAAAGGCCAGAACACCGGATATTTTTGAGGAGGGCTTTGAGGCTGTAAATACTGCTCAGATGGGCGATCTGGTTGCCTCTCTGCTGTAATGATAATAATTAATCCACCGTTTATCGGTGGATTTTTTGTTTATAATAGTAACGGGTGATTTTATGATTTATACCGTTACGCTTAATCCTGCGTTGGATTATTATTTGAAGGTGGGAGAAATTTCTGCCGATGTTCAGCAGGCAGAAAGTACTCATATTGACTACGGCGGCAAGGGAATTAATGTCAGTGTTATGCTGCGGCGATTGGGTGTGGAAAGCAGGGCATTGGGCTTTGTAGGCGGCTTCAGTGGGAGCAAGCTGCTGTCACTGTTAGAGAACCAGCATATTGATACGGATTTTGTTACAATACAGTCGGACACCAGAATTAATGTAAAGTTAACCGGTGCCACCGACTTTGTTATAAACACCCGTGGTCCCTCGGTAACGCTTAGGAACGAGCAGGAGCTTATTCAAAAGCTCAAGGACATAAAGGACGGGGACTATCTTGTGTTGGCAGGCAGTATTCCCTCATCCATGGGAGAAAGTGCCTATGACAGAATTGTCAGTGCTGTTGGCAAGCGTAATATACGGCTGATTGTGGACACCACGGGTAATCCGTTCAAGTCATTGTTGGGGTATCATCCCTTTTTGGTTAAGCCTAATCATCACGAGATGGCAGATTTGTTAGGCAGGAGCATGAATAGTCGTGATGATGTTGTGGCCGGTGCCACAGAATTGCAGCGTATGGGAGCCAAGAATGTGCTGGTGAGTATGGGCAAGCAGGGAATGTTGCTTTTGGACGAAAACGGTGACACAAATTTTGAGCCGATTATTGACGGCAAGGTCAGAAATACCACCGGCTGCGGGGATAGTACGGTGGCAGGTTTTTTGGCAGGGTATATTAGGACCGGTGATTACCGCTACGCTTTGCGATTGGCCAGTGTCTGTGGTAATGCCACCGCCTTTTGCGACCGGCTTGCCGGTAGTGAGGATATTAACCGCTTGTTACAGGCAATAGAATAGGATGTCGATGGCGTACTACGGTACGCCTTTTCTATATAAAATTATTAATCTAATGTAAACAATAATTAAATCTGTTGAGAATTATGAAAAAAGGTGTTATATTATGATTGAATTTTTTATGAGGTTTGGCTTATGAAGAGATGTCTGAATTGTCTTGAATATTTGGAGGATGAGGTTAAGGTTTGTCCCTATTGCGGCGCCAAGTGTGATGCTGACGACGGATTTGTTCTCCTATCGGAGGCAAAAGCCCCGGAACGTAAGTATCAGGATATATCATCCGGCAAAAAATCCGGGCCGGCAAGATTTGTGGTAATACTGGTGCTAATACTGGCACTGGTGGCAGGGGGCTCCCATTATTATTTTAATTCAGTTAGCAATCCTGAGAACCCAAAGGTTACATTTGGCACAGGTACCGGAGTGATAAATAAAGACAAAAAAATAGTATATACAACCATTGACGACCCATCATTGATTGAGTATATTCAGGGCGTATCAATTTACAAGGGTGACCTAACCCGCAACGGCGTAAAAAATGAAAAGCCCATATCCACCAATTATGAGTACACCGATAATGTGGATGATTCATTTAGGTCAATTTTCTTTTATGCCGATGATATTGGTATTAGGGCAGACGAGGAATATACAATGACCTTTAAGATAAATCTTCAATTTGTAAAGGATGATAATGTATATACCTACTTGGTTGCCAATACCTTTAGCGGTGATATAAAAAAGGATGTGTCCGATATTGTTTTTGACCATAGCCTAAAAAAGACGGAACCTACAATTGCTTATGAGGCAACTACAGTCAACCATAGCGATACATCATATATCTTTGACGGTTATTGGTACATAATGGGCGACAAGACCGATGATGGCTTGTACAAAATAGATTCAATCAAGTTTGATAAGGAATCCGGCACCTGCAAGATAACCCATTATAGCACCGAAAAGCTTGATGGCCAGTGGGATGTTTCCTCCACCGACGGTACCTATTCCATCGATAATGGCATCTTGACTTACAGTGGCAGTGATATTAAGTATGTTATCAATTCTGATAACAAAACCTTGATAGAACAAAAGCAGGGGACATTGAAGAAAGAATTAACCCACACTAATTACAATAATATTTCTAATGCATATTCGTTATTGCAATAGATAAAGCCTTGAGCTTGTCTCAAGGCTTTTTGTATGTCAGTATTACAAAATCAACGGTCAGTTGAATAGTGTCCACATCATCCAGTCGATGTTTTGCAGCTTCTCCGGTACGATAGTAGTACGGCGTCATACTGAATAGCTGTTTTAGGTCGTCGCCGGTAATGCTTACAGTATCCTTTATTCGCTCCCTGTTTGTTAGTATTAGGTGGGCGCTGTCAGGTGCCTGTTCGTCATTTTTGTACGGAGTGTCGTATAGTATTTCTTTCATCTCATACAGATGATTTTCGCCCGGAATTACGGAATACAAGGTGCTATCTCTTTTTAGCACTCTGGCGAACTCCTTATCGTTGAACGGCGCAAACAGGTGTATGGCTGTATCAATGGAATTGTCCCTTATTGGTATATTGGAAAGGTTTGCCACAAAATAATGATTGTCGCTGTGACTCTTGGAGGCAAGACGTATCATTTCTTTGCTGATGTCAAAGCCGTATAGCAATCCGTCATACCGGTCGTAGTACCCTTCGCCACAGCAAATATCCAGTACCGTGCCACGCATTTTTTTGGTAATGGCGTCTTTTAGGCATTTGTAGTAGTCCTTAGCCAGTATTCCATGTCTTGCACGAGCGCTCTCCTTGCTGTCACCGATTTTGTCACCATTCTTTGTGGTGAGCAACAGATTGACATAGCCCTCCTTCGCCATATCATAGCAGTGATTGTTAGGGCATCGCATAGTGTTGTTTTGTTGTTCCAGTGTTTTGCCGCACTTTGGGCATATTAGCAGGGACATTATTTGCTGCTCCTTTTGCGTAGGATAATCATAAATATCATACCCACTATGCCGCCACAGGTGTTCATCATCATATCGGTCATGGTATCCACAAGTCCCAGGTATCCATATTCGTTGTTATATTTGGTCATATCGAACATTGCTGTCTCAGGACCTGCTTTGGATAACTGTAGATTTGTGCCGTGGAGGGTGTCCATAAGAAATTCGTAAAATTCCCATCCGGCAGCGATAGTTATAGCGAACATAAGTCCAAATATGGAAGCAAGAATAATGGAGCATGGCCCTTTTTTTCTTTGCAGGATTACTGCGAAGTCATAGGCAAATGCAGCGGACACAAATCCTGACAAAATGTGCATTGCGTTGTCAAACCACCAAATCTTGTCAAATAACTCCATATATGAGCCGAATACAATACCAAACAGGATGATTATATTGAGCAGTGTTTGGCTAAGGGGCGGCACTTCAATAATAAAGCTTTCGCCACCGAATACCTGAAAGCAATCCCATAGGTGAGTAAAAATGAAGCACGCTACACTTTCCCAACCCATAACTATATCGCCACGAACAAATGAGTAGGTGGCACAGCCTATCATACAGATTCTAACCACAATCCAAAAAATGAATTGTACCTTGGGTATTTCTTTTGTTGGATGTTTTTTTATTTTATATTCCATTTTTCTACCTCAAAAAAGATTTATATTAATATACCACATATCACTCTGTTTTTAAACAAAAAATTTAAAAAAATTGATATATTATCATTTTGTATAATAGAATGTAATTAATATAGATAATATATAAATTAAAATTTAATATATGACATATTTTTAACAAAAATATTTTGCGAAATCTATATATAGAAGCTGATTCGGAAATATATGGGATGTCAAACTATATGTAGTAGTTTTGTAATATTTTTTCTAAAAAGGTTACAAATCGTAAATATTGTTACCGGTCTTTTTTTAGTTTTTAACAAAATTTCAATTTAACACACTAAATCGTTAAAATCAAAAACCACAACATTTGGGATGTGATAGGTGAAATAGCCATATCCAAAAATAAAAATTTGTGCAATGTACACAAATTCTCACTGCTTGAAAAATTGACAACTTATGCAGTTGTGCTATAATAGGCCACGCTTTGAGGCAATATAGATATGGAACCATTGTGGCTACCAAATAAAATCTTATTGTCAAAGAGAAAAGGAGACTAAGATGACTAACCAATCAATAGCAGGTAAACGATCATTAAGATCTATCCTGACAACGGTTATTGCGCTTGTTCTTATTGTGGCAACATTTGCAACTCCCGCACTTGCTGATGTATTCAGTAACTACGATGTTGTTATTGCCGACAATGGTGAGAGCATCACAGTAACCACTAATGAGACGGAACCTATCGAAATTCTCAATGCTGCAGGCGTAACCCTGGATTCTGATGACAAGATTGATATTTCTGCATTCCGGCAGGGTAAGGGCGGCACAATCGCAATTGACAGATGCAACACCATCAATGTAGAGGTTGACGGCAGCATCCAGGACTTTGATGTTTACGCCGACACTGTTGGCCAGGCGTTAAAGGAGTGTGGAATCACAATCCACTCCGGTGACAAACTGACTTATGACCAGTCCGCACCGGTAAAGGATGGTATGGTAATCGGTATCAAGACTGCATTTTCCGTATCATTATATGTAGATGGCAGCATAACAAAGCTGGCTATCGTTGAGGGCACCGTAGGCGACCTCCTTGCTTTGGCAGGAATTGAGCTGGGTGCTAATGATTACACCAAGCCTTCTATTGACACTCCTCTGGAGAAGGATATGAAGGTTAAGGTTTATCGCGTTGAGTACAAGGAGCTTAAGGCTACTGAGGCTGTTCCTTTTTCAACAAAAAAGATTAACGACAATACCATGACCCGGGGCAAGACAAAGGTGATTACTCAGGGCGTGGATGGTAGTAAGGAAGTAACCTACAAAGTAAAGTATGTTAACGGTAAGGAAAAGGAACGTACCCAGCAGAGTGCTGTTGTACTGACCGAGCCTGTACAAAAGGTAGTTAAGGTTGGCACAAAGAAGATTGAGGGTACCCAGTCCGTAAAGCCAAATGGCGTAAAGTCACGCAATGGCCTCACAGTGGGCCAAAAGATTAGCGGCAGATATACTCACTACTGCGCTTGTGCTACATGTAACGGCAATTCAAGAGGTATTACCTCATCCGGCAAACGTATTCGCAACGGTATGTCCAACCCATATTATATTGCCTGCAACTGGTTACCTCTAGGCAGTGTGCTTAGAGTGAACGGTCACAACTATACTGTGGTTGACCGTGGCGGCAGCCGTCTATCAAAAAGAGGATATATTGATATATTCACTCCTGAGGGACACAGTGCATGTTACAGATACGGTACCGGTTCTTGTACTATTACCATAGTGCGTTTGGGATGGTAATTAGAAATAACTTAATATTATTTTTTAGCCTACGATTATGTCGTAGGCTTTTTATTTACAATTTGTAATATATTTATATATTAAAGTCGCAAAAAACTGCATTATTGCTATGTTTTACTGTTTTTGCTAATACTACATTTCGTATTAAAACATTACAATTTGAAAATTAGGCACAATATATTGTATTTTTTGCCCAAAATCTATTGACAACTACCGTAGCATTTGATATTATGTAAAAGGTTTCGATAAAAGTTATTACAACTTTGTAACATTTTGTTTTGATTAATAGAAAAAGGGGAAGAGAAATGAAGATTATCAAGAGAAATGGCTCCGAGGTAGATTTTGATTTAAACAAAATCATAATCGCTGTAGCCAAAGCAAATCAAGCATGCGAAAAGGAAGAACTTACTCAAAGCCAAATCAACGACATTGCCGAGTTTGTTGAGTTCAAGATTAGCAAGGCAAACAGAGCATTATCGGTAGAAGAAATCCAGGATATTGTCGAGGACCAGATTATGGCCCAGGGCGCTTTTGAGGTTGCCAAGCGTTATGTTAGATACCGCTACACTCGTTCTCTTATTCGTAAGGCAAATACTACTGATAACCAAATTCTTTCTCTTATTGAGTGCAATAACGAGGAGGTTAAGCAAGAGAACAGTAACAAGAATCCTACTGTTAACTCCGTGCAGCGTGACTATATGGCAGGCGAGGTATCAAAGGACATCACAAAGCGTATTCTCCTGCCGCAGGATATTGTAGAGGCACATGAGCAGGGTCTCATCCATTTTCATGATGCGGACTATTTTGCACAGCACATGCACAACTGTGACCTGGTTAACCTTGAGGATATGCTCCAAAATGGTACTGTTATCAGCGAAACTATGATTGAAAAGCCACATTCATTTTCAACTGCCTGCAATATAGCAACACAGATTATTGCTCAGGTTGCATCCAGCCAGTATGGTGGTCAGTCCATCTCTCTTACTCATCTTGCTCCATTTGTTCAGGTTAGCAGAGAGAAAATTAAGAAGCAGGTTATCGAAGAGTCCCGGGAATTCGGCTATTCTATGAATGACCAGCAGATTGATGCCTTGGCAGAGAAGCGTCTGCGTGACGAGGTTGCCCGTGGTGTACAGACTATTCAGTACCAGGTAGTAACACTTCTCACAACCAACGGACAGGCACCGTTCGTTACTGTATTTATGTACCTTAATGAGGCTAAGACCGAGCAGGAGAAAAAGGATTTGGCTCTCATTATCGAAGAGACATTGACCCAAAGAATCAAGGGCGTAAAGAATGAGGAGGGCGTATGGATTACCCCTGCATTCCCCAAACTCATCTATGTTCTTGAGGAAGACAATATTGAGCCTGACAGTCCTTATTATTACCTTACCGAGCTTGCAGCCAAGTGTACAGCAAAGCGTATGGTACCGGATTATATCAGTGAAAAGGTTATGATGGAGCTCAAGGGAGATGTGTACACCTGTATGGGTTGCCGTTCATTCCTTACTCCTGACAGATTTACTCAGCAGGGTATCGGCAATATCGCCCATGCCAAGAATTATGAGGAAGGCAAGCGCAAGTACTATGGTCGCTTCAATCAGGGCGTTGTTACCATCAACCTTGTTGATGTAGCTTGCTCATCCGGTGGCGAGATGGATAAGTTCTGGAAGATTTTTGACGAGAGGCTTGACCTTTGTTATCGTGCGCTTATGTGCCGTCATAACAGACTTAAGGGTACACTCAGCGATGCCGCTCCCATTCTTTGGCAGCACGGCGCACTTGCCAGACTCAAGAAGGGCGAAAAGATTGACAGACTTCTTTATGACGGTTATTCAACCATTTCTTTGGGCTACGCAGGTCTTTATGAGTGCACAAAGTATATGACAGGCAAGTCCCATACCGAGGAGGGTGGCAAGGAGTTTGCCCTGGAGGTTATGCAGCACATGAATGATGCTTGCGCAGGCTGGAAGGCATTGCACAATGTGGACTTTTCTCTGTATGGCACACCATTGGAGTCCACAACATATAAGTTTGCAAAGTGCCTGCAAAAGAGATTTGGCATAATTCCGGGCGTAACAGACAGAAATTATATCACCAACTCCTACCATGTACATGTTGCTGAGGAAATTGATGCGTTCTCAAAGCTTAAGTTTGAGAGCGAGTTCCAAAAGCTGTCTCCGGGTGGCGCTATCTCCTATGTTGAGGTGCCTAATATGCAGGATAATATCCCTGCAGTACTTCAGGTAATGAGATTTATCTACGACAATATTATGTACGCTGAGCTTAACACAAAGAGCGACTATTGCCAGGTTTGTGGTTATGATGGCGAGATTAGTATCGTAGAGAACGGCGACGGCAAGTTGGTATGGCGTTGCCCACACTGTGGCAACGAGGACCAGGACAAGATGAATGTTGCCCGTCGTACCTGTGGTTACATTGGTACTCAGTTCTGGAATCAGGGCAGAACACAGGAAATCAAGGAGAGAGTTCTCCATCTATAATATTAAAAAGGTCACTGCTATATGGTAGTGACCTTTGTGCTAGGATGATTAAATGAAAAATATATTGGCTGCAAAAATGGCTGCCATTATACTGGTGGTCAGTGTGAGTGTAGCAATGCCGACATACGCAGCTCAGTATGATGAGGGTATTGATGGATTTTGCTACAATGGCTACAATATACCTGCCTACGACGGCGATAGCTATGAGATAATCAATGACGGCGAGCCTATGTTTACCTCTTCGCAGTTGACTCAGGATATATATGAGGAATACGGCGAACTTGATGACAAGGGTAGAGTAACACAGTGTATTGCCAATATTGACCAAACGCTGATGCCTACCGAGGAGCGTGGCAGTATCAGTTCGGTATATCCCACCGGCTGGGTCCAAAAGAAGTATGACATAGTTAGTGGTGGTTATCTCTACAATCGCAGTCATCTAATCGGTTGGCAATTAACCGGCGAAAATGCAAACAAAAACAATCTTATGACCGGTACTCGCAGCTTTAATACTGTGGGTATGCTGCCTTTTGAGAATCAGGTGGCAGAGTATATTCGCAGTGATGAAGAAAACAATGTGTTATACCGTGTTACACCCGTATTCCTTGGCGAAAACCTACTGGCTTCCGGTGTGATAATGGAGGCTGAGTCCGTTGATGACCTGGGCGAGAGCATAAAATTTTGTGTTTTTGTCTACAATGTTCAGCAGGGTGTTAGTATTGATTATTCTACCGGAGATAGTGTGTTGACAGCACAGCCGCAACCCAGGGATATAGCCAAAGCTACTATCACTGTGGCGTCGTCAACCTATACCGGTACAGCAAGAAATCCGGCTGTTACTGTAAAATTTGACAATAAATTATTGACCCGGGGAACAGATTATACCTTATATTATACCGACAATATTAATGCCGGTACGGCCCATGTTGAGATTACCGGTATCAACGATTTTACCGGTAGTGTAACCAAGTCCTTTATCATCAAGAAAGCCACTTATACCCCCACGGTATCGAGTGTAAAGTGCGTATATGACGGCAAGCCACATTATATATCAATAAAGGGGATTAAGTCAGGCTCTACAATAAAGTACAGAACCTCCTCCACCTCCTATTCTGCAAAAAAGGTGTCACGCACATCGGTGGGCAAAACTACTGTGTACTACAGTATATCCAATCCAAACTATGCCTCTGTATCCGGTAGCAGGACTATTACTGTATTACCACGCAGTACGTCGTTGTCCGGTATTTCTGCCGGTAGCGGCAGATTTACTGCCAAGTGGTACAAACGGACTGCCCAGACTACAGGGTATCAGCTGCAGTACAGTACGGGTAGTAGTTTTTCTTCGCCGCATACGGTGACAATAAAGGGTACATCAACTTTGTCAAGGACAGTTAAAAATCTAAAGCATAAAAAGAGATATTATGTCCGTGTCCGTACATATAAGACGGTGGGAGACAAAAACTATTATTCTTCTTGGTCCGCTGTCAAATCGGTTGTAACCAAGTAAAAACTGGGAATTGTAATGTAAAAAAAATTGTGATATAATAAACAAAAGATACATAATGTCATAGGAGGATATTATGAACTGGTCCGAGATTAAGACAAATGATATAGCCAACGGCGAGGGTGTTCGTACATCGCTGTTTGTATCCGGTTGTCGTCATCATTGCAAGAACTGCTTTAATGAGGTCACCTGGGATTTTGGATATGGCAATCTGTTTACCGAGGAGACGATGGAGCAGATTTTTGAGTCAGTTGACCACTATTGGGTTAATGGCCTATCTCTTTTGGGCGGCGAGCCCTTTGAGCCTGAAAACCAAAAGGTGCTCCTGCCGTTTTTGATTATGTTTAAGGAGCGTTTTCCTGACAAGGATGTGTGGTGCTACACAGGATTTACTTTGGAGGAGATTATCGGTTGCAGCGGTAAGGAATCCAGAGCCTGCACCGATATATCCAAGGAGATGTTGTCGCTGATAGACGTATTGGTTGACGGACCGTATGTGGACCGGTTACACAATATCACCCTCAAGTTCCGTGGCTCCGAGAATCAAAGGGTAATTGATATAAAAGAGAGCATAAAGCAAAACAAGGTTGTTCTGCATTTGGACTAAAAAATAATCCCCACCCGATTTGCTGTGGCATATCAGTCACAGAATCCGGTGGGGGATTTTATTATTTATATGATGCCCGGGGCATCCGTTTGCTGATTACTTTTTTGAATCAAGATAGTCCAGAATTGACTTTAGTACAGTGTCACTGTCAAGACCGTGTACCGCACAAGCCTCCTCCAGTGATTCGTTGATTGATGCAGGGCAGCCAACACAGTGCATGCCTGACTCCATCAGTACAACTCCAATTCCTCTATCGTACTCCAGCATATCGCCCATAGTAGTTTGTTTTGTTATTTCCATAATTTTGTCCTCCATGAATTAGTCGATGATATTCTATATCATATTGTACCTTGTGTCAAGATTTTGATTTATCTCGCAGGGACTTAAAAAAATCCTTTACTATTTTAACACATTCTTCCTCCATAATACCTGCATATATCTCCGGCTTATGGTTGTATGGGATGTGGTTAAAGTCAGCAATAGTGCCGAATGAGCCTGCCTTTTGGTCGTAGGCGCCGTAATATACTCTCTTTATGCGTGCGTTGATAATTGCTCCTGCACACATTGGACACGGTTCCATGGTTACATATAGGTCACATTCGTTCAGCCGCCATCCGCCAACTACCTTGCAGGCATTGTCTATCGCCTCAATTTCTGCGTGGTAGAGTGCATTATTACCGGTCTCCCGTCTATTACGGCCTGTGGCTATTATTTCGCCGTCTTTTACTATTACTGCGCCCACAGGCACCTCACCCTCGTTGGCAGCCTCTATGGCTAATTCGAGGGCGACTTTCATATATTCGTTGTCCATAATTATGCTTGACTGGTGGCAAGAGTGTATATTGCCAGTAGTATCAGTATGATGGTGGGTACAGCCGTACCGGGTATCAAACAAGATAATTTTGTACCCATAGTTAGTTGTGCAGGGTCAGTATCAGGCTCTGCTTTTGGTGGTGCCAGCTTCTTTTTTGTAGCAAGATATACGATGCCTACAACACCTGCCACAATCCACAAAACAGTCATTACCAGTGTTACTGCTTCAGCAGTCTTTTCGTTAGTTAGATACTGAACCGTGTTGTTTAGGGTGGATCTGCCGTTATTGAATCCGTGGATTAACATAGCCGGCAGTATGGAGTCGGTACGTATGGTAACGTATGCAAGGATAAGACCTACAATAAATGCAAATACAAACTGTAGTATGTTGCCGTGCATAATGCCAAATATTAGGCTGACAGCCAGTACAGCAAAGCCTTTGCCGTATTTTCGCAGCAGACTCATTGTGCAGCATCTCATGGCAAATTCTTCACAAATCGGTGGAATGATTGCGATGGCAACCCATTCAATAATACACGCCAACAGGCTGTCCGGGTCAAGTCCTTTGGGACCTGAAGCGCTTTTTCCGATAGATTTGAACATCATCTCCACTATTCCGGCAATGTAGTTTGCTCCAATACACACAGTCATACCTACGCCAATCCATGCAGCAGCATCGGCTTTGCTAAGCTTGGCAGTAGGAACAACCGGATAGTTATATTTTTTCTTAAAAATCAGTGCCATGATGCCAAATGGTGCAGCAACGCCCAGCACCTCTGCGAAAACGCTAAAGCAACTTTGGAACACAGAGCTGGTGGTGTAAAGCTCGCTAAGGCCCAGAGCATTAAGTATCGAGCCTGACACAGTCTGGATTATCAGGTATAGCATAAGTGCTGCACCTATGCCAACACCTATTTTGCGTAGTTCACTCTTCTGCTGATTGCGTTTGCGGATAATCTCCTGCTGCATCATGTATTGTTGTTGGTCATAATACGGTGGATGGTAGATTGGCTGTCCGTATTGTGTTGTTTGATAGTATTGGTTGGGTGGATAGTAGCCCTGATTTGGTGGGTAGTATCCTTTAGGGTTGTTATGTTGATTGTTCACTGTATTTCCTCACTGATAAAAAATGTTATATTATGGTCATTAGTATATACATTGCAAAGTACGCTGCGAATGGTGCAAAAAATGATACTCCGCCCATTCTGGCAAGGTACATCTTACGCATTTGTTCCTGGGACAGGTTGTTGTCATCTATCGGGAACATGGAGGTTTGCATAAATGACGCCCCTTTTTCTATCTCCTCGTTCACTCTTTTGATTATATTTGTGATTGTGCCTTTGTAAAAATAGTCCGAAAACATAGTCACAATGATTCTTATTACAAGCAAAACAGCCATGGTGATTAAAGCGTATTTTTGGGCTATAGCATAATCAGATGCGTTGAGTAATGCTGTTGTGTCAAGGCTTTCCATACTGCCTGATTGTATAGAGGCAGCCATGTCCTGTACAGCTTGAGCAAACACAGGCGCTTTTTTTAGTGCCAGAGTAATGCCGCCCAGATAGGATGTGAAGCTCAGCAGCAGGAATGTGATGCCCTGTTTGTACATTTTCCTAAATAGCATATAGAATGAGCCAAAGAAAAATGCACCCCAGTTCCAGCTAATCTTCTTTTTGGTTTCAGTCATTTGTTTGAACTTAGTTATGAATCGTGGCACATTGGCTCTGATTGCAGCTGCGTAGTCGGAAACCTTGTAGCCATCAATGGTGTCGTCGCCTTTGTCATAGGCGGAGTCCTCCCGGATTGGTGCCATCGGCATAACAAAGACACGAGGCTGATTTTCCTGTGCTTCGCTGTTTTTTTCGGCAGGGGGAATATAGTATTGCTCCTCTGTCTTCGTGCTATCTTCTTTTTTGGGGATGACCGGTTTGTTGTCCTCATAGTAGTCATAGCCGGCAGAGTGCAGACCTTTGTTGACGCAGTGGCCGGTCATCTCGTAGCAGTGCCTATGGTGTGGTGTACCACAATCAGGACAGGTTACCACATCGTCATTATTGTGGAACTGTTGTCCGCATACCGGGCATTTGTATTCTTCAAACTTAGGCATATATTGCTCCTTAGTAGTATATTATTGTTATTATACATTATATAAGCATAAAAAATCAACATAATCATTACTGGGATATGAACAATTTTTTAATCTTGCAAAAGTGGGGCATATATAATATAATACATTCGTTACAAATTATGTATGGAGATTACTATGATAGAATACGAAAATCTAAAGCAACAGCTTATGGCAAGCGAGGGCGCTATTTCCAATCTTAAGGAAGCACTGGATATTGATAATTTGGCTATCGAGGTAGTCCGACTTGAGGAGAAAAGTGCCAAACCGGACTTTTGGGACGATATGCAAAACAGCCAAAAGGTTATGCAGCGTATAGGTTCGCTGAAGGCGAAGATTAATTCCTACGAGAGCCTTAAGAATGATTATGATGATACCATGGTTATGATTGAGCTTGCCGACGAGGAGAACGACGAGTCCCTGCTGGATGACTGTACCTCATCGGTAAATGATATAGAAAACAGAATTGAGACCTTGACTCTGTCCACTTTGCTCAATGGCGAGTTTGATGACAACAACGCAATCCTTACATTCCACGCAGGTGCCGGCGGAACTGAGGCACAGGATTGGGCGGAGATGCTGTTGCGTATGTACAATCGCTGGGGCGAACGCCATGGATACAAGGTGTCCACCTTGGATTATCTTGACGGTGATGTAGCAGGTATTAAGAGCGCTACCATTCTTATCGAGGGTGAGAACGCATACGGCTATCTGCGTGGCGAGATGGGTATTCATCGCCTTGTGCGTATTTCTCCGTTTGACTCGTCAGGACGTCGTCATACTTCATTCGCCTCTCTGGAGGTTATGCCGGAGATTAACGACGATGTTGAGGTGGAGATTAGAGAAGAGGATATTAAGATGGATGTTTACCGTGCCTCCGGTGCAGGTGGACAAAAGGTTAACAAGACCTCGTCGGCTGTCAGATTGACTCACGTGCCCACCGGTATCGTCGTTTCCTGCCAGATTGAACGCTCCCAGCACCAAAATCGCGAGGTTGCTATGCGTATGCTTAAATCAAAGCTGGTAGAGATTAAGGAGAGAGAAAATCTTGAGCGTATAGAGGATATTAAGGGCGACCAAAAAGAGATTGCCTGGGGCTCGCAGATTCGCTCCTATGTGTTTATGCCTTATACTATGGCAAAGGACCACCGTACCGGCTACGAGATGGGCAACATTACTGCTGTTATGGACGGAGACTTGGACGGCTTTATCAACGCTTATTTGAAGATGAAAAGTATTGAGGCCAATCAAGAATAACAAAAATTTCATATCATATTTTTTGCTCCTAAGTTTAAAAATAGACTTAGGAGGTTTTTTTATGAAAAAGTTATTCTCTGCTGTGTTAATATTGTGTGCAGTATTTCTTGTGGGATGCACACAGAATACTCAGCCTAATACAACTACTAATAATACGACCGGTAATATTTCAACCACAAAAGAGGAAACAACCGATGGTATGGATACCACAACTCCTACGGCAAAGGGAATGGCCGGAATCAACGATTTGTCAAAATCTAAGGTGGTTTGGGGACCCGGTATTATCACCGACCATCAGCAACCGGCAGACCCGGTTGACTTGCAAAGAACTTTTGGCGACCTTGGTGCAAGGTGGTTGCTTGATGACCAAAAATCTATTTGTCTTACCTTTGATGAGGGATACGAAAATGGCTTTACTCCTGCAATTTTGGACACATTAAAGGAAAAAAAGGTTAAGGCGGTATTCTTTGTCACATATGACTTTGCCAGGGACAACGCAGACTTGATTAGGCGTATGATAGACGAGGGTCATATAGTGGGTAACCATACCTACCGCCATTACACTATGGACGAGGTGTCCCTTGATGAAGCCAAGGAGGAGGTTGTGTATCTCCACAATTATATGAAGGAAAAGTACAATTATACAATGAGTTATTTCAGGTTTCCTAAAGGTGAATTTTCGCAACAAAGCTTGTACCTTGTTCATTCCCTGGGTTATAAGTCTGTGTTCTGGTCATACGCATACGCCGATTGGGACCCGGACAATCAGCCTGACGAGGAGTACACCCTGTCCGGTATTTTGGATTCCACTCACCCCGGAGAGATTATGCTGCTCCACGCAGTCAGTAGCACCAACGCCGACATATTGGGCAGAGTGATTGACGGATGTAGAGAGCAGGGCTATTCTTTTACTACCGATATTGGCTAATCACATAATATTGTGGGGGCAGGGGTACTGTCCTCACAATTTGTTGATTAAAAATTACAATTTTATTAATTTTACTATTGGATGTTGAGATTGTGGGCTGTATAATATATAATATAAAATATTGACTAGGAAAGAGAGATATTACATATATGCTTTTATCAAGAGATATCGGTATCGACCTGGGTACCTCCAACACAGTAGTAGCAGACAAAAAGGGTCATATTATCATCGACGAGCCCAGTGTAGTTGCAGTGGATGTTAAGTCCAAGAGGGTTCTCGCAACAGGCAATGAAGCAAAAAAGATGATAGGCAGAACTCCCGGCTCAATAGTTGCTGTACGCCCTATGCGTGACGGCGTTATTGCTGATTTTGATATGACAGCAGATATGCTGCACGATTTTATGTTTCGTTCCAGTAATCGTAACATGTTCACAAAAACCAGAGTTGTAGTATGTGTTCCCTCCGGTGTTACAGAGGTTGAACGCCGTGCTGTTGAGGATGCTGTTCGCTCTGCCGGCGCACAGGAGGTTGAACTTATTGAGGAGCCTATGGCTGCTGCGTTGGGTGCCGGACTTCCGGTATTTGAGGCTACCGGCTCTATGATAGTTGACATCGGCGGCGGTACCTGTGATGTTGCAGTTGTATCCCTCGGTGGTATCGCTTCATGCAATAATATCAAGGTTGGCGGTGACGCTATGGATGAGGCTATTGTCAATTATATGCGAAAAAAACATAGCTTACTGATTGGTGAACGCACTGCCGAGGATATTAAATTGAAGATTGGCTCGGCAAAGGAGTATGACGGTGAGGCTACTATGCAGATTAGAGGCCGTAATCTCAACGACGGTCTGCCCGGCAGCGTGGAGATTACCTCTGCCGACATTCGTCATGTGCTTGAGGAACCGGTAAATGCCATTATTTTCGCCATCAAGGAAACCTTGGAGGTTACCCTGCCCGAGCTGGCTGCTGATATTATCGAGCGTGGTATTTACCTTACAGGTGGCGCCAGTCAGCTTCGCGGTCTTCGTGATTTAATTGAGGAGGAAATTGGTCTGCCGGTTATTGTGCCCAGCAATCCAACTCAGTGTGTTGCATTAGGTACATCAATCAAGCTTAGAAGAGCATAGGAAAGCAAAATGAAGAAGATTTTTACAAACAGCAGATTCAAGTTCATAATGGGTATTATCGTTATGTTTCTGGTAGGGGCGGGCATCGCTGCTGCAAACGGACACGGCGAGACGGCGCAGTCCGGTATTGTCGGTACGGTTTTTGCTCCATGCCATTATGTTGCCCAAAAGGTGGCTAACGGCATCGACCATGTGTTTGGTAATGTTAAGGGTGACGCCCAGTATGACAAGGAAATCAACAAGCTTAAGGAGCAGGTAGGGGACTTACAGTCCCAGCTTGTTGACTACGAAAACCTAAAAAAGCAGAACGAGTTGTACAAAGAATTTCTTGGCTTAAAGGAGGAACACCCAAATTACAAGTTTGAGGAGGCATCCTTTATAGGCAGGGATAGTGCGGATATTTACAAATCCTTCAGTATTTCCAAGGGTACTGTCAACGGTGTTGCCAAGGGAGATGCTGTGCTGTATGGCAAGTATCTTATCGGCATTGTGGATAAGGCGTATCCGGACTACAGTGTTGTCAAGACTGTGTACGATGTGGGCTTTAGCGTGTCTGCATACGAGCTAATCAGTGGCGAGATTTCTTACGTTACAGGCAATGCTGCTTTAGCCAAAGAGGGCAAGTGCAAGATGGCCAATCTTGATTCCTCCACAGAGGTGACATACGGCTCCATTATTTGTACTGCCGGTATCAGCGGTACAGTACCAAAGGGATTACTCATCGGCACCGTTGATGAGATTCGTGACGAGTCAACAGATATTTCATCATACGCAGTTATTACGCCGGGAGTGGATGTAGAAAATATCACTTCCTGTATGGTACTTACAGATTTTGAGGATTAATTGAGGGTTGGTAATGAAGCTCACAAAAAGGGACAAAACAATTAAATACGCTGTATATTGCATTTTGCTCCTGGTGGCTGCATTGCTACAGAATGTTCAGGGTGCTTGGCCACAGATAGGTGGAGCAAGATGTTTCTTTTTGATTCCGGTGGCTGTGCTGCTGGGCCTTGATGAGGACGAGGGTCTGGCCGCTATGATTGGCTTGTCGGCAGGCCTTTTGTGGGATGTGACCAGCGTTCAGCACATGGGTTTTAATGCTATATTTTTGATGCTGGTTTGCTATTTTTCGTCATCATTGGTCACATATTTACTACGGGCAACATATTGGGTCGGCGTGGTTTTCGGCGCTGTGGCATCCTTGTTGTATGTGGTCCTGTATTGGTTGCTTTTTGTTGTATCCAAGGGTGGTGACGGTGCATTTGCCACCATTTGGTATTTCTATCTTCCATGCTTCTTTTATACCACTGTTATGACCATGGTGCTTAATTTGGCGCTGATTTTAATTAAGAAAAAATTGAACAAAGAATTGATTAGCGACTAGATTTTTGGCTATTACTTTGATAGGGAGGTGTTATTAGTGGACGCTAGATATAAGAGTGCCAGGACTACCATCGTCATCATACTGGTGCTGTCTACACTGTTTGGATTTGGATACAATCTGTACGATATTCAGGTGCGTAATAACGAATACTACGCAGCACTCAATAACGCAGTCAAGACCTACACAGTTTCCATTCCCGCCTCCCGTGGCGAGATTGTTGACCGTAATGGCAATCCACTGGTAACCAACCGTCAGGGTAACAGTATTGTGCTTAATGCAGCCTATTTTCCGTCAGGTAAGGACGATAATGCCACCCGTAACAGAATTGTGCTTGACCTTATCAAGCTGTTCAAAAAGAACAAGGAGGATTATGTTCATAACCTACCTCTCAAGATAACTAAGAGTGGCAAAATTGCATTTTATTCTAAAGCGGATGACGATGAGTACGAAAAGAATATCAAGACAATGAAAAGCAAGGATATGCTCAATGTTCAGCCTTATGCTACTGCACAGAATTGTTTTGATGTTATGGTAGAGAAGTATGGGCTTGAGGACTACGATATTGCTACTGCTCTGGAAATCGGTAATATAAGATATGAGCTGACACGCCTGCTTTTTTCTGTACAGAATCCTGTTACAATCGCTGATGATGTTAGTGACAAGACAGTTGCTGCTATTCAGGAGAATAGCGAAAAATACCAAGGCGCACAGTGTCAGGTGGTGGCATACAGAGAGTATGTCGATTCCTCCTTGGCACCTCATATTATCGGTACAATCCGCAAGATTAACGCCGAAGAATATGCAGAAAAAAAAGACCGGGGCTACGGTATTGAGGACGAGATTGGTGAATCAGGTATTGAGGCATCCTGTGAGGAATACCTGCGTGGTACCCCCGGCGAAAAAACAGTTGTTATCGACGGCGACGGAAATGTTACCGAGACTGTAACCAAGGAGCCGATTCAGGGCGACACAATAGTGCTGACCATAGACAAGGATTTGCAAAAGCTTGCCCAAAAAAAGCTTAAGGAAACCTGCCTGGAAGTTCAGTACAATTCAACAGGTGCTGTGGTTATGTCCAACTGTAATACCGGCGAGATTTTGGCTGCTGCCAATTATCCATCCTATGACCTTAACGATTATTACGAAAAATATAACGAGCTGTCAAAAATCAGTACCAAGCCTTTGTATAATCGTTTTGCTATGGGTACTTATGCTCCCGGCTCAACCTTCAAGCCGCTTATGGCCTGCGCGGCATTACAGGAGGGCGTGGTTGACGGCAGTACTACTTTTACCTGTGGTGGCGAGTACCATTATTTGGATATGAAGTTCGGTTGTACAGATGCTCATGGCTCACTTAATGTTGAGGGAGCGCTGCAACACTCATGCAATATTTATTTTTATAACTGCGCCAGAAGGCTGGGTATTGAGAGAATGAATATGTACGGCTCTATGTTTGGTCTTGGAGAAAAAACAGGAGTGGAGATTCCGGAGTCAAAAGGCATCCTTGCAGGCCCGGAATACCGTAAAAAGTGGGATATGGTATGGAATCCCGGAGATACGGTACAGGCCGCTATCGGCCAGTCGGACAATCTGTTTACTCCGTTACAGTTATGTAATTACTGTGCTACCATTGCTAATGGCGGCAAAAGATACCAAATGCATTTTGTAAAGAGCAGAATATCCCAATCCACCGGTATTGTTACCGAGACCGGCGCTAATGTTGTGCGTAATGTGGATATTAGCCCCAACAATATGGCTATGGTAAAAAGAGGTATGCGCAAGGTAGCTACTCAGGGTGGCCCCAGCGAGGTGTTTGGCCGTATTGACACAAAGGTGGCCTGCAAGACAGGTACTTCCCAGGTAGTTGTTAAGGGCGTTAAGCATAACAACGGATTTCTGATTACCTACGCACCGTATGATAATCCAGAGATTGCTGTATCCTCGGTAATTGAGTACGCCGGTTCCGGTTCATCCACAGCCAAGATAACTTCCAGCGTTATTGATTATTACTACAGCAATAATACTGATGCAAAGAATGCACAGCAGGAGGGAACTTTGCTGTAAAAAATTCTTGTGTATTGTAATACTTTGTGATATTATATATAAATAAAAAATAACCCTATGGCAAATTTTGGAGGGAAGAGGCTATGAACATTGCTTTAATTGCACATGATGCAAAAAAAGAATTGCTGGTACAGTTTTGTATTGCGTATTGCGGCATTATCAGCAGACACGATGTGTGTGCTACAGGTACAACCGGTAAGTTAGTAAAAGAGGCAACCGGCCTTAATATTAATTGTTTCCTCAGTGGCGCACAGGGCGGTGGCCAGCAGATTGCCAGCCGTATTGCTTGTAACGAGATTGATTTGCTTATATTCTTCCGCGACCCACTTAACCCAAAGCCATACGAGCCTAATGACAATGACCTGTTGCGTTTGTGCGACGTTCACAATATCCCATTTGCCACCAACATTGCCACAGCCGAGGCACTTATTCGTGGCGTAGAACGCGGTGACTTTGAGTGGAGGGAGATTGTTAACCCTAGATACAACGGCGGCAACAACTTTCAGCAATAATTGAAATAAAAGAGAATTTAAGGGTGGCAGTTTTGCTGTCACCCTAACGCACTGTAATATAGGAGATTTTTATGGCACTTATAACAAAAGCAATTAAGGGCACCAAGGATGTATTGCCAACAGAGGCATACAAAAATCAATACATAGAATCAACCTGCCTTGGAGTGGCAGAAAAGTTTGGATACAAGGAGATTAGAACTCCTGTTTTTGAGCATACCGAGTTATTCCAAAGAGGCGTTGGCGATACCACTGATGTGGTACAAAAGGAGATGTACACCTTTGATGACAAGGGTGGTCGTTCCATAACCCTGCGTCCGGAGGGTACAGCCGGTGCAGCCAGGTCATTTCTTGAGAATGGTCTGTGCAATGAGGCATTGCCCCAAAAGGTATGTTATCTGACATCATGTTACAGGTACGAAAAGCCACAGGCAGGCAGATTGCGTGAGTTCCATCAGTTCGGTATCGAGTGCTTTGGCGCCACATCACCACTTGCTGATGCAGAGATGATTTCTCTTGCTAAGCAGGTGTTTGACGAACTGGAGGTTAAGGATTTGCACCTGGAGATTAACTCCATCGGCTGTCCTACCTGCCGTGCAGAATACCACAAGGCACTCAAGGAGTATTTTTCATCCCGTGAGAGTGAGCTTTGTGATACCTGTCGTGAGCGGTTGGAACGTAATCCAATGCGTATTTTGGACTGCAAGAGTCCGGTGTGCAGCGAAATTGCAAAGGGCGCACCGGTTGTATTGGATTATCTTTGTGATGAGTGCAAAGAGCATTTTGACTCAGTCAAGAAGTATCTTGACGCTATGAATATTGAGTATATTGTCAATCCACAAATTGTCAGAGGTCTAGACTATTACACAAAGACCGTGTTTGAGTATGTATCCGATGCTATCGGTTCACAGGGTACTGTTTGCGGCGGTGGCAGATATGACGGCCTTATTGAGGAGCTTGGCGGACAGAGGACACCGTCCCTTGGTTTTGGTATGGGCTTGGAGAGACTTCAGCTGGTTATGGATGCACAGGGTTGTCCTTATCCGGAAGAAAATAAGCCTGACCTGTTTATTGTAGCTATGGGCGACAAGGCAACGCTTAAGGCCATCGAGATAGCTAAGGATATGCGAGCAGAGGGATTTTCTGCAATGTACGACCTTAATGGCCGTTCTCTGCGTGCACAGATGAAGTATGCTGACAAGTTGGGAGCAAAGTTCAATGTTGTAATTGGTGACAATGAGGTGGAGCAGGGCGTTGCTAAACTGAAGAATATGTCCACCGGCGATAGCACCGATATTGCTCTTACCACCTTTGTTTCCGGATTTTATGACATCAGTATGCAGGATGCACTAAAGGACTTAGAAATTAACGGCGAGGCTTTTGATTTTGGCTCACTGTTTTTGGGAGGTAACGAGAATGAGTGATTCCATCAAGGGACTAAAACGCACAGACTATTGTGCTAATTTTGGTATAAAAAATGTTGGCGACACCATCACAGTTTTTGGTTGGGTACAGCGTCAGAGAGACTTGGGTAACCTTATTTTTATTGATTTGAGAGACAGAACCGGCATTATCCAGTTGTCCTTTAATGACCACACTGACAGAGAGATTTTTGCCAAGGCTCAGAGTGTACGCAGCGAATATGTTGTGGCTGCCGTTGGCACAGTTGCAGAGCGTGAAAGCAAAAACAAGGATATACCTACCGGCGATATTGAGGTTATTGTTACTGATTTTCGTATTGTATCCAAGGCTGACACCCCTCCTTTTGAGATAGAAAAGAGCGAGAAGGTTGGCGACGATGTCACCCTCAAGTACCGTTATTTGAATCTTCGTAACGAAAAGCTGACAAAGAATATTCTCATGCGCCACAAGATTGCACAGATTGCCAGAGATTATTTCTATTCCAACGATTTTATCGAGATAGAGACTCCAATGATGATTAAGTCCACACCCGAGGGTGCTCGTGACTACGTTGTTCCATCCCGTATCCACAACGGCAAATTTTATGCTCTGCCGCAGTCACCGCAGATTTACAAGCAGTTGACAATGATTGCCGGCTTTGACAGATATATTCAGTTGGCCCGTTGCTTCCGTGACGAGGATTTGCGTGCAGACCGTCAGCCGGAGTTTACCCAAATTGACTTGGAGATGTCCTTTGTTGATTGCGACGACATTATGAGTATGGCAGAGGGCTTTATTTCCCGTCTTATGAAAGAGACTATCAATGTTGATGTTCCTGCTCCATTGCCTCGTATGACATTTGCCGAGGCTATGAACAGGTATGGCTCGGACAAGCCGGATACTCGCTTTGAAATGCTGATTGAGGATATTAGCGACTGGGCGGACACCACTGATTTTGTCGTGTTCAAGAACGCTATTTCTAACGGTGGCGCAGTAAAAGCAATTGTTGCCAAGAATGCTGCCGCTACATATAGCCGCAAAAAGATTGACAAGCTCACCGAGCACGCAAAGGGTATTGGTGCCGGCGGTTTGGCTTATATTAGATGGGCTGATGCTGAGCCTAATTGCTCTTTTGGTAAATTCCTAAAGGAGGGCGAACTGGATTCACTGTTACAGCAGTTGGGTGCAGAGCAGGGGGATGTTGTATTCATCATTTCCGACAAGACACGCAAGGCGCTTACCATTATGGGTGCCCTCCGTCTGGTAGTAGCTAAGGAGCTGGGCATTATCCCGGAGGGTAAGTGGAATTATCTTTGGATTACCGAGATGCCTTTCTTTGAGATGGATGAGGACACAGGAGAGTGGGTTGCTGCTCATCATCCGTTTACCATGCCTATGGAGGATAGTATTCAGTACCTGGATACTGACAAATCCAAGGTAAAGGCTCAGGCTTTTGACCTTGTTCTCAACGGAACAGAGTTATCCTCCGGCTCTATGAGAATTACCGATTGTCAGCTGCAGAACAAGATGTTTGAGCTGTTGGGTATGGAGCAGGAGGAGATTGACGCCAAGTTTGGATTTCTGGTGGACGCATATCATTATGCTGCACCGCCTCACGGTGGTATGGGTATCGGCCTTGACAGATTGGCTATGCTGATTTGCGGTGCCGACAGCCTGCGTGATGTTGTTGCATTCCCCAAGGTGCAGAATGCATCCGAGCCTATGAGCGGCGCTCCATCCACTATAGATGATATTCAACTGGACGAACTGGGACTTAATATTGACAGCAAGGATGAATAATATATGAGCGAAAATTATAATTTCTTTGCTATGGTCAATCGTATGAAGATGATTGATCGTTGGGCTCTGATGTATAACAGCAGTAAGGAGAATATTGCCGAGCATAGCCATAATGTAGCTGTTATTGCTCACGCACTGGCGCTGATTGGCAACAAAAAATTCGGCAAATCTTATGACGAAAACAGGGTGGCTCTGCTGGCTCTTTACCACGATACCACCGAGGTTATCACAGGCGATATGCCCACTCCCGTAAAATACTATAACGACGACATAAAGAATGTGTACAAGGAAATTGAGGCCATCGCCGGTAACAGATTGTTGGATATGCTGCCGGATGAGTTTAAGGAGGACTATCGTCCGTTCTTTGAACATCGGGATAGTGACAAAGAACTATGGGCGTTGGTAAAGGCTGCTGACAAAATCAGCGCTCTCATTAAGTGCATTGAGGAAAATCGTACCGGCAATAAGGAGTTTGAGATTGCTCTCAAAAGCCAGGAACAAAAGATAGCAGACATTGATTTGGACGAGGTCAGATACTTTTCCGACCATTTTCTCAAGGCGTATTACCTAACACTGGATGAACATACAAAATAACAAAAGGACGGATATTGCTTTAAAGTAGTCAATACTTTGTAGACACAAAAAAGAATTAAGCTGCCAGATCAATTC